>CALXMX010000163.1 GCA_944389575.1 uncultured Opitutales bacterium
CGCAACCGCGCCCTGCGGGACGCGCAGGCGGAGAGATTCGCGCGGCAGGCGGCTGCGGCGCGCCGAATCGAAGGCGGAGAAGAAATCTTTTAACACAGCAAAGGAGAAAATAATGGCAAAATCGTTAAACGAAGTTGAGGGGCTGACCGCAAACTACCCCGAAGAAGTGAGGCAGGACGTGCTCGACCTGTACAAGTACATGCTCGACAAGTGCCAGGGCAACCGCAAGGTGCTTGCGGCCAACTTGCAGACGCTCGGCGTCGCCAAAAGCGACAACTACTTTTTCAAACTGTTTTCGGGCGGCTGGATTGAAAAGGGCGTTTTCACCGCATCAATCGACGCCATAAGAGCAATGGCGAAGGCCGTGCGCGACGCGGAAATCGGGCGCCTTACGAGCGGAATCATTCCCCACACGGAAACGGACATCGTGCGCCTGATGCGAAACGCCATCGACGCCGTGAGACAGAAGGACAACATCTGCAAGTGGCTGTACGTCGTAGGTTCGACCGCAGGGCAGAAATCTTATTCTGCGCGCTACTACGCCGCAAGCCGCCCGCAGCGCGACACCTTTTACATGGAAAGCCCCGCGACCTCCAACCTCATGCCGCTTGCAAGCAGAATGTCAAAGTTCCTCGGCTGCCCCGAAAGCGTCGCGACATACCGCAAAGTGCAGTGGGTGGAGGACAACGCCAAGCCGAACCACTGTTTTATAATCGACAACGCCCAGCGCATGTACGACCCGCGCAGGGGAATGACGCAGCCGACTTTCTCGTTCCTGCAAGCCGTGCAAGACATCACCAAGTGCGCAATCGTGCTCATATTCGTGGATGAGGCGACGGGCGAGGGCGACAGCCTCAGCCGCGTGATGAACGGCCGCAGCCGCGGCTTCTTCGACCAGTTTATCGGGCGCGGCGGCGGCGAAGACCAGATTCTGCGCCTGCCGAATTTCAGCAGCGACCGCGACCTGCTCGCATTCGCAAAGGCCGCGGGCTTCAAGTCGGAAAGCGACCGCAGGGCGATTCTGCCGTTTCTGAAATACCTCGACCGCCAGCGCGGCCGCATGCGTATACCGCTTAGGGCGTTGCAGGCGGCGGCGCGCTTTGCGGCCTCGCAAAACAGGGCGGTTGAAGTCGGGGACTTTCTCGCCGAGCTTCCGCCGAGCCTCCCGGATTCGCTGCTCCTCAAAGCCGACGAAATGAGGGCCCTGCCATGCGCGTAATGAAAAAGCTCGTAAACGCCGCGCGGCGCGCGTTGGGCACGGATTCCGGCCCCGAGATAAGGAAGGCGCGCATATTCCAAACTCCGGAGGGGGTCTGGAAGTTTCAAAGCGGCGCGCAGACATGGGGAAACTACGACACTTACGAGCGCGCGCGCAAGGTGGCGGAAGAATACAACTTCATAAAAACCGAGAAATAGAAAGGAAATCTGACATGGCCAAAATCAAAAACGACGAGGAATTTTTCGCGGTGATAGATTCCGTCGCGCAAAGCGCGGCGCGCATCGAGACTCTTAAAGCGCAATTCAACGAGGCGAAAATCGCGCTAAGCCTTGAATGGGGAAAGCGGATAGAAGAAGTCGAAAAGCCCCATCGAACGGAGTTCAACCGCGCCAAGAAATACGCGCTCGACCACCGCGAGAGACTGCTCGGCAATGGCAAATCCGCGCAGACGAAGGCGGCTACATGGGGATTCAGGGACAATCCCGCGGCCGTCATTCCGGTGCTGAAAATCACCGACGCCGCCATGGTCGAACAGCTTCTCGCGCTCCCCGAAAAGCGCGGCATGGAGTATCTGAACGCGACCTACAAGCTCGACAAGTCGAAAATCGCCGATGCGCTCGGCAGGGGCGTCGGCTGGATAAAAAAACTCTTCCAGCTGACCCAGACCGAGCAGTTCTTCGCCGACAAAATCAAGGACAATGCGGGGAGCGAATGATATGATTCCCGCGATATATTACATCGCGTCTATTAGTCGCCTTGACAGTCGGCTTATACGCCGTCGGCGGGGGAAAGACATGCGAAGCTCTCTTCCTTTTTATAAACGCGATTCTATCGTTTAAAATAGCCGGAATATTTGAAGGCATTGAGAAAGGCAAAGGCAAATGAAAAACGAGTTAAAACCGTGCCCGTTTTGCGGGAGTTGCGAGATTGAAATACTCGGCGCAAACAGGGCATATTGCGCGCATTGCGCGGAGTGCGGCGCGGTATTGCCCGTGTCGTGTACCAAGAAACAAGCCGCAGACGCCTGGAATAAGCGTGCGAATGCGGCGCGTTCCGCAAAGCCGCTTGCATGGGAATATGAGAGCGGCAGGGAATGGGCGAATCTCCCGAAGGGAGCGGCGCGGCTTTTCATTGAAAAAGAGGGAGACCCGCCGCACTACTCTTTCGGAATAGAAATCGAAGGCGATGAAATTTTATTGGATTGCGGATTCCTTGACGAGGAGGACGCCAAGAACGAGGCGCAAATGTGGTTCGACAATTTTGCCCGCGCAATCATGGAGGCAAGGCAATGACATCGACCCTTGAAACTCCCATAAAACCCGTCCGCAGGGGGCTAAAAGCAAAGTCTCCTCGGCAACGTAAGACCAACCGCGAGGAAGCCAAATACTGGGGGCTTTGGGGCGAAATCGGCCGCAAGTTCAACCTGTCGGCCGCCGAGCGCGAAGCCTGGCGGCGCGAAATAACCGAGGAGATTTTCGGCGGGGAATACAAGAGCCATAGGGCGTTCACCCACGGAGATTACGATGTCGTCCTTGGCGCGATACGCGAACTCCTCGTGCGCGACGAACTCGTCATATCGCCCTTGAAAATTATTCGGATGTACATTGACGGAGAGGCGCGGCGGATAGCGCATTTGATAGACGAACTCGACATGCCGCCCGCCTACATTGCGGCCGTTTCCTTCGGAAAATTCCACACGCGGCACTGGCGCGGCGCGCTCCTTGCGCACGAGCTGATGCAGCTCTTTTACACACTCTCGGCGCGAAAGAGAGCCGCCGAGAGAAAAGGACAAACCCTTGCCAAAACAGCGAAACACCGCAGAACCGCACGCGAAATCTCCGACAACTGCCCCTTCTGAAATGTTTGACCCGTTTCACAAGATACTCCTTTGCGCCCTGATTCTCGTTTTTATGGAAGACAGCTGTCTGGCATTTGTTTTAATTTTTGTCGTTCTGGGGTTATGAAAACCGTCCACGATTACCTCCGAGCCCGTCTGCTTCAACAGGCGGGCGTTTTTGAGCCCGCAGAATCCGCGCCGAGCCTCGACGAAATCGCTCGCATCCAGTCCTGCCCGCGCTTCGAGGAATACCGCAGGAATCGCCTAATCATGGGCTACTTCCGCTACGGCTCACTTCAATCCCAAATAGGCCACGCAAAGTACGACAACATCGGCTCCATCGAAAACCGCCTCTTATTATATAGAGGGGACAGAAACCGCGAACATCTCGTGGACATCGCCAATCTCGCCATGAT
>CALXMX010000164.1 GCA_944389575.1 uncultured Opitutales bacterium
CCTGAATTTGCGCTTTTGTGCGTGGGCAAAGTTTGGGCGGCGTGAGTTTCAATCTCGACGTTTCAAATTTAAACTTTAACCTATTGGACGAAAATGTTGGAAAAAGACAAAATTCTAAAAGTGTTGTCGGAGATAAAATATCCCCCGTACGACAGGGATATAGTGAGCTTCGGCATGGTCAAATATGTCAAGGCGGAAGGCTCGCGCGCTCAGGTGCGCATATTCGCCGGCGCGGATTCGGAACGGGCGCGCGAAGTTGTCAAGAAGGCGTCGGAACTGCTGGCCTCCTCCTTCCCGGGGTGCGAGTTCGACGTCGAGCTGCTGAAGGAGGATCCCTCCTCCGCGCCCGTCTCTGTGAACGAGAATCTGCTTCGCAACGTGCGTTGGAAGATTGCGGTGGCTTCCGGGAAGGGCGGCGTCGGGAAGAGCACCGTGGCGGTGAACCTCGCGCGCGCGCTGGCAAGAAAATTTTCCGCAGATACTCCGCGCGTCGGCTTGATGGACTGCGACGTCTACGGCCCGAGCGCGACGATTCTATTCGGCAAGAAGGAGTTCCCCGCGGTTGATGAGAATAGAAAAATCATTCCTCCGCAAATCGACGGAATCAAAGTCATATCAATGGGAATGTTGGTGGACGACGACCAGCCTCTCATATGGCGCGGTCCCATGGTCAGCAGCGCCCTCAAGCAGTTCGCCGAAGACGTCGATTGGGGAGATTTGGACGCGATGGTAATGGACTTTCCTCCGGGAACGGGCGACGCGGTTTTGAGTATGGTGCAGACTGTTCCAATCTCCGGAGCTCTGATTGTGACGACTCCCAATTCGCTCGCCGCGCAGACCGCCGCCAGGGGCGCGATGCTCTTTGGAAAGAGCAACGTAAAAATTCTCGGGCTCGTGGAAAACATGGCGTACTTCCAGATGCCGGACGGCTCCAAAGAGTTCGTGTTCGGCGAGGGATACGCCGACGGCGCGGCGGCGCACTTGGGTATACCGGTTTTGGCGCGCATTCCGATTGACAAGTCGCTGTATTCTTCCGCCCCGTCGGAATCCGTTTCCGCCGCTTTCGACGCCTTGGCGGACGAGGTTTTGAAGGCGCTGGAAGGCTCGGAGGGCGTCCGCGGGTAAGTTTTCTCCCGCGGCGCGCGAGCCGCTTTCCTCCTTCTTTGGCGGGAGTATCCGGCGGTTTGTTCTGCGCGGCGCGTCGGGTATTTTGCGCTGTGCGTCAGGTATTTTGCGCTTTGTGCCGGGTGTTTTGCGCGGCGCGACGTGCGCTTTGCGCCGCGCGCAGGGTCGGTTGCGCGCGTGTGCGCGAAAATCTTTTTAAGAAGAAATTGCAGGGGATTTTCCGCGTCGGCGCGCGAGCCGTTTGGCGCGTGCAGTTTTTCGTCTTTTTGCGCGTTTTCTTTCGGCGCGGGGTAGGGGGTAAATTTAATCGGAATTGGAATCGCCGCGCGGAACGGAAATTGTTATGCGGAATGGGAGCTGTTGTGCCAAATAAGAATTGCTATTAAAATCGGAATTGCCGCGCGCCCTTGAGGAGGGATTTTTTTCGGCGCAAAAAAAAAGGCGCCGATTGAATCGGAGCCCTTATTTTTGGAGATTTCTTCAGATTAAGAAGCCGCGACCACGGATACGCGCCTGTGCGCGCCGTCCCAAGCTACGGTTCCGTCCACGAGGGCGAAGAGGGTGTAGTCCCTACCCATTCCGACATTCTCGCCGCAGTGGAATCTTGTACCGCACTGGCGCACTATTATGGAGCCCGCCTGAACGAATTCTCCGCCGTATTTCTTTACGCCCCTTCTCTGGGCGTTGGAGTCCCGGCCGTTCTTGGCCGCACCTTGACCTTTTTTATGTGCCATTGCAAAAACCTTTCTTGATTACGACTTGATGGATTCGATTTTTATGACGGAAAGTTCCTGGCGATGCCCCTGCTTGCGCTGGTAGCCCTTTCTGCGTTTCTTCTTTATGATTACAACCTTATCGCCCCGCTTATTTTCCAATATCTTGGCCGAAACACAAGCCCCCTCCACGGTGGGCGCGCCGAACTTTGCGGAGGCGCCTTCGCCGACCATGAGGACTTCGCCGATTTCAATCGAATCGCCGGCCTTGGAACCTGCTATGCGATTTACAAAAACGATGTCTCCCTCGGATACGGTGAGTTGTTTGCCTTGTATTTTAATGGTAGCCTTTTTCATTGTCTTTAAAATTTATAAAGGGGAATGGATAAATAGACATGGGGGATTAGGGCAAGCTTTTTTTTGCGTTTTGTAAAACTTTTTGGCGATTCCGCCGTATGCGAACGGGCAATTTCGCCGGATTTTTCCGGGCGCCGCCGGAAGGGGAAACGCCGCGGAGGCGGGCGGTTTTTTTGGCGCGTCCGCCGGGCGCGGTTTGCAAATTTCACCTTTCTCGCTCCCGTTCGCAGCGCATGCGCCCGAGTTTCGGCGGAAGGCTGCCGCAGTCTATTGGGCGGCGTCGGGCGTGCCGCCGCGCCGGCTGATTTTTAGCGCGGAAAATACTTTCGGATTTTTTCTGGCGTCTTTGGATTCGCCAAACTCCACAATCAGGTATGAGTACTTCGGGTTTGTATGGACCTTCACCGGAAGCGTTTCAGCGCGCGTTCCAAAGGCGTTGATAAGCACGAATGCCGACAGCCCTATGAAGGCCAGCCCCGTCGCCGCAACGGCCCCCCATTCGCACGCAATTTTTGCGGCGCTCTTTTTTGGCTTCGCCTTCAGCGCAAAGTCGAGGCCGTAAATTTTTCTGAGTCTGACGGGCTTGTTGTAAAGCTTGCAGATTGCAACATGAATCCTGCATGCGCGAACGAATATCGCGCGCATTTGCGCATTGCTATTTACGCATTCGGAGAGCAGCTTAAGCTCCTCCACGGACGCCTCGTCGTCCAAGTACAGCGAAACCAATTCGGAAAATCTGTCTCTTGAAATGAACATTTAATGAAAATGCGGTCTTTTTATCGACCGCAGCGTGTCTGAATTAGACTAATTTTTCAAGTTCAATTCTCAGGTATTCCCTCGCGCGGGACAGGCGGCTCTTCACGGTGCCTACGCTTATGCTCATTTTCACGGCGATCTTCTCGTAGCTGAGGTCCATTTCGTTGCGCAATTTTATAACTTCGGAATACTTTTTTGGAAGCGAGTCGATTGCCTTTGGAAGCAGACTCATAAACTCTTCGCTGTCGATTTGGTCGAGCGGAGTGAGATCGTCGTTGTGGATCACGTCGGAGAGCGTGATGGTGGAGTCCTCGCTGACAGGAGCGTCGAAAGACACCGAGCATCCGCGTTTTCTGCGCCACCAATACCAGTGTTTGTTTCGCGCCAGGTTTGTAGCTATGTGGTACAGCCATGTGGATATGGAACATTCGCCCCTAAAATTCAGTATGCTGTTGCGCGCCCGTATGAATGTGTCTTGCGCGACTTCCTCGGCGTCCTGCGGATTTGAGAGAAGGCTGTTTGCCCGATTGTATATTTTATCCCAATTTTCCTTCACCATTTGGCCGAAGGCGTTGTCGTCCCCTCCCTTTAGGCGGTTGAGAAAATCTTTTGTGTCGCCTTTAGTAGACGCGGGGAGTATTGTGCTAGTAGCCATTGGGGAACCTTTTGTTTTGTTGTGTTTATTGATAGACTTTTTATTTTTATGAAAGTTCCGTAAATATTTTATTTCCATAAATTTTTTTTATTTTTTTATAAAAATATACTTTTTTATATTTTATTAAAGAAAAATTTTCAAATATATAGAAAAATCTCTAATCTTATCTATTATTACGATTGAGGCGACGGGTTATACGATTGAGGCCGCGGAGGCGCATTCGCATTTTTACGCCGAAATTGCGAAAAAACGGGCGTTTATATCCAAATATCGCGGTATTTTTTTCGCGATTTTTCTCCGCCGCATGTCTGCGCGTTGCGGCAAAAATGCGTGAATATTTTTTGTCCTGCGAGTTTTGCGGCGAATTGGAAAATTAAAAAATCTCTTATATTGGGCTGGCTTTGGCGGGAGTCGCGCGGCTGAAGAATATCTCGCGCCGATTTTGGTACGTCTGTCTGTTTCGCGCGGCAACAAAGGGCGGCGGAAGCGGGATAACGGAATACGACGAAACTGCGAAAAAGACGTAAACTGCGGAAAGGACGGGAAGCCTGGCGGGAAACCCTTGCGGGGCGGCTGGCGGTGGAGGGTGAGGAATGCACGCAAGCTTTGAGGCATCGTACAATTCTACTTGCGGGGTGGCCGATGTGGAAGGGGAGGGATACGCGCACGCCTCATGGTGTCGAGGTAGTTCTACTTGCGGGGCGAGTGATGAAGATAGGCGGGGGAGTGTGCGCGTTTCGAGGCGTTGCGGCGGTTTTACTTGCATGGGGTCTGACGCAGAGGGGTGGGAGAAGCAAGAAGTGTATATGCGCGGGTTGGCGAATTGTCCGCGCGCGAGTTTGCGAATCGCCCGCGGAGCGCGTAAAGGCATCTAAAAGAACGCCTGTTTGGCGCGTTTTTTATCTTATGCGCTCGCAGGTTGCGCGGCGAAGGCGCGCCTTTGAAGCCCGCCAAAATCCGATAAAAAATGTTTGCGTCGCGGGCCGATTTTTGCGAAGATAAAAAAAAGGATTCTATTTCATATGCCAGAACAATCAAATCAGAGGGGCGCGGGCGCGCGCGTGTATTTGTTCGACTGTTCCCAATCGGGCCATTATTCATTCGGAGAAGCTCCGGTAAAATGCGGTTCCAATGCCGACTGCGTTCTCCGGATCGACGACTCCGGAGAGCTTTTCGAGGTCGTTTGCGAGAAGGGGCTGTTTTACGTCGAGTCCCGCGGAGCCGAAAATCTGTACATAAACGGCGGAAAAGCCGAGGGGAGAATCGCCTTTGACGACATCTGCACAATCCAGTTCAACGGTCGGCTGTTCTATCTGATTGTGGACGAATCCCTGGCGGAGCGCGCAAAGGGAATGGACGTTTCAAAGTGGCTCGTCTTCCACATAGATGACGGGCGGATAGAGGACGAGGTTCCGTTTGGAAGAATCAGGGATTCGGTCTTGAGGCGCGGTCTGAGCGGCGCCGGATTGGCGATTTGCCCGGCGAATTTTGAGACGGGCTTTCACTTTTCGCGGGTTTTCGGATTTCAGGGGGCGGACGTCGGAACATTGTCGGACCCCGTGCCGGTGCTGGCGGCGTCTTCCGAGTACGCGGTCACGTGCCCGCTCTGCTGGATAAAGTTTGACGTCGGCGACGCGATGAGCATCGCCTCGCACGAGTCGCTGCGCGGGGACCCCGTTTTGGGGGACGACCAGATGCTGCGCTTTCTTCCCACCACATTCAACGACGACGGCGTGGCTCTGGACGCCGCCGGAATGCCGTCCCCCGACATCGCCTGCCCGCATTGCAGGAGGAAGCTGCCGCCGAACTACCTGGAGCTTGACCAAAAGATAATGTCGATAGTCGGGGCCCCGAGTTCGGGCAAGTCGTATTATTTAAGCGTGCTCATACGCGAGCTTCAAAATTCGCTGTATTCGAATTTTTCGATAGTGATGAAGGATTTGGACCCGTCGGGGAACATGCTTTTGACGCAGATGAAAAACCGCCTGTTCTCCGCCCGCACTCCGGAGGAGGCCATTTTGGCCAAGACCGCGCTGGAGGGGGCGATGTACGAGCGCTATCCGCGCTTCGGCAAAGTTGTCGCGCTTCCGAGGCCCATGACGTATTCGCTGTCGAAGGACGGCACGGCGTCGACCTCCATGATTTTCTACGACAATGCGGGCGAGCATTTCGAGCCGGGGCTGGACATAGAGGAGTCTCCGGGGGCGATGCACGTGGCGAGTTCGTCGGCGATATTTTTCCTGTTTGATCCGGCGTCGAATTACGGCTTCAAGAATCTGCTGAAGGACTATCCGGATCCGCAGCTCGACATTGCGGGGCGCATAGACCAGCAGGACACCATACTTTCGGAAATGGAGGTGCGCATTAAGAGGATTCTCTCGATAGACGCCTCTAAGCGGATAGACACGCCGCTTGCGATAATCATCGGCAAGTCCGACATGTGGAGGCATCTGCTGGCGGGCGAGATAAAAAATCCGATAAGCGGCGGCGCTCTGGATTTGGACATAGTGGAGTCTAACAGCGAGATTCTAAAATCCCTAATGTTGCGCATAGATCCGGCGATAGTCGCGCAGGCGCAGACCATTTCGACGAACGTGAAATATTTTGAGCTGAGCGCGCTCGGCCATTCGCCGCAGATGCTGAAGGAGGGAAAGTGCGTCGGAATGATAGCTCCGATTCCGTCGAAGATAGCGCCGCACGCCGTTGAAATTCCGACTATTTGGGCGCTTTCGCAGACTACGAATCTCATACCCGTAAAGGGCGGAAAATGACATGGCGCAGCAGCTGATATACACGAGTTGCCCCGTGTCGCTGGTGCGCGGGCGGAGCGGCTTTTCCACGGTGGCCCGCGGCGCGGGAATGGGAGAGGCGCTCGCATCGATGGTGGAGCGGTGCAGTTCCTACGATTCCTCCGCGGTTTCCGGGCCGGTGTTTTCGCACAGGATTGTGAGGTGCGGCTCCTCAAACTGGCATGTTCTCACCAGGACGTGCGATTGCGGAACGGACTACACGAACAGGAACAACTACATAGCCCACCACCTCGTGCTGTCGGAGGAGGAGGCTGCGGGGCTTGCGTGCAACAGCGCGCAGATCATGCTTTATTGGGACGGCTGGCTGGACTCGTGGAGCGGCGAGCCGCGCTACATAGATGACGTGGATTTGTCCGGCATTCCCGCGCCCGCGGAGCTGCCGGCGCGCCGGTGGGAAAAGATTTTTTCGGACGCCGGGTGCGCGGCGTGCTTGTCGGAGTCCGGCGGGGAAATACGGGGCGGCAGGAAGGATTCGCCGACCATTTTGGGGCTTTTTGCCGAGAGCTTGTCGCTCTTTGTAAATCCGCTGGATTCGTGGAGGGTGACGTACACTACGTGCTATTTTGGAAGCGACAATTCCGCGGATTTCCTTTGGAAGGGGATTTCCGCCTCCGGCCAGCCGCCCAAGCCCGGCGTTGCGGATTTGGCTTCCGGGACGGCTCCGGAGCTTCCGAATTGCAGGGCGGCGGAGTACGCGCGCACGGGGGAGCTCAACAACATCGAGAAATTCAACCTCAAGGCGGCCAAGCCGGAGTTCGGAGCGCGTAGGTTTGAGGTTGTGGTTCCGGAGCGCCGCGCGCCGGGGTCTGCGGCGATAATACTTTCCGGAGTGGTTGTGGCGCTCGCGATTTTGGTGGCCGCGCTGTTGTTTGTGAATTTTGCGGAGGGCGCGGAGCGCTTTCCGGCGGATTGCCCGGGGACGCCCGCGGGAGACTGCGGGGGCATTCAAAATAATTTGGCAAAGACGCAACTTTTTTAGCGGGATATGACGATTGAACATCTGATAGTAAAAATCCAGGCAGTGTTGGGGGGGCGCTCCGACATGTCGGAAATGCAAAAGAGGGCGCTTGCGCTCGAATATTGCCGTTTGTGCTCGGAGGCGGAGTCAGCGCTTGAGCATTGCATAGCGCTGTTGAGGGCGGGGCGGGACTATCCGGCATTGCAGATTGCCGAGTCGGCTTCGCTTCTGGAGACGATAAACTCGCTGAGCTTCGAGGAGAGCGGCCAGTGGCGCGACTATTGCATAGCCGCCGGCCTCCCGTACCCGTCGCGCTTTGACGACGCTCAGATAAAGCTGTTGAACTCCCTGTACACGAGGGGTGTCACCCAGACGCACCCGCTGTACCGCGACTATCGGCGCGCCATGAGAATGCGCAAGTATTCCGACGCCCTCGCCGTAATCAAGACCATAGCCAAGATAAATTCATACGACGCCGAAGTTCGCGGGGAAGTCAACAGGCTGACTCGCCTGATGGTCAAAAAGGGCCTTGAAAAGCTCGACGAGGCGATGCGGAAAGGCGACGACGAGCTTTTCTTCAAGGAGTTTGAATTTGTGGAGTCCAACGCCGACTTCGCCGGGGACAGCCCCGTTCTTGCGCGCGCGCTGGAATACAATCAAAAGCGCACCCGCCAGCGCGACCGCGCCAAGTGCGAAAAGATTTTGGCCGACCTTCCGTCGTTGAATCCCTCGTCCGATTGGGAGAGGGTGATAGAAATGGTGGCGGACTTCAACGCCCTTCGCGGCGGCGAGGAGTTTGACAAGTCCGCATTGGAGGCGATGGACGAGGCCTGGAAGAAAGCTTCCGAAATCCAGGAGGAGCGCCTCAAGGCGCAACACGAGGCCGAGGCGCGCAACCTTTTGGCGGCCGAATTGGAGGCTCCGTCGGGCGGCGGGCGCGCGGAGCGCATGGCGAAGATTCTGAAGCTCAAAGCCGACAGCGGGGTGTCTTTGGACGCTTCGCTCGAGTCGCGCGCGGACGCGGAGGTTGCGCGTTTGCGCAGGGAGCAGAAGGCGGCGCTTGCCGCGAGGGGCGCGTATGCGGCCGCGGCGGCCGCGGTTCTCTGCGCCGCGGCGTGGGGGGGCTTTTCAATGTGGAAGTCGGCGAGGACTGAATCCGCCGCCAGAGAGCGCGTGGCCGCAATTGAGAAGCTCAAGGACTACTCTGTCGCGCGGAAGTCGATGGAGGAGTTTGAGGCGGATTTTCCGGAGCTTTCGCGCAGGTCGCCGTTTTCGGAGCGGCTGTCCGCTATAAGGGAGGATTTAAATTCGCGCGCGGCGGAGCTCGAGCGTGTTGCAGGCTTGCTCAAGAAGGTGTCGGCCGTTGACGTCGACAATGCCCCGACTTCGGAAATAGCGCTTGCGGCGGCCGATATTGAAAGGCTTGAGAACGCCGTATCGACGATGAACCGCTCCGACGCGGTATCCGTCAGAAATTCCGTTGAAGAGTGCGCCGAAAAATTCGCGCGCTCGCTGGACCGCCGCAGGAAGGCCGTGGCCGCAAGCGTCTCCAAGCTGCTCGGGGACTTTGAAAAAATAGTGTCGAGGTACGAGACGGCGGATTTGGGGGATTTGGCCATTGAAAACGAGTGCGACGAGATATTGAAGAAACTCGAGGCTCCGATGTCGGACACCACGCGGTTTTTCAAGGTCGGGGAATCGGAGGCCGCGAAGTACGCCGATTTGTCCGCGCGCCTTCAGACGTTGCGGCAGGCGCGCGGGAGGTACGCGATGCTGGCCAAGTCCGTTTCGGAGGCCAAGAGTTTGGCCGAGTACATGTCCGCGGCAAACTCCATAGTCCAGCTTGGGGACGGCGTTCCGCCCAAGTATCTTGCGGGATTCGCCCTGGTCGTCAAAAACGCCGACGAATTGAAAAACCTTTTTGCGTTCGGCCTGAAGGGGGCGGATTTCCCGCTGGACGAAATATACGACGGGCCGTTTACAAAGTCGGTGTTCACGCAGGACAGGCTGCTGACGGACGTTTATAAATACTCCAAGACTTCGCAGTCTTCGAGCGGGGCTTCGGACGTCTACACGCGCGGGCCGATAAGCGAACAGACGAACAGTTGGAGCGGCGGCTCGGAGGTGCTCCAGCAGGCCGACGAAATTTCGCTCGGCGGGGTTGTGTCGAAGGTTCTTTACAGGTTGCAGACTCTCAAGGATTCGTCGCCGCGCGGCGAGATTTTGGTGGGCGGGGCGCTGTCCGAGGAATCGCAGGCGGGCAGGGCCGCGCTCAAGACCGCCGCGGAGAAATCCACGCTTGCCGCGCTCTCCAAGATCCAGCGCGCAAACGTCAATCCCATATACAAGCTGATGGTCGAGCGCGCGATATTCGCAAAGCTGGCGGAGGATCCTGTGGGCAGCGGTCTGGCGTATTCGCCCTCCGCGCAGAAGCGCAAGGCGGAGGTCGAGAAGGCGGCGGAAAAGTTCTTCCCGTACTCGTGGATTTTCGAGGGGCGCCCGAGGCGCCAGCTGGTGGAGAACCAGCTGTATTCGGGAGCCGCCGATGGAGACTATGCGATAGAGGCCGCCAACGTCCGCGACGCGGTGATCCGGGCGAAGGAGAATCCTCCAAAGTATGTCGGCGCGGCCGACGCGGAGGGAAAATTCTCCGGAAGCGTGTCGGGCGCGGCCTTGGCATTCTCGGCGGACGGCGCGCTTGCGCGCTACGCCGCGGACCAGATAAAGTCGGCGGTTTTGCTCCCGTATTCTCCGGTGTTCGACGAAACTGTTTCGGTCGAGAGCGCGTTGAGGGAGAAAAATGAATAAGTACAGCGTAAGTTGGAAGGGAAAAGTTCTTGGCAGCTATACCGCTTCGGAAATGAGGGAATTGGTCGGGCGCGGGAAGATCGGGCTTCTATATTTTGTGGAGGTTTCACCGGGCGAATCGGTGTTTGTGCGGGATTTTTTGGCCGGGCAGGAGGGGAGCGCCGATGGGGTGGAAGTTTCTTCGGCTTTCCCGCCTTCGGCCTCCGAAACTGAAGAGCCGCCGCAGGCGCACCCGGGCGGGGGATTTTTGTCGGGACTTGGCGCCGGTTTGCGCGGCGGCCGAAATTGCGCGCGCGGCGGCGCGCCGGTTCGCAGAAAGACGGGCGCGCCGGGTGTGTCGTACGGCGGGATTTTTATTTACGCGCTGTGCGGCGGCGCGTTTTTGAGCGCGTATCTGTATGTGGCGGCGCTGCTGTTTGCGGCGCTTACGTGCGCGAACGCGTCGCGTTCGGAGGCCCTGAAAATAGCGGCCTTGGCGACGGCGATGTTTCTTGCGGGACTGGCGTTTTTCAATGCGGTGCTACCGACTCTGGCTTCCTGACGGAGCCGCATGAAAATGCGTGGCTGTGCGGCAATGCGCGTTTTCGCGGTCTGATGCGGGCGCGCGCGGCCTTCCGGCAAATTTGAAAGGGAATGCGGATTGCGCGGAAGGCGAATGCTTAGAAAAAATGGTTGATAAAAGGCGCGTTCCGCAATTCATTTGTGGCTGAAGATGAAAAAAATCCTTTTCATAGTCAACAGGACGAAGGCGTCGGCGATGTCCATAGCCGAGAGGCTCGTCGGATACGCGGCCTCCGCGGGATTCGACTGCGACATAAACGCGGAATTTCCCGTAGACGACTGCGCCTTTGACGGAAAGGACGTCTGCTGCGCGATAGGCGGCGACGGCACGATTCTATCCTGCGTGCCGTCGCTCGTGCGCCGCGGCATTGCCGTGTTCGGAATAAACCTCGGCAAGCTCGGCTTTTTGGCGAGCTACAACGAGGCGATTTCCCGCGAGGATTTCATATGCCTTGTTTCCGGCGGGGGCAGGGAGATTTCCCGATCGCTTCTCGAAGCCGATTTCGACGGGAAAAAGTACGTTGCCTTAAACGACTTTGTAATGAAGGATTCGCGCGCGGACGGAATATCGACCTTCCGCATAGACGCCGACGGCGAGTTCATCGCCGCGTGCGCGGGAGACGGCGTGATATTCTCTACTCCGACGGGCTCGACCGCGTACAATCTTTCCGCGGGCGGGCCGCTGATCCACCCCGAGATGCGCGCGTTTGTGATGACGCCGATATGCCCGCACACGCTCAGCAACAGGAGCCTCATTTACGGCGAGGAATCCAAGGTTCGCGTCCACTGCCTCGGCGGGCACAGCGCGCTCATCGCCGACGGGCGAAAGATTGCCGACCTTGAGGAGGGAGACGAAATGGATATTTCCGTGTCGTCCCGCATGCTGAAATTCCTGCGGCTCAAGGGGCATTCGCACTTTGCGATTTTGAGGAGCAAGCTCGGCTGGGCGGAGGATCCAAGAAGGCATTTGAAATGAGCGTTTCTAAAGGCGGCGTATCGGACGGCGGCAAACGCGAGCGCGACGTTTCCGGTGGAATGGAAAGCGCCGGGGATTTGGCGCGGCGCGGGCGGGCGGCCGTTTTGATGTCGGCCGTCTTTTTGCTGGCGTACTTTTTTGTCGAATTTGGATTCTTCGGCTTCGATTTTTGGTTGGGCGGCTTTCAGGGCGGAAAGCTGCTGTCTCTGCGCGCGTTCGGCGCGCTGTTTTCGATTCTGTCGGCGGCGGCGCTTGCGCTGGGAGTTGCGCCGTTCGGCTTTTTGCGCTTTGCGTGCTTTGCGTTTGCGGGGGCGTATGCGTACGTCTGGTATTCGGGAGCGTGCCCGGGCGCGCCGGATATGTGCGCCTGGCGCTGCGCGGCGTGGGCGTTGGCGGGAGTTTTGACTGTGCGCCTCGGGCCCGCGCTTGCCGCCGTCTTTGGACTCGCCGCGGTCTCTGCGGCGGTGCGGTGCAATTTGCCATTTTGATTGATTATGAAAAAGAGCGTATTCAAAAAGATGTTTGATTTTTTCTGGCGCGGGATATGGGAGACTCCGCTTTCTCAGCTTCACGGCGCGCGCAAAATCGCGCTGATTATTCTCAGGGCGTCGGTTTCAACCGTCAACGGGATAGTGAGAAACAGGGTTGCGGTGCAGGCCTCGTCGCTGTCTTATGCTACATTGCTTGCGACCGGCCCGATTCTGGCCATAACGATTCTCTTTTCCACCATATTCTTCCGCGACAAGGGCGAAGCATTCGTGTACGCGAAAATTATGGACGCCGCGGTTTTCGTGATGCCGGCCATGAACGAGATGATGAACGCGGAACTGCCCCCGCCCGCCGGAGCGGGTCGGGGAGCGGCGGGGGATCCGGCGCGGGACCACGGTGAGCATG
>CALXMX010000165.1 GCA_944389575.1 uncultured Opitutales bacterium
AATAACAAAGAATCGTTCCCTGGACAAGGAGTTGCCGAAAGCGGCGCGCCTTCGGCTTTAAAACGAATTTAAGGCGCACACCGCGCGCGATAGTTCTCCTTTAATTCCAACGCGCAAAACTTCCAAACGGCGCATTAAAAGAACCCCTCTTGCGCCAAACCTGCCCCACTTACTTTTAATCCGCCCGACCCACGCTTTTCAGACGATTTTTAACAGGCATGCAAAAAGCGCGCCCCCAGCCGGGAGCGCGCCATATTAACAAGCCGAGTTTCTCAACGCGCTAACTCAAACGCTCCAAGAGAGCCTCGCGCTCCACTTTCAGGGAGTGCGGAAGCTGCTCGTAGAGATCCTCCGAAAGCGGCTGGGCGGCGACGGTCTGGGGATCGAATGTCATCAATTCCTCGAATTTCTCCTTCGCGTACTCCATTCCGTCGAAATCGAGATCCTCGTAATTGGGCATGAACCCTATTGCGGTCTCCCTGGCCTTGGCCTCGCCGTTCTGGCGGCGGACTATCCACGCCAACACGCGGGCATTGTCGCCGTATCCGGGCCACATGAAGCTGTTGTCCGCGTCGCGGCGGAACCAATTTACGTGGTAGAAGCGCGGAGTCTGGCTGAGATTCTTTCCCATCTTGACCAGATGGCCGAGATAATCCGCCATGTTGTAACCGCAGAACGGAAGCATAGCCATCGGATCCGAACGCAGCTCTCCCGCCTTGCCTTCCGCGGCCGCGGTGCGCTCCGACCCCATCATCGCGCCGAGATACACCCCGTGCGTCCAGTTGAAGGCCTCGTACACCAGCGGAATGCCCTTCGGACGGCGGCCGCCGACGACTATCGCCGAAATCGGAACTCCGCCAAGCGCCTCAAAATTCTCGTCGAGACACGGGCAGTTTACAATGGGAGCCGTAAAGCGGCTGTTCGGATGCGCGGCGGGCGTGCCGCTCGCCGGAGTCCAATCGTTTCCGTGCCAATCCTTGAGGTGCGCCGGAGGCTCGTCAGTCATGCCTTCCCACCACACGTCGCCGTCGTCGGTGAGGGCGACGTTCGTAAATATCGTATCCTTGCCGCAGGAGAGCATCGCGTTCGGATTAGTCTTCATGCTGGTGCCCGGAGCCACGCCGAAGAACCCGTTTTCGGGATTGATAGCGTACAACCTTCCGTCCGCGGCGGGCTTTATCCAAGCGATGTCGTCGCCGACGCAGGATATGTGCCAACCCTTTTCCTGAAGGGCCTTCGGAGCTATCAGCATGGCGAAGTTGGTCTTGCCGCACGCGCTGGGGAACGCGCCCGTGACATACGTCTTTTTGCCGGACGGATCCTTGACGCCGAGAATGAGCATGTGCTCCGCCATCCAGCCCTCGTCCTTGCCCATCGCCGAAGCTATGCGCAGGCTGAGGCACTTCTTGCCGAGCAGCGCGTTGCCACCGTACCCCGAGCCGATGCTCATGATCAGGCGCTCTTCCGGGAAGTGGACAATGTATGTGTTGTCGGGGTCGCAGGGCCAGGCGACGTCGTCTTCGGGAGAGTTAATGGGCTTGCCGACGGAATGCAGGCAGGGTACAAACCTCCCGTGCTCGCCGAGCTCGTCGAGAACCTTCGCCGAAACGCGCGCCATTATGCGCATGTTGACGACGACGTACGGAGAGTCCGTAATTTCGACGCCAATTTGCGAAATCGGGCCGCCTATCGGGCCCATGCTGAAGGGAATGACGTACATCGTGCGACCCTTCATGCAGCCTTTGAAAAGCCCGTTGAGCTTTTCCTTCATCTCCACCGGATCCATCCAGTTGTTCGTCGGACCGGCGTCGGCCTTGGTCCTGGAGCAAATGAACGTGCGCGACTCCACGCGGGCAACGTCGCGCGGGTCGGAGCGGAAATAGTAGCTGCCGGGGCGCTTCTGCTCGTTGAGCTTGATGCACATTCCCTTGTCCATCATCATCTTAAAGAGCGCGTCGGCCTCCTCTTTAGAGCCGTCGCACCACTGTACTTTATCGGGCGTAGTCAGCGCGGATATTTTGTCAACCCACGCGACCAGCGCCTTATTTTTTACTGTCTTTGGATCTATCATTTTATTCTCCGTATTTTTATTTTAAAAGACCGGCGGCCATTTGCCGCGCCCTGTGAAATTTCCGCCCGAAAGTCGAAAGCGCCCGCCGCCTATGCCCGCCTTCGCTTTCCGCGCGCAGCCCCTTTGCCGCGCGCGCGGAATCTCTGTAAAAAAAGCGCGTTTCTTTTTACAAGACCCGCCTTTGCTTTCAATCTTTTTTTTGATTTTAGAATTTTTCTAATGTACAAAATTGTATTTTTTTAGAGGGGCTATTATTCTATTTTATTTAATTGCAACAAATTAAAAAAACTACATATTTTTCCATAAAAAGCGAAAACAGCCCTTAGTGGCTCTGCATTAGAAAAATCCAAAGCTTCGGGCAAAAATGCGGGAGGCCACAAATAATTTGAATAAAAAGCCGAATCTGCTTTCTAAAGAGACAACATGCCCCAAAGCACTCAAACAAACATTACTGAAAAGCCGAACTTGCTGGACGTTGTCGCGTGGATTTGCGCGGCGATCTCGTTTTTTCCATTCGCGGTGTGGCTGTTCGACGAGGTTTCGCGCAGCAGACAGCTTTCGGACGCGCTCCTAATTTTTGCCTGCATATGCGTCGCCGTCGCAATGGACGCCACAGTGCGCTTGCACAAGCCCAAACTCGGCCGCCGCCCGCTGGCGTTCCTCGGGCTGGCGTACGCGGCGGTTTTAATTTCCCCGTATTGCGAAACGGCCTCCATGCCCCTGGGGCTGGCCGGGCTTTCCCTGTTCCTCATGGCCGCCGGATTCGCCTGCATCGACAAGCCGAGATTCGTGTTCGCCGCCGGGGTTGCGTTCTATGCCTTTCTCATGCTTTCGCTTTTCATATCGGCCTTCGACATGCCCCTGAGGGCGCTTGCGGGAAACATTTCCGTCGGAATTTTGAAACTCGTAAATCCGTCCGCAATGCTCGTTTCCCTGCCGGGGTATCCGCCGCAAATAGGAATGATCGTAAATTCAAAAACCTACCTCGTCGCCGCCGAATGCAACGGATTCGGGCTCATATCAAGCTGCGCGGTACTCTCCGTATTTTTCGCGACGCTTTCAAAGGCCCCCATTAGAGGCAGGCTGCTCTTGGTTATTCTGGGAATCCTCGCCGCAGTGGTTGCCAACGCGCTGCGCATTGTGGCGATCGTAACGCTTGCCCCGCATTTTCGCAAAGAGCACTACATGGTGGTGCACGAGGCCTGCGGATACTTTTTCTTCGCCCTCGCTCTTTTGGCGGTATGGAAGATGGGACGGGCGAAAATAGGCCTTGCCGGCCGCCCGCAACCGCCCAGTGGCGGTTAGGCGGCGAGGCGGGCGAGGCGGATACGACAAGGCGCGACGAGGTGCCGCGAGGTAAGATGCGGCAAGGCACGGCGCAAAACGCAAACGACACAACAACGCCAATTTTCCGGCGCCAATCTTTCTGCTTATAATACGGCGGCACCAATGCGGCAACTCCAATGCAACGTTTCGCTTCGCGGCGTGTTAATCTCCTCTTCATACTGCGTTCGCAATGCGGCAGCTTCATTCTGCGACGCGGCACAAGCGCATGCAAAACGCCGCAGCAATCGAAAGCCCGAAAGGAATTGCTCCACTTCCCTTTGCGGACGAACGAAATGCGCAAAAAACGCACTCCGGGACGAAATGCGATAAAAATTCCAATGCAACATTTCCGTTCGCAATATCCCTTAATTCACCTCAATACCGCGTTCGCAATGCGGCGATTCCATTCTGTAGTGGGGCGGTTTTATTTTGCGCCGCGCGCGGAACGCAAACGGCGCGAATCGGCAAGCCGAAAGGGAAAAAGCGAAAGGCGAAAGAAACAAAACGGGGGCGTATGCGGAGGGCGAAAAGAGATAGAAGATTATCATTTAAAGATTGTTGACAAATCGGCAATCTCTTTATTAAGTTGTGGTATTAGCAGATCGCATTGCGCCACGAACAACAATAACAATCTATAAGTCTTAATTTGCCATGAGAAAATCCTTGCCCACCTTTTTAGCACTTTGCTGCCTTTCCGCAACCGCAGAAGCCGTCGATTGGATTTACGACGCCGACAAGGGCGGATTTGGAAACGTCACGTTTTCGGCCTCTCTCGGAACCTCCGACACGGACGGCAGCTGGTACTATCTCGACGGCCAGGGCGAAAGAGTCTACATCAGAAATTCCTATTCCGAATCCGACACATTCTCAATAGGCTCCACAGACTTAGCCTCCAACATCAGTCTGACGCTTGATACGGACCTGACGTGCGCCGGATTTAATTTTACATCGTCCGCCTCCGGAATCGTGAACGTCATAGGCGCGTCAAACTCGATAAAGCTGACAGTCAACGGCGATATAATCAACGGGACAACCGCGCAAGTCAATTCGCGCCTGCAAAACTTGAACGTTTACGTATCGGGAGATTTCAATCCGGGAAAATTTTGGAACGGCATTCAGGACGCCTCAAAAATTTATGTCGGCGGAGACATTGACGGGAATAATACGCAGCCGCATTTCAGCGTCGCCCTTGAGGGGTCGGACATATCCAATCCGGACATGATTGTCGGCGGGATTATGACGAATTCTACGTGGTCGTCGTTTTTCGGATCCTCGAAAGACGTTTACTACCAGGTTGGCGGATTCTCGAATATGGGGCTGATTAGGGTATTCAACAGCTCAAATGAAAATTACATTACGAATTTCGTATTCACCAACGCCGCCGGAACTAACTATGCCTCCGCAAACAACTCGAATCTGGTCGAGGTTTTCGGGAACCATAGCAATGACATGCATATATCGGTCAACCCCCTCAACCGTTCCCGCGCGCGCATAATTATGAACGGCGAGGGCACGCAGACATTCGGCTACGCCTCTAACGGCGGATCCGGAAGCGAAATGGTTTTCTCCGGAGGCGTTGTCGTAAACTCCGGAACGCTGCGGATAAAATTCGCCCAAACAGCCTCAGCCTACACCTACAACGCAACCTATCAAAAAGACTCGACCGACGCCGCCGCAACGTACGCGGTCACATATTGGGACTCCGACGGACAAGGCGCCGCGCAGACCTCCTCCAGCCACGGAGATTTGGAAATCAACGGCGGGACATTCGCCTCCCTCGAAGGCGATTCCGAATACACTTTCGGGGCCTTTCGCTTCACAAACATAATTTACAAGGGCGGCAAGATCGCCCTGCGGATATCGTCGAGCGAAAATGTCAACGACAGCATAGACCTCACAAGCTACTACATGCGCGAAGTAAACACCGAAGACGAATCTCTGGTTTACTACACAAAAGAGAACGGCGGCACCGTAAAATTGGCCGACGGCGCCGCGGCGGGCACAAAGGTGACCTTCGAATTTAGCGGAGATATTTTGGGCTGGCTGCTCGACTACGAGAACGGCTCCTTCGACATAAACGGGGGAAAAGGCGCCAAGATAGTTTCGTGGGACGCGGAAAACAAGACCGCCCTCTCTGCCTCCGACTTCGCCGGAAACTGGATTACACAGGGCGACGACTACATGCCCGTATTCACCGTCGCCGACGACGGCCTCTATGTTCGCTACACCGTCGTTCCGGAGCCGGCGGAAGTCGCAGCGATTCTCGGCGCGCTCGCGCTTGCCGCGGCGGCGCTACATAGAAGGAATAGGAATTAAAATCCGCCCCTTTTATTCCCAATTAAAAAATGCGCCGCAGGACTTTGCGGCGCATTTTTATTTTGCGCCCCCACCCGGTGATTATTTGTGTCCCACCCCGATTGTACCCTTGACTACGCCCTTGATTGCGCCCTTGATTGCGCCCTTGAAAAAGCATTCTTGAGAACGCCTTTCAAAAGTTTTCAGCGCGCTAAAATCCAAAAACGGACAATCGACGAAGAAATTGAGAATTAAAACGGGCTAAAAAACGCACCTATCCGGGCGCTTTCCAAAATAAGACAATGCGGGACGAATAATAGGCTCTGCCTGCTAAACTTGCCGTTAGCGCAAAGTGCAAAGTTGCCGATTCCGCCAGTATGCCGACTTTGCGGGAAGATAAATTCCCGCGCGCCAATGTCCGCATAAATAAAATGAGGGCGTTCGCCTCTAATAAGGACGCCGGCACCAGCGGACAACGCCTGAGAAATCCGCGAAACCTCCCTTTTTGCATGCGGAAAAAGTCCGAAATTATGCGCGAGAACCTTCGGACAAACTCAACTTATCCGGCACGCTTTGAGGACGCAAAGACAGCCGGTTCGGGGCGCAGACAGGCGCGGTCAGACGGCTCTCTCGCCGTCGATTTTCACGGAGCCGAAGGGAATGGAAGCCGCACCCTCCAATTTGTCCCCCACTACACTGCCCGTCACATGCGAACTTATTTTTCCCATGGGGGTTTGTATTGTAGACGAAAAGGAAAAGTTGTTCCCGTCAATTTTTCCGCCGTCAAAAGCGGTCTCGCGCTCTCCGGAGACAATTTTTCCGCTGAGATTCGTTCCATTCTCCAAAAGCTCCAAAAGCGCATTCAACACGCCAAATGGAGTTTTCAACGAAATATTATATTTTCCACCTACCGACATACCGCAGTATAGTCCAATATTGTTATGACAAGCCGATATTCTCAAAATTGCCGCAAATAGGTCAATATATTTTGGACATCAAGACGTCGGTTCTGAATTTCTCGACAAAAACCGGCCATCAAACCGACTATATAACGAAACTTTATACCGATTTCAGAAATATAGCACGATACCTCAAGAGGTTTCAAAGATACCCCACAAAAAGAACCGCAAGTCATTGACTTAGCGGCCTTTAAAATGGTGGGAGTAGCAGAACTCGAATCTGCGACCCCTTGCGTGTCATGCAAGTGCTCTAACCAACTGAGCTATACCCCCAGAATTACTGCACCATACGGGCCGTATTTAACCCGCATTTTCCGACGGATACTGGATTACAAGCCTACCCATTGCAAGACTAAATTTGAAAAAATTTATTACCCGGCACAAAAAGAAGTTTCTATCAATCCAACCCGCAATCAACAATTATTCCGCGCGACTAAAGTTTTTGGCAGCTATTCCCGTTTGGCAAAATTGCGAGTTTGGAATATCGTATCTGCAAAAAAATTGAGCCGTACCCTTCCCTGCCTTCGTTAATTAAATATAAAATTATCGCGCCAAATGCGCCTCGCAAGATTTTAGAACAATAAATGGAAATCTCCATTCATTTTGCCCCCCCTCCCTCCATTTTCGCCATTCGGGATTCCTTACTGCAAGACAAACATATCCTATTTTGCGCGAATAATCCTCCCGTTCGAATTAAAATTTCGCCGGAACCACCTTTCGCAAAATTAAAAATTCAACATTATTTTATAATAAAAAATATTACAAAATGAATTTTAATAAATAAAACCCGGCAGCATTTCCGCGCTTAATGCAAAATTAAACCAACCGACACGCCCCCATGTTCACTCTAAGAACCGAACGCATATCAGGCTCCGTGCGAAAAAAATTGCGAAAATACGCCCTGCGGACAAATTCGCCCTAAAAAAAACGGCAGCTTTTGTTAAAAAGCCGCCGTCCCAGTGAGTGTCTATTCAGACCTACTTTCTGCGCCTAAACAGCGCCAATGCGAAAGCCAGTCCGGAAAATATCGCCGCCCATTCAGCAGGTTCGGGAACGACGTATTTTACATACAGGCCGTCCTCGGCAACCGTGAAGCTTGCGTCGTATCTAAGCGCATTCCCGTCAACATTCAGCTCTATGGAATTGGCGGCAAAATCGGAGGAAGTCAGCGAACACCCCTTCGAAACGTCCCATGATACTATGCAAACCCCGCGTTCGGATTCGTCAAACTGCGTCAGCCAGGCCATGTCGTCCCCCACAAATTCAAACGTCACCTTAACGCCGGAAACTCCGTCGGCAAACTTTATAGTGCCGCCGCCGAGCGCGGAATCCGACCAGAACTCATCGCCTTCCGCCGAAACCTCCCTCATGTAATACGAGGTCAAATCCAAAGAGTCGAAAGAAGAGGCGGAATTCATGCGCAGCTGAATTTTACCCCCGGCGTAGATTACGTTGTCAAAATGCGCGCTCTGGGGCTTAGTAGAGGAAGCCTCCCCGGTGAACGCGATAACGCCGCCGTTCATCTCCAGGTCTCCGTAGGAAAGGGACGTTTGCGTCGCCTTGTCGGATTTAAAGAATGTCACCGTATATGTCGGCGTGCTTGTTTGCGATGAATCTTTTTTATATCGGGCTTCAAAAGTGCTCTTCGTCACATCCTGCAAGCCCAAAACCGCCGTTCCGGAATTGACAACTATGCCGCCGGAAACGATTTTCCTATCCGAAGAGAACGTCTGAACGGCGTCGTCCGCCATTGAGAAATGCAAGCGGGCGCTTGCCCTTAAGAGCGGATTTACGTTGATGCGAACATTATTGCCGACATCGTAAGTTTCATACAGAGAACCGACATAGAGGTAATCCGTTCCGGAAGCGTTCTTGAACTCAAAATTCATCGTGGCGTTCGAGGCGCTTTCGTGGTTTATCATGCGCACCTCAACGTTGCTAGAAGTGGAAGTGTTGTTGAAGCCTCCAAGAGACACAAACCAGTCATTCCCCGCGGAGCTATTGTAATCCTTGAACACCATTCTGCCCTGGGAAATGTACCCCGTCACCACCATGTCCGGAGATTCGAGGCTGCCGTTGCCCTTGAACGCCCCGTATTCGTTCATGGAGGAATTCAGATTTCCGCCCACGTAAAAATATCCTACATCGACAGTGGAATAATTTATTGTGCCGCTGTACGAATCGTTGACTATGAATTTCGCAAGTCCCTGCACGTAGTAATTCGTAGCCGTTGCGCCTGTTCCGTAGGCGTGTTCAAATGTGTCCACGGTCAGCGAAATATTGTCGGCCGTATCCGCCCTGACGGTCACCATGTAAAAGCTGCTTCCGGTTTCTCTTGCGGACTCCAGCAAAGTCAGTTTGGAAAGATTAAATTCGTTTCCCCCGTAAATGTCGCTGTCCAAATTTAGGGTGAGCGCCCGCGTCATACCGGTTTCGGAACCGAACGTGAAGGTGTCGTCCGTCTGGGAATAGGCGCCCTGCATGTAAACCCTGTCGCCGCTTTCGTTAAGGTAATACCAATATCCGTCGACGGCGGCGGATTCGGCCGTGGCCGCCTGCCCCAAAGAAGCGCTCCAATAGGCGTTTCCGGAGGAGTCCACGGCGCCCTCTTTCTCAAAGTCAAAAATCCAATCTACGGCGGACGCAGAATAGGCGCAAATGCAAAAAACAGAAAGCGGAATCAGGCGGATTACAATTTTCATAGCTCGTTCATAATGTTATAATTTTTTATTAGAAAATATGGCGGAAATGTAAAGTAAATAAATTAATATCCCGCTCTTCCCACGCCCCCCCTGTTAAAAAATCCCATTTATTTCACTTTTGCCAGCGAATTCGCCCCCCCCTCTTCCTCTATTTTCACACCTTTATTCTTCCTTTCTACGCCTTTATTTCCTATTATTCTTAACTTTTATTCTTATTTTTTAAGATTTTTAATCTTAATACATATTTACTTACGTGTAAAAACTATTAAAAATACGCCCTAACCGTAAAAACACCGCAGACGCATCTCCACTCTCAAGGGCGGCGCTTCCTTCATTGTAGCCAACCCGCCCGGCCGCCGTGCGACAAAGTTTAATTTCTGGGAAATGAAGCCCGTCAAAACTTTCCACCGTTTTACGGAAAATTTCTTGCATTGCGCAGGCAAGCGCGAATAAATACGCGCCGAATCGCCTGCAAAAGAATTATTTAAATGAAGTTCTTATAGTATTCCAAACGAATCAAAAGAGCTTGGCGACGAACAGCATGCCGCAAGTTTGGACGAAAAAAAGATTATCCGGTTAACAAGTGTCAACATACAAACATTGGCAGACATGTTTAAGCGCAATGGAAAATGAACAATGATTTACAATCCAAGTGTTGCGAAGAGTCTTTATGGCCGAACAAATAAGGCAATTTTTCCGCAAGGAAAATTTAGCAATATATATGATGAAACTACATCTATCGCCCATTTACGCCCGCGCGAAAAAAGAGCGCCCCCATTTTAACCGAAGGCTATTTTGCCGATTAGACGCCAATGTTGAAATCAAAGAATGACGGCCACTCCGTATCAATCAGTAACAATTATTCGACTATTGGAAGAAATATATTTTGCACAGCCTCGTCAAACGTCTGATTTTGAACGCACAAATAATAGAATTTATAGCGCACAGGCTGGGTTGTCACATAAACTTTATCACCTTTTTTATACTTTCCCGGAGGCAGGTTTAGCACCAGATGTCCAAAAACGTCACCTTTAGGACCTATTTCCGCGCCGCCCCACTCGTATACTTCTATTATCACTCCCGAAACCCTAATTCTTTTATTTTTTATTTTTGCATATTCTTCATCCGTATAATTGGAAACTGAAAGCGTGCCGCCGCCTATTGCATGCAATGACGGGAGCTCCATATAGGAATTTCCCACCTTTTGAACATGGCGGCTTACGGGTAATTTATCGTAATTAGAGGAATGATCTCCTTTGAGGCAAGTTATGGTGAGGTCTTGTGATTTTTTGCGAAATTTCGACAAAATGGGATATCTAATTAGACAATTTTTGTCGAGCATATCAAAGGGAATGGGAAGAGCCTTAGTTCCTTTCATGTAATATATATTATTCGATGAAACTCCTACGACATCAAAGGTTTTTTCTATTCCGTCTTTGCTTTTCAGAGTCATCTCAACGGCAAACGAAAGGCCTGCCGAAAGCAAAAAGCTTAATAATATAAATGCTCTTACCATAAATTTAATGTAAAATAATTTCTTAGCATGAAAGTCTAAAATTATTTTATAATGAGAATCAAAAAAAGAAAAAACATATTGTCAATTAAATAACTTACGTACGCCTATGACTTGATTCGTTTTAGAAAATAAAAAAAGGAGGCGGGAATGTCCTCCAAGTAATAGCTTCCAGTCTTGCGGCCATAGGCGGCGGAAAAAATGTATACGCCCCTTCTTTTTTCGTGTCCGAAAAACAACTTGACGAATCGAATAAACAATACAAAAATTAAAAAAATACCTAAGCGTTTGCCTCAAGGGAATATAAAGGTGATTAAATCTTAATGCGATGATAAAGCCAAAGTTGCAAAAATACGATTATAAAGAGCCGCCAAAAACGCCTAAGACCGGTTTAAAGGGCGCGCTAAGAAATATTATAACCGGATTATTTGTGACGTTTTTTGGCGCATGTGCAATAGAACCGAGTAAAGGTGACGAAGGAATTTTCCTCCCAAAATCTATTATGATTTTCGGTATTCTGTTAGTTTTCTATGGTTTTATAAGAATCATAAAAATCATGTGGGACAACATTCCCGAATAGTATCTGTTTTTGACAACCGGCCTTTTGCAATGAAGGCCGGATTAAACAGCAGCGGAATAGTAAAGATATTACAAAGTCCATGCGAACTGGCAATGGGCGAAGATTCGCTTTCGACATGTACAGCCCTTTCGACATGTACAGCCGCTTGGTTTGTATATCCGTTTTCCGCAGCCGGAGCGAACCTTCCTGTGATAAATAAGTCCGTACCCCCTGTAGTATGGCCGAAGTGAAAACTTATCTTATACCGGCACATGCGGCGATGATAAGCTACATTTCAAAGGATGTACCGAATTTGTGAGGAATGGGAAAAACCGGCGGAAGTCCCGGATTGTCGTCCCTATGCGAAACGTATTAATAAATGAAAACAAAAGTTATTCTAAAATTTCAATGAAGCGTGAGATAGGCTCCCATTTGCGCTCGCGCTCAAATAACCCGCGCTCAAAAAAATTTTTCGCAATATCGCATATCCCTCTGCCTGGCGGACTTTTAAACCTGTAAAAAACGTCTCAATTCCAGATTTATTTTTAAATTTATGGAAGAAATTTACCAAAGATAAATTCGGGTAGAGTATCGTCCGAAAGCCCCTGAAACACGCAACCGCTGCCGGAAATCTGGCGGGAATTTGCCTGCATTTGCAAACCATTTACTACGACATCGCTTTTCTGAACCCAATCCTCAAGTATCTTTGCCTAAAAGCCTACCCGCCCTCAGGCTCCAAGAATAAACAAACGAACTGGCTACATCTCGCAAAACAAACACATCTCGCAAAAACCACGCATAAGAGAAAAATTTTTGAAAACGAAAAATCCGCCCTGAAAAGAGCGGATTTTCACATTAACAATCTTATCCCTTAAATCTGTAAATTACCTCATAAAGCCGATCTTAAACTTCGCCCCGATTATGTCGCCATGCATGAGTTCGAAATTCGCATCGGTCTTGTATCCGAAACTGTGAGTCCAATACACGCTAAAGCAGAATTGATCCGTAAACCAGTACGACAGATCCGCCCCGACAGTCTGATACGTGGGAACTCCGCTCTCGGCATTGCCGTGCCATTTCCACATCGGAGTAAACGACAAATTGTCTATTATCACGACCTCAACGCCCGCGCCCACGCCGTAGACAAAGTAGTTGGAATGCTCCGAAACGTACGTGCCTTCGCCGGAGAAGTCCGACCAGCTGTATCCGGCATAAGCCGTTCCGAAGGGCTTAATGGCCTTGAAAACGGGAAGCGTGGTTTCAAAGTTCAAATACGGGGTCACCGCCGCGCCGACAGAATATTGGGTAAACGACAGAGAATCGGCATCGTTATTGAATTTGAAATCGTTGGTGTAGGAATAGTCGAAGAACGCAGATACGTCCACGCCCGCCCATTTGATATTCCTGAACGCGTTGACGCCGGGCTTGAACACCGGCGCGTTAATTACGAAAGCTGCCTGCGCGCCGGTCGGGGAATTGGTCTCGCCAGTGGAGACTAACTTGCCTTTCTGCGTGTTAACGCCGCCTTCAACAGACATGTACATTCTGCCGAGGTTGCCCATGTTTTCCGCTTTTTTGCTCCAGGCAAACGCGGAGGAAGCCGCTATCGCAAGGGCAAGTATAGAGATGGAGACTTTCTTCATATTCATAATTTTTGAATCAATGCTAACGATATTTTAAACATTGTAAAGACTTTTTTAGCGCAAACGAAAATTGTCCCGCATTTTCGGCAAAATAATTTGTCTTGATAGGGCGAAATTCGCGCATATATTAGAATACATGAACAGTTTTATATATTACAATCCAACACGGCTGATTTTCGGAGCAAAAACGGTCGACAAACTCGGTGACTACATACCCAAGAAGGCGCGCGTCCTGATGCTGTTCGGCGGCGGAAGCGCGAAGAAAAACGGGGCGTACAAAGCCGCAAAAAAAATGCTCGGAAAGCGCAAGAGTTTTGAATTTTGGGGAATAGAGCCGAACCCGGAATACGAAACCTGCATGAAGGCCGTCGCCCTGATAAAGAAGGAAAAACTGGACTTCATACTGGCGGTTGGCGGCGGAAGCGTAATCGACGCTGCGAAATTCATAGCCGCCGCGCGCTTCGCCTCAAAGCCGTGGGACATACTCGCAAAGGGCGCAAAAATCGAGCGCGCCCTTCCGATAGCCACAATACTCACTCTTTCTGCGACCGGGTCGGAATCCAACGTCAATTCCGTGATTAGCCGGCGCAAACTCACCATGAAGCTCGCGTTCGCCTCCGAGAAGGTCTATCCGGTCGCCTCAGTGCTCGATCCCGAATTCCAGACCTCCCTGCCCGAAAGGCAGACTGTCAACGGAATAGTCGACAGTTTCATACACGTCATGGAGCAGTACGTCACCTATCCGGTAGATTCGCCCTTGCAGGACGGGTTCGCCGAAGCGATCATGAGAACGCTCGTATCCGAGGCGCCGAAAATCCTAAAGAATCCGGACGACATTTCCGCGCGCAAGAACATAATGCTGGCTTCGACTCTCGCGCTCAACGGCCTGATAGGCTGCGGCGTTCCGCAGGACTGGGCCACGCACGCCATAGGCCACGAGCTTACCGCGCTCTACGGCATCGACCACGCGCAGTCGCTGGCGATAGTCGCGCCCAAGCTCTTGGAGGTCGAGATTGCGAACAAGGCGGATAAAATCGCCCAGATGGGGCGCAACGTATTCGGCGTTTCCGAAAAGAACAAGCGCGCCGCGGCGAAGGCCGCGATAGCCGCCATGAAGAAGTTTTTTGCGCAGGTGGGAATAAAGACCGAACTTTCCGGATATGGAATAGACAAGAAGTCGGCGGCGAAGGCTGCGGCGCAAAACCTGGTGAGGATAGGGCATCTCCCGCTGGGCGAACGCGGCGACATAGACGCGGCGAAAGTCGAAAAAATCCTGCTGAAATAACGCCGGAGTTTCACGGAAAACTCCCGTCATGCAAAGGCGCGGCCGAATATTTTTACGGCGCGCGCTTTTTTTGCGCGTACCCATTTTCCCGCACCCATTTTTCCCACGCTCATTTTTTATTCCGACCCGCGCCCTTTTTATAAGAACGCACACCCGCGCCGCAATGCGGGCGTTCGGGAAACGACGCCAACTTTTCGCACCAAAAATCTCCAAACGGCGCCGCGCAAAAAAAATTCACTCCGGAATGAAGCCAGCTCAAGGCCGCAACGCAATACGCGTTCAAAAAAAACTATCCGCCTAATTGCGAGCGGGACAAAACCTAATTGCGGGCGGCGCAAAACCCGATTACGGATACGCAAAGCCGAACCGCTAAAAGAGCGCGCCGCGCAAAAAAATTCACTTCATTCAGCGCCGCGCAAAAAAATCTTTTTCGGCATTCCCCCGCAGGCCGCCCGCCTTAGAGCAAGATGTCGGTATTCAAAACAGTCCAGCGCTCAAAGGATTCGAGCAAAGATTCTATGCGTGACGAAAACTCCCGCATCTGGCTGGAAGGCGCGCGCAGAGCCGCCGCAAACAAATTCCGCTTCGCCTCCGGCAATTTCGGGAAAAAATCCTGATGCACCGCATAGCCCTCGTCGCGGACCATCAAATACAAAAATTTCATCGTGACAATCGGCGGGGGATTTTTGTCTGAAAGCGAATCGAGAGCCGCCCGAAGCCGGCGCGACAGCCGGGAGCAATCCGCCATGTGCGCCGCGTTTTTGAGGACGATACCCGAGATGCGCGCCGCCCCCGAAAACGCCTCGTAATCCTCCGCCAAGCGCGAGCGGGACTTCAGAATTTCGTGCGAGCGCAAGAAGAGCAGCCCTCCCATTTTCGCGCGCTCCGCCTCAAAGGAGATGTCGTCGAACAAATCGGGCACGACCGACGCCCTCGAAGCCGACACTCTCTTTAAAAGCAGCGCCAATCCGCGGCTCTCGCACAAGACGCGGATATGCAAAGTTGACTCTCCCATCAAGGACTTGTCCAAGACGGTGGAGCAACAAGACTCGCAATCCGCCCTCACTCTCCCGATTTTTCCGCGCCATTTGAAACGCCGGCAGCCGCTCCGGCGGCGCCCGGCAGCTTCCATTCGGGAACGACCGCTCCGCCGGAAATTATCAGCTTCATCGCGTCGCCCACGCTCATATCCAAAAAAATCACGTTCGACTCGTCGACCATCACCAAAAACCCGCTGGTCGGATTCGGCGTCGTGGGAACGAATATGTTTATGAGCGTCTCTCCCGTGCGCTCCTGAACCTCCCCCTTTGCCTCGCCCGTCAAAAATCCTATGCTGTAAAGCCCCTTTCGCGGAAACTCGACCAAAACGACCTTCTGAAAAACCGCTTTTTTCTGCTTTGAAAATGTGTCTACAATCTGCCTGACCGTCCTGTAAATCACCCCCGCGACCGGAATGCGGCGCATCAGCGATTCGAAATACGATATCATCAGCTTTCCCAAAAAGAACTGCGATAAAACTCCAAGCCCCGTCACCGCCAACAGGACAATCACCGTGGAGATGAGATCCAAAAGCATCTTTCCCGCGCCGCTGTGCGGAAAGGCCGCGTCGAAGTGGGAGAACAGCGGAACAAACACGATCTGGCTGACGGGCGTCCCCATGTTTTTTATCAGCAAAACCGCCACAAACACCGTCACGGTCAGCGGCAGGGCTATGAGCGCGCCGGTCAATAGATAATTTCCCAATTTTTTCAGCATGGAATCACTCCCCGTAAAATGTGAAGATCGGCCGGCGGAATTTTTTATCGAGAACACCGAGGGCCTCGGCCTCGGCCGCGCGCATTTTTGCGGCGTCCTCGGCGGACACGTCGTCCACCCCGGCCAAGTGGAGATAGCCGTGGGCGACGTACAGGCACAACTCCCTGTCGGGGGTAAATCCGAACCGCGAGCACTCCCGCAGGGCGGTCTGCGCGCCCACGCAGATTTCCCCCGCGTCAACCCCGTCGCCGACAAACGTAATGACATCTGTCGGAGACGGCTTGTTCAGAAAATCTCCGTGGACTTTCGCAATGGATTCGTCGTCCAAAATCGCTATCGACAGGCTCCCCTCCGGAGCGCGCAAACAGCGCGGAAGAAGCGCGTCCAGCGCGCGCACAAACGCCCTGAGCCGCGCGGGATTGAAGCCTACGCACCCCGGGCACCCGTTGTAAATGTCGATCTGCCTCATTCCAAAAACGTCAGAACATGTCCCTTACCCGCGACAGGGAATCCACGGCGTCTTCCCTCGCCACGGAGGAATTAATCTCCAATGTAAAGATGTGCTTTTCCGGGTCGAAGAACTTGGATATCGGCTTGAAGTCGATGTCTCCGCGGCCTATGGCGATGTGATCCCTGCCCGACTTGGAGCAGTCGTGCAAATGCCAGCCGATAATGCGGTCGGCCGTGCGCTCAATCAAATCCAGCTGGCGGCCGAGCTGGAGCTGCTCCTTTTTTTTGGAATGCCCCACATCGTGCCAAAGCCCCACCTGCGGAACTTCGAGAAGGAGCTTTGCGAACTCCTCAAAATCCCAGTCCGCCGGCAGATCCTGCGGATCCTCGCGGTTCTCGACCCCGCACGCGACGGAGCGCTGCGCCTCGGGAATCTCCGCGTACAGCCTTTTAAAATTTTCGACGATATTAGCGTAGCCCTTTTGAGTCAGCCCGCGCACGCGGCGCAAAAACCTGTCGCGGATTTTGAGGTACTTTTTGTCGTCGGCGAGGGCGTCGAGCTCGAAGCCGTCGTCGAGGCTGTCGCGGTAGGAAAATATCGCAGACTCGGGCTGAAAGAGGAACTTTTTTATCTTGCCCGCATGGCACACCACCGCGCGCGCGCCGGTAGTCTGCGCAAAGAGCATCGTGTTTTTCGTGTGCCTCAGCCACTGTTCGGACTCCCTCTGAGAGCGCGTGGCCGGCGAATACAAATTCGGAGCCGAACCCTTGACGTAAGGCGGCAGCGGACAAAAATTGTGCAGCGACGAAACCTTTACAACCCCCTCGCCCAAAGCCCTCAATATTCCGTCGACGGCCGTCACCGGAGTCGAGTGCCCCAATTCCACATACTCGAAACCCATTTCGGCGGCCTCCGCCAGCATGGCGTAGCCGTCGTCCTTGAACTTCGACTGAAGGTAGCTCGTCGAAAGCGATATTACCGGGGCGCTCATCTCGTCCAGATTCTTATAGATGAAATCATGAAAAATTCCAGCGCGGCAGACTCGCTCATATTCAGCTCCATGAATCCCGCGCAGCGCTCGAGGGCGGCTACCACCCGCGATATCTTCACCGCAGGAACGCCGTCCCCGCCCAAAGCGCACCCGACCGCGGTGTCCTCTATTTGGGCGAGCATCTTTTTGCGCAGCCCGCGGCGCTCGCCGGCCAAGACCGCCTCAAGCACGCCCGCGTCCGCCTCTCCGCGTGCGGAGGGCGCGTCGGAAGCAATGCCTTCCGCGAGCCTCGAGAGCACGGAGTCGAAGCGCGACAGCAAGCCGTAGGCGCGCATTATCACCGCGTCCGCGGAAAAGTTGCGGCGGCGCATCAGGTCCGTCTGCCACCGGGCGAAATCCTCAAGCCACGCCGACCACTCCGGATCGTCGACGCCGCAATCGGCAGCGTCCACTTTCAGGCAGACGCAGCGGCTCCTGATTGTTTCCAGCAACTCGTTCGGGCGCGTGGTAAGCATGAATATGGAGGTGTCGCGCGGAGGCTCCTCAAGGGTTTTCAAAAACGCGTTTGCGGCGACGGCGTTCATTCTGTCGGCCTCGCATATGACGGCGACCTTCGCGCCCCCCGCATTGGAGGTCTGGCGCAGCTCGTACAGGAGGCGCCGCATGGTGTTGCTCGGCCACTCCCCGCCGGCGCGCTCCGCGTCGCTGCCTATGCGTATCATGCGCGCCTTGCCCTCGGGACGCAGTTCAAAAAAATCCGGGTGGCGCTCCGGCGGCCCGCCCAACAGCTTCTCGGCGACGTGCCTTGCGACGTCCTCAAGCGCGGCGGGCGACGGCCCGAACAAGAGCACTGCGTGGTGTAGCCTTCCCGCGTCGGCGGCGGCCGACAATATGCCCTTTGCCCTCTCTACGTCCGGCATTTTGCAAGCCCTTTCCGCTCGACCGCCTCGACGACCTTCGCAAAAGTCTCCTCCTTTGAGCCCGACGCGTCGACCACCGCAAACCTCTCCGGATTCTCGGAGGCCAGGCGCAAGAATGCGGAGCGCACGGACTCGTAAAACTCCGCCCTCTCCGAGCCCATTCTGTCGGCGGCATTCCCGTCGCGCAGGCCGGCGCGCGCCAAGCCGTCGGCCGCGCGAATGTCCAGCACTATCGTCAAGTCGGGCTCAAGGCCGGCGGCGGCAAAGGCGTTTAGCGACTTCACTTCGTCCAAATCGAGCTTTCGCGCCGCGCCCTGGTACGCCGTGGTGCTGTCGAAAAACCTGTCGGACAAAACGCACTTTCCGGCCGCGAGAGCCGGCTTTATGAGCCCGTCGACATGCTGCGCGCGCGCGGCCTCAAAGAGCAGGATTTCCGCGCGGGCCGACATTCCCTCGCCCTCTTTGTCGTGCAGCAAAAGCGCGCGGATTTTTTCGGAAAGCGGCGTTCCGCCGGGCTCGCGAGTGACGACGCGCTCCCTGCCGCGCGCGCGCAAATACTCCGCAAGCGCGGCTATGTGCGAGGTCTTTCCGCAGCCCTCGCCGCCCTCAAAAGTTATGAATATTCCCTTTCCCATTTTGCGCTTTATCCGTCTATAATCGGAATTTTTCCCGCGGTGTGCAAACCATTTTTCTCGCCGCCTCTCCCCCGCCGCATTTGCCCGCATTCCCGGCCGCAAGACAAACAGAGGCCGCACCAGAATAAATTCCCTCCGCGCGCGCGAACAGGCGGAGCGTTTTTTATCGCGGCGCGCTCTTATCTATTAGCCGGATTTTTCCATTTCGCTTGCCCGCCCCCCCCAAAAAAAAGATCCGCCGCATAAAAACGCCGATAATCCAATTCCCTTCCGTCCACCCAACAAAAAAAGCGACCGGGCCATTCCAAAATCTTTCCGTCCCCAAACACTTCCGACGGCACCCCCCCGCGCCAGCCCGCACTTCCCACGTTTGGTCAACGGAGCGCAAAACGGGCGAGCGGGCTCAAATAAAAACGGCAAAAAAAAGCGCACATGCCAACCGGAGCTGCCCCCTTCCGCCGCAATTTCCAAATTTTCTGCGGGCGGCGCAGACAGTCCAAAATCTAAAATATCCCGAAGGTTAAAATTTTGAAAACGGTTTTTTGAAAATGGGCTTTATCTAAAAAACCGCCGATTTCCGCAATACCGCGCCCGGCGCTATCCCGCCCGAAGACTACGCTCCGTCCCGGGCGCAAATCCGCCATGCCCGACGCCGAAAAATACAATAGGTTCAAGCGGCTTTTTTTTAGGCTTTACTGGCAGCCGTATTAGCGTTAATTTAGAAACCATTATGAAACGCATCGCCACATTTGCAACATGCATTGTCCTCATGCTTCCGCCGTTCGCCTCGGCCGGCATACACGACCGCGCAAACAGAGACGAATCAAAGGTTCCGCAGTACGAACTGCCGGACGCGCTGTCGGCTCCGCGCGGCGGAGCGAAAGCCTCCTCCGCCGCCGAATGGCTCGCTCTCGTGCGTCCGCAAGTGCGCGACGTGTTTGAAAACGAGATTTACGGGCCGCGCCCCCCGCGGCCGGCAGGCATGACTTTTGAGGAAATT
>CALXMX010000166.1 GCA_944389575.1 uncultured Opitutales bacterium
GGGTTAGATTCCCTCACTATGGTCGAGATAGTCTTGGCGGTCGAGGACGCGACCGGAATGAGCATAGACAACTCCGAAATTCAAAAGCTTCATACGATAGGCGACATAAAGGCCTTTATCGCCTCCAAGATAGGCTCCTGATTTGCGCCGGGGGCTTTTTGCCTCTTGTCGCGTGCGCCGCAGAAAAACGGTTTGCGCGCGTTTTATACATGGCGGGGCGGGGGGAGTCCGGCGGGGAGCCGGGCGGCTTTGGCATTGTTGTTTTGCGTCGGTTTGCCGGGGGACGGTTGAAGGTTTAGATGGAAGCTTCTGATAATACAAATTCGGTCATAGTCAGGCGCCTGACGAAAAGCTACGGCGGCGTCAAGGCCGTGGACGGAGTTTCGTTCAGGATAGGCCGAGGGGAGGTCGTGGGCTTCCTGGGCCCCAACGGAGCCGGAAAGAGCACGACGATGAAAATTCTGGCCGGCATGACACAGGCGGATTCCGGCAGCGCGAGCATATGCGGCGTCAATGTGGCCACCAATCCGGACTCCGCGCGAGAGCACATAGGCTATATGCCTGAGAACAATCCCCTTCCGGAAGATTTGCGCGTCGTGGAGTATCTGCGTTTTCGCGCGCGGCTGAAGGGGGTTCCGGGGCGCGATGTAAAGAGGCGCGTGGAGGAGGCTATGCAAACCTGCCAGCTCCACCGGCGCGCTGCGCGCAAAATCATAGGCAATCTCTCCAAGGGATTCCGGCAGAGGGTCGGCATTGCCGACGCGATTCTTGCGCGCCCGGAAGTCATAATAATGGACGAGCCTACCATCGGGCTTGACCCCCACCAGATAATTGCGATTCGCAAGCTGATATCGTCGCTTCGCGGCAAGATGAGCGTGATAATAAGCAGCCACATACTGCCCGAAGTCGAGGTCATGTGCGACAGGGTCGTGATAATAAACAACGGGAGGGTAGTGGCGAGCGGGACTCCCGCGAGCCTGCGCAAGGAGTTTATTCCCGGCGAGCGCTACGGAGTCTCCCTGAAGGCGGACGCGGAGCTGTTCGGCAGGCTGCTGTCTGAAATCGGCGAAGATTTTGAATTGGCGGATTCGTCGGGGCCGGATGCGGACGGATACTATTCGCATACTGTAAAGGCTCCGGGCGGGCGAAACTGCGGGGCGCTTTTGATAGGCGAACTTTCAAAGGATTCGAGCCTCGGGCTGAGGGAGGTGTCGCGCCGCGAGCCGGGCCTCGAGGAGATATTCATGGCAGCCACGCGGAGAAGCTGGGACGAGACGCGCGAATTGTCGCTCCACAAGATGGGTTCCGGCGATGGCTCCAGAGCCGACGCCGGGGAAGAGGAGGATTCCATATGAAGAGATTTGACGCATTGTTCAAGCACCAGATTCATCTGATGTTCATATCCGCGTCCACCTATTTTGCGGCGTTTTTGTTTTTGGCGTTCATGGGGATTATGTACGTTTTGGCGCTCATGGACGTCAGTTCCGTCGGCGGGTCGCAGAGCGCGACGGAGAAGTTTTTGTCGGTATTTTGGGTGCCGGTGCTCTTCATGGTGCCGCTGCTGACGATGCGCAGCCTTTCCGAGGAGCGCAGAATGGGGACGCTCGGGACGCTCATGTCGACTCCCATTCGGGCGTGGCAGATTGTGGCGGCCAAATTTTTGGCGTGTTATTTTTTCTACGTGCTGCTGTGGCTGCTGACGCTCGTGTACATGTTTGTGGCGCAGAACTATCTGCCGCAGGGGCTGGCCGGCTCGAACAACTTTGCGCCGGCGCAGGTGTTCACGGGGTATTTGTTCATATTCGTCAGCGGGCTGACGTACATAGCGATAGGGATATTCGCAAGCTCGCTTACGCGCACGACGTTCGTGGCGGGAATGCTGTCGTTCGCAATGCTGTTTTTTGCGATAGTAGGCTCCGGTATTATTTCAAAGTTTGTCGTGGGTGACGCCTATATGTCGTGGCTGTCGGGGCCGATGGAATATATGCAGACCTTCAAGCACCTTGAGGATTTCAGCAATTCGCTGTTGGACACTCGCCCGTTTTTTTTCTACATAAGCACGGCATGTTTGCTGCTGGGGCTTACCTCCCTGATTACGGAGTCTAAAAGCTCATGAAGAACGACAGATTCGACGATTTTAAATTTGTGCGCCGCATGAACAGACTCAATCTGTGGCTGCAAATATTTTTTGGCGTTTTGCTCTATGTGGGATTGAACTATTTGGCCGCGCGCCACTATGAAAAGTGGGACTTTTCCGAGAACCGCCGAAATTCGCTTTCGCCCGAGAGCGTCGCGTATCTTAAGGACCTGCAAAAGCCGGTGGACATATACGTGGTGACTTCCGGCTCCGGGGCCGGGGGCGAGGGTGCCTCCGCCAAGCGCGATTTGGGCGTGATTTTGCGCCAGTACGAATACTCCTCCACTTCCAAATTTCCCGTGCGCGCGCATTTTGTCAACGCCGACATAGAGACGCGGCGCGCGGAGGAGCTCGTGAGGCGCTTCGGGCCGGATTTGGAAAACAGCGTGATAGTTTCGTGCGGCGACAAGTACCGCCGCATACCCGTCTCCGACTTCTACGACGTGGACATTTCCGACGGCCGCCGCGTGGCCTTTGCCGGGGAGCGGCTGATAAGTTCGGCGATATTGAACGTCTCCTCCGGGAAGGAGAACAAGATATACTTTCTCCGCGGGCATGCTGAGATGGATCCCAACGGGACGAGCGCGGCTTCGGGGTTGAGCGAGCTTGCCGGAATGCTGACTTCGCGCAATTACGTGGTGGCCGCGCTCGATTTGAATTCGGCTCCGGAGATACCGGCCGATGCGGGAATGATTGTAATCGCGGGCGCGCAGACCTCGCTGTTGCCGCGCGAGATAGACATGCTGCGCAAGTATCTGCTGAAGTCGAACGGGCGCGTTTTGGTGTTTTTGCGCATGGGGCCGCTGCTGGGAATGGAGGATATCCTCTACGAGTGGGGCCTGATGAGCGACGACATGCTTATTCTGGATTCCAGCGGAGACTACGAGAGCGCGGGCGGGGACTTGATTGCGCGCAGCTTTCCGCACAAGCCGCATGCGGCGGTGAAATATCTTATAGACAATTCGCTTCCCGTGCAGTTCGGCTCCGTGCGTCCCGTGCGTCCCGACTTGGGCTCGCCGATAGACGATTCCCTCAAGCTCGACGCTCTGATTTTGAGCGGGCCGACCAGCTGGGCGGAGAAGTCTTACAAACGCGGCGGAATGCAGTCGTACGATGCCGCCGCGGATCTGGCGGGGCCCTTGCCGCTGGCCATGATTGCGACTCGCACGGGAGGCTCGGAGCTGGGGCTTAAAATTCCGGGCGGGAAGCTCGCGGTGTTCGGGGACGAAGACTTTCTGTCCAACAGGCGCGTCGGGCGTCTCGGCAATTCCAAGATGGTCGTCAACCTCATCAACTGGATGTTCGACGAGACCGGCACGCTCAATATTCCGCCGCGCGCGTTGGCCAATTACAAGCTCACTTTGAGCCAGAACGACGCGTTTTCGCTCGCGCTGAGATTCATGCTGCTTCCGCTGGCGGTATTTGCGGTCGGGGTGGCGGTTTTCATTGTCAGAAGAAATTAGGGGGGCTTTCCGCCATGAGATTTAGGTTCACCATTTTTCTTATACTCGCCAACGCCGCGCTTTTTTTTGCCATATGGTCGCTCGAGATGAAGGGCGAGGCTCCGCTTGAGCGCGCGGCGGACAACGTTTCGTTCACGCGCCTGCGCATAAGCGGAAAGAATTTGGACAAGCCCCGCGTATTGTCGTTTGAGAACAACAAGTGGCGCATCGTTTCGCCGATAGACTGGCCGGCGAACCTCTATGCGGTAAACCGCATACGGAACCAGTTGGACTTTTTGTCGAAGGAGACGAGCTTCGACCTGTCGGAGATGAAGAAGTACGGGCATACGCTGGCGGAGTACGGTTTGGAGGATCCGCTGTTTGTCCTGGAGTACGGGGGCGCCAAAAAGACGAACCGCATACGCGTCGGCAACACCGCGCCGATAGGCGGCAGGGTGTATCTGTATGACGAGGGCGCGGGAAAAATCATCGTGGTTGACAAGGAATCCGTCGGGAGCCTCGTGATGGATTTCGAGCGTTTGCGCAATCAGCTTGTTTTCGACATTCCGCGCTTTGAGGTTTCGGCGTTTTCCGTGCGCACGCCCGTGGGCGACGGGAAGTCGGGGCAGGGGAACTTTAGGAGGCTCGGCCTTGCGAAGGACGAGGGCAAGTGGAAGATAGAAACCCCCATATCGGCCGTCGCCGACACGCAGGAGGTCGAGGCGTTTCTGAACGACATCTGCCACCTGACGGCGGATTCGTTCGAGGATTCCGAGCGCGCCGATATGGGATTCAACCTGATGCCCGCCGCGATTGCCATTCAGGGCACAAACCGCCGCCAGGTGTTGATTCTCGGCGGGCCGACTAAGGACGGAAAGCGCATTTACGCGCGCCTTGAGGACAATCCGACCGTGTTCACGGTAGATGCCGAAAAGTTCAAAAATCTGGCCGGGCTGCAAAACGCGCTCCGCGACAAGGCCTTCTTCCGGTTTGACGCGGCGGACGTGAGTAATATCGACATCTCAAAGGGCGGAAAGATACTCAAGCTGCGCAAGCTCACCGGCGGAGTGTGGGACGTGATAGGCGCGGGCGAAAACGGGGCGACCCTTACGGCGAAGGCGGATTTGTCGCGCGTGAACGATCTGCTGTCCAAGTTGTCCAACGTCCGTGCGCGCGACTTTGTAAGCGACATTCCGAGCGACAATCTTTCGGCCTACGGAATCGGGCGCGACTGCCTTAAAATCCGCATTACCCAGTCGGACCAGACTTCGCGCACGCTCGAGATAGGCTCAAATTACGACTATCGCTCGGCCACGCTGTCGTATGCGCGCGCGGACGCGTCGGGGGCGGTGTACGGAATTTCGCGCGCTTTAGAGGATGCTGCAAGCACGGACTTTTTATTCTACCGCTCCAAGATTCTCTCGTCGCTTCCCGAAAAGGCGAAGATAGTCTCAATAAAAATATTCCGCGTCAGAAACGACGAGGAAGTGTTTTCGATAGCGTCGGAGGGCGGCGATTTCAAGAAGGCGCTCGCGGCGCTTTCCCCGCGCGAGTCCGCGGCGGCCGCGTCGCTGTTTGAGAGCGTCCGCCTGTTCGAGGTCGGCGGCTACCTCCCCGGAGAATTTTCCGCCGGGGGCTTAAAATCGGGCGGGGAGAACATTCGCTGGGCGTATAAAATCGAGGCGGTTATAATGCTGCCCGGCGCGGGTAGCGCATTTGACACGGAGCG
>CALXMX010000167.1 GCA_944389575.1 uncultured Opitutales bacterium
TCCGGGACTGTGTAGGTTATGTACAAGCCGTCGGCGGCGTTCTGGGCGGTGAAGTAATACAGCTCGCCGTAGTAGTCGTAAACCAAGTAGTCGCCCGTGGTGGTAAAAGTTATTCCGCTTTCGGCAGCCTCCGCCCACGATATCACCTTTATGCCGACGTCGTTTTCTATCATGAAGTCTATGAAGTCGTCGGGATTGTTGCCGTTGAAATTCTTGAGGTCTATTATTACCGTTCCTTCGCCCTTCGCGGAACCGGAGAGCGTGAGGGTGTCGCACACGATGCCGTCGCCGCTTTCGGCGTAGTTCATCTTGACGACAATCGTTCCGCCGCCGTCGGAGACTTCCATGTCCGTAAAGAGGAAGTTCCCGCCGGCTTCACCCGAGTTGCCGAATCTCGCGGAAACTGCGCCCGATTCCCTTGCAAGCTTGAGGTTGCCGTGGTTTACGGAAGAGGAAGTTTGCGCGCCGTAATTCAGATACAGCCCGCCGCTTAAGAGCGTGACGCCGCCTGTGAATGAAAATTCGGAGCCGGTAAACGACTGGCTGTAATCCCTGTATCCGGTGATGTTTTTCTCGCCGTCAAAGTCCGCGCTGCGCATTACAATCGCCATCTTTGCGCCGGAAGCCGCCGTCTGGTAGAGGCTGCTGGAGCTCGCCGCGTCGCCCGCGTTATTGGTAAATACTATCGTCCAGCTTCCGGTTGACGCGGCGGTAGAATTTACCATAAAAGCGGTTGTGCCGCTTGCGCCGTTTACCCAGGAATATACATTGCGGTCTATGACGCCGCTGTCCGTGCCGCCCATTCCGCAGGTCAACGGCGAGCCGTCGTACATATAATTCTCAGTTTGATTTTGCACTTCCGTGGCTGTGATGCCGCCTTTGAATACAGAGTCGGGGTTGTCTATGCTCCCGCTGCCCGTGCCGACATAAAGCGACGGCCTGTTGTTTGTTGCTCCCCGAATTGTGGTGACACCCTCAACCCACAGGCTGTCCAATATTCCTCTTCGGCCGTCTGGCGAACCCATAGCCGCGCAATTTATAGTCAAATTTCCGCCGACTTTCACATTGCCGGCGCCGTAATAATACATGTAACTGTCTAAGGTAAAGTCCCCCGTAGTGGTGAGAGTGGAGCCGTTGGAGCTTACGAGCGTCGTATAGGTCATACTGTATTCGACGCTTGCGACGTTGATATCGACGTCCAAATAAACTTTTTTGTTGTTTTCGCCTATGTTGTTGTCGCAATGCACAAAGACGATATTGTCTTCAGTCGTAAAGGTCGGAAATTCAGTGCAGTTGACCCTGTTGCCTTCGGAATCTAAAGTGTACCAGAGGTATTGGGTTTCGCCGTTGACTTCGACGGTTAGGGTTTGAATGCTGATATCGGTTGCGTCGCTGAGCTTGTATTGCACGGTGTCGTAATAATAGGTTTCGGCGCGCGAACAAATAAGCGAGGCCGAAAACAGCAAGATTGGGAAGAGCGTATTCTTAAAGGACATGATGATTAAAATTTTTTTATTACTGAACAATTTTAAATTTTATGTGGGGGGGATGCCGAAAAGTCAACTGTTTTTTCAGGTAATGAATTAAACGCCAAATATCTTAAGTTATTGCAATGGAATCTACTATCTTAACTAAAAATTTTGCCACCCTTCCTTCTCATTCCGATTGCGTGCGCATATTTTAATGCGTCCGCTTTACCGATTTTTGAGCGCGCCCGCTTCGCCGCATGTTCGGGGGGCAAAAAAAGCCGCCTCGCGTTTGCGAAGGCGGCCTTTGAAAAAAACTTTCCGGTTTCTACGCGTTTTCCACCGTGACGTCCCTCGTCACGCCGTCGATAGTCATTTTGAAGTGCGCGCCCTTTGCGGCGGGGCTTTCGGCCTTTTTGTCCGCCGGAGTCCTGAGGGCGTACGCGCTCTTGGGCTTTTTGTAGAGGTCCTCAAGCTGCTGCGGGAACATGGCGTAAATTACGCAATGTTCGTCGTCGTCCTTGATTCCCTTTTCGCGCAGGGTTTTGCGCAGGGCCTCCATTCCGGGCTTTTGAAGATCCGCCGGGCGGCACGATATGGGCTCCTTGCCCGACTTCTGCTGCGCAAGCTTCCGCACTTCCGGATCCACCGGGGCGGGAGTCCTGCCGTAGTATCCCAGCGCGATGTCCATGGCCTGCGGCGTAAACATCTTCCAGCGGCCGAACTTGACGTTCATCATGGCCTGCGTTCCCACTATCTGCGAGGTCGGCGTGACCAGCGGAATCCAGCCGAGCTTCTCGCGCACATAGGGGACTTCGGCGAATACTTCGTCGAATTTGTCCGCCATTCCCTGCTCCTTGAGCTGCACGCGGAAGTTTGAGAGCATGCCGCCCGGAACCTGATACACGAGGGCGTCGGTGTCTATGGCTTCGTTTTTGGGCGACGTGTAGTAGGCCAGTTCGTCGTAAATTTTCTGGAAGTAGCCGCGCAGTTCGGTGAGCTTTTTCATGTCGTAGCTCGGGCAGCGCGCGTGGTCCTTCAGCATGGCTATCATTCTGGAGGCGTCGGGCTGACCGGTGCCGTTGGCAAACGGGGCAATCGACGTGTCTATGGCGTCGACCCCCGCCTCGACCGCGGCGTAGTAGGTGGGCGCGCCCATACCGGCGGTCTCGTGGGTGTGTATTATAATAGGAATTTTTACGTTCGCCTTCAGCCCCTTTACGATTTCCGACGCCACAAACGGCGGAATCAGGCCGGCCATGTCTTTAATTACTATGGCGTCGCACCCCATCTCTTCGAGCTCGCAGCCCATGCGGACGAACGAATCCACCGTGTGGACCGGGCTGGTAGTGTAGCATATAGTGCCGTGCGCCTGCTTGCCGACTTTTTTGGCGGCTTGTATGGAGCACTCCATATTTCTGACGTCGTTGAGGGCGTCGAAAATGCGGAATATGTCCATTCCGTGTTTTGCGCTGGCGGCGACAAACGCCTCAACCACGTCGTCCGGAAAGTGGGAGTAGGCGACTATGTTCTGCCCCCTAAACAACATCATGTGAGGAGTCTTTGGGCAGGCCTTTTTCAGCGCGTCGAGCCTGTCGAAGGGAAATTCGCCAAGGAACCTAAGCCCAGCGTCAATGGTCGCGCCGCCCCAAGTTTCGAGGGCCCCGAACCCTATGCTGTCCAGAGTTTCGCAGGCCGGCAGCATCATTGAGGTCGGCATTCTGGTCGCCGCAAGGGATTGGTGCCCGTCGCGGAGCACGGTATTGTTGAATACTACTGGTTTAGTGTCTGACATATTTTCTCTCTATTCTCTATATTGATTTCAATCGACGGGCATTCGTTCGGATTAATCTGTATTTTGCGCTGCAATTCGGCAAGCTGCCTCCTTCTGCCCGGAGCGGAGAGAATTTGCCGGAAGGCGATTTTGTGCGAATTTTTGGATAAGCCGTTAAAATTCGCGCAGATAATCCGCTATTGTTCCGTCATATTTTTAAATGTTGCGCAAAAGTTTTGCCTGCGTCAACTATTTTAAGGTAATGGGGCGTGCGCTCTGCGGGAAGCTAAGCTATAAGCCTTGGACCCAAGCCTTGGCCCCCGGGACGTTATGAAGCCGGAATGTTTTTGCGCTCCGCAGAAGGTCGCATCGGACGCTCGGCAACGGCCGCATAGATTTGCGATTTACGTTAAAGGCGGCCTTGTTCTAAAAATGCGGCAAAAGGCGGCCTTGCGCTAAATGAAGTCGCGATTCCCGCGGGCGCCGCCGGGACGCGTTCCGGCGCACTGCAATAGGATTTAGACAATCGGGTTTGGAGAAGCAAAAGAAAGCAAAACGCAACCAGGCACGAAAGTGGCGCTTTCATTTTGCGCTTTGAATGTCCGGAGTGGAATTGGCGGCAAACGTACGCAGGCGCAAATGAACAAAGGCGCAAACGGACGAAGGAATTATTGTTTCATCGCACTTTGGTTCGCTGTGGAGCCTGTCGCGTTCGACGGCTTCGCTTTTTCCGCATGTATTTGGCGGAGGTTAAACGGACGCAAAAAATTTTTTCGCTAAGAACGGTGCGATAGACGCCGCACTCTCGGCGTTTTCCGCGCGCCCATGCGACCCATAGAGCGTCGCAATGCTTGGGGGAAATCGGGCGCTTGGAAAAATCGTCCCCGGTCTTGGCGGCTTTTACAGGCTTTGAAAAACTTCGGCGGCTTTAAAAACTTTTTGCGGTTCTTCCAAACCTTTCCGCCTAAAATCGAATGCCGGATTTTTTCAGGGCGGCTTCGGTGCGGGGTAAATCGGTTGGATAAAATCGGTTAGATATTAAATTCGCGCGCGTAAACTAAAGGCCGCGTGTGGAAATCGAAAGACGCATGCAAAAGGCCGCCCAAATCTGACGGCCCAAGCGCGCCGGCCGAATTGGCCGGACTGTCTTTCCCCGGGGTTTTCTTGCGGCCCCGCCTTGCCTACTTGCGCCTTCTTTTGTGCGCGGCAAACGCAATCGCCGCGATGCCGAGTATCGCCGCCAATTGGGCGGGTTCGGGCACCGCCACATAGGCTATGTACAGGCCGTCGGCCTCATTTAACGCGGTGAAGCGGTACAGCTCGCCGTAGTAATCGTAAACCAAGTAGCCGTCCGTGGTGGTAAATACGATTCCCGCGTCGGCGGCTTCGTTCCACGATATCACTTTGAGCTTCGCGTCGTTTGCGATGAGGAAATCCACATAGTCGTCGATCATCTCCCCGCCGTTGACCGTGCGCAAATCTATGACGACCGTCCCGGCGCCTTCGGCCTTGCCGGAAAAGGAGAGGGTGTCGCATACAAGCCCGCCTTCGTCTCCGTAATCCATGCGGACGGCGATTGTGCCGCCGCCGTCGGAGACCACCAAGTTGGAGAACGCGAATGTCCCGCCGACGGCGCCGTTGCTGTTGCCAAAAGTTGCCGCTTGCGCGCCCTCGGCCCTCGCCAAATTGAGATCCCCGTGCGACGCGTCCGCGCCGGTTGCCGAGTAGTTGAGGTACAGGCCGCCGCTTATCATCGTGACGCCGCCGGTGAAGGACATATCCTCTCCGGTGAAGCTTTGCGAATAGTTCAGGTACGTGAACGTCGCCCCGTCCTCATTCAACGTTGACGAGCGCATGACCAAGGCGAGCTTTGCGTTCGCATTGTCCTGGGTTATGGAGCCCGAAGACACGGCGTTTTGCGCCCTGGAGCCGTCGTTTGTAAAGACGTTTGTCCAAGTTCCGGTGGAAGTTTCGGCCCCCCCGTAGCGCAGCGATACGCGATGCACCAGCCCTTCATGGCTCCCGTTGTCAACTATGGCGTTTATCCATGAGAAGGAATCTTCGGTAGTGACCGTGCCTCCCCCGTTGCCGGAGGTTCCATAACTGAAATATCCTTGTCCCCAGTTCGATACTATCACATTGAATATTGCGTCCGGATTGGAAATTGAATGGCCTTCAACTCCGTATGCGTTGTATGCGGCGTAATTGTCGCCTTGATTTTGGACTGTCAATGTCCCCGTGACGGTTATCTTCTTGAAATTGAAGTTCCCGTAATTTGTTTTTCCAAACAAATTGCCGATTCCCCTCGCGTCTCCGTTTATCGTCAAGGCGGTGTTGGAGGGTTCGTTCATTGTCCCGCAAAACAGGGCACTCCATGTTAAATTTTGAAATTCGCCCAGAACGATGCTCTCGCAAGATTGTCCGGTCTCCAGCCGGAAGTAGATGTCTTGGTTTCCGCTCGTTTGCCCCAATTGAATAGACGCGGCATTGACGTTTTGATCCAAAATCAGCTTGTATGTTCCGGTGCCGGAAGGCGTCGTCAAGTTTGTAAAGATGTAGCTGTTGGAGGAGTCCGACAGGTCGGGCAGGGCGGAGGCCGCAACATATCCGTCCCCATCTTGAACGAACCAATATTTGAGCGAGTCGGAAAAGTTGACGTTGACGCCGTCCGCGTGCAGCAGAGCCGCGTCGAAACAGTAGGTTTCGGAAAAGGCGGGAAGCCCAAAGAGGGCGGATAGTGCGAAAACTACCAGTTTTTTCATAGATGAAATTTTTGTAGCAAGAGGTGCGGGAAAGTCAAATAAAATAAACGTTAATATATTTATTCTCCAAACATTTAACTTTATCTTCGCCCGCCCTGCCGTTTTTTGGGGAGACCGCACAAAAATGTTGCAAACTTTTTTAAAAAAACGACGCTCGTCCACTTTCCCAACCATGAAGGCCTATATTCGGACATACGGCTGCCAGATGAACGAGCGCGATTCTGAGAATATCGCCGCAGGCTTCCTCTCCCGCGGCTGCTCGATCTGCGACAGCGACGCCGATGCCGACATAGTCGTCGTCAACACCTGTTCCGTGCGCGGGCAGGCCGAGCAAAAGGCGCTGGGGAAGCTTGGACATGTCATAAAGCGCAAAAATGCGCGGCGCTCCAATCTGCCCGTCGTGTGTGTGGCCGGCTGCATGGCGCAGAATATGGGGGAGTCTTTGCTCGACCGCCTTCCGGACTTGGATTTGATTCTCGGCACGCGGCAGATACACAGGGTTGCGGAGCTATGCGTGGAGTTTTGCAAGCGGCGCATGGCGGGTTTGGAGCCGCGGGAATGGCGCGCAAAGACGGCGCCGCGCAAAGAGCCTCGGGCGGCGCATGGCGAATGCAAAGCGACCTTCGGCGAATTTGGGGCTGCGGGGCCGGCGCGCGAAAACGGGGCAATGCAAAGTTTGCAAGATGCACAAGGCGCGCACGGCACACGTGGCGCGCATGGCGTATATGGCGTCTATGGTGCGCAAGGCGACGCGGCTGGAGCGCCGAGGGTGTCGGGAATATTGGGCGGCGCGGCTGACGCTTCGGCGGGCGGAACGCTGGGCGGACTGGCGGACAGTGTATCGAGCGGGCTGCCGGGCGGCGCATTGGGCAAAGCGGCTTTCGGCGCGTTCGTCGACATTTCCGACGACGCCCAGTCTCACAGGTTGATAGACATGCACTTGCCTTCCGCCTCCCGACCGTGCGCGTTTGTGTCGATTATGCAGGGCTGCCAGATGAGCTGTTCGTATTGCATAGTGCCCAAGACGCGCGGCGTTCAGCGCTCAAGGCCGGAGGGCGAAATTCTCGCCGAAATCGAGCGGCTCGCCGACGGCGGAACGCGCGAGGTCACGCTCCTCGGACAGGTTGTGAACGCCTACGGGCGCGAGGGCGGCGGAGCCGAAGGCGCGGGGGCGTTTGTGCGGCTTCTTAAAAAAATCGCGGCAATCGGCGGAATAGAGCGCATTAGGTTTACGTCGCCGCACCCGTCGTTTTTCGGCGGGGAACTGATAGACTGCTATTCGTCTCTGAAGGAGCTCTGCCCGTACGTTCATCTGCCCATGCAGTCCGGGAGCGACAGAATCCTCAGGCAAATGCGCCGCCCCTACGATTCCGCGCGCTTTTTGGGCATAGTCGAGAAACTGCGCGCCGCGCGGGCGGACATATCAATTTCGACCGACGTAATCGTAGGTTTCCCCGGCGAGAGCGAGGACGATTTCAATATGACGCGCCGATTGTTTGCCGAATGCGGTTTCGACATGGCGTATATATTTAAATACAGCCCGCGCGACGGCACGCCCTCTGCCGAATGTGACGACGACGTTCCGGAGGGCGTCAAGGAGGAACGCAACCAGATTTTGCTTTCGCTCTTGCAGTCGCAGTCGCAGGCTTTCAACGACGCGCTTGTCGGGAGCGTTCAATCCGTTTTGGTGGAATCGGCCGCCAAGCGAGGCGACAGCGTTTACATGGGGCGCACTCCGCACCATCGCAAAGTTTTCTTCAAGGGCGGCGCGGATTTGCCGGGAAAATTTGTAAATGTGAAAATCTTGGGCGCTTCGGTGAGCGCGCTCAGCGGGGAGATTGCGTAGGTGCGCCTGTTGCGGCGCGCGGTTTTCGGGTTAGCCCCTTTTTCTCATTCTTGAATTTCCGGGTTGTAGGGCGTCGCAATTTCTTCGTATGTTTTGCCGCCGTACTTTATTTTGACGCTTATTTTTTCGGGGGCGCGCCCCTTCTCAACCCAGGGCTTTAAGTATCCGAGCGCGTTCGCCGACATGTTTGAATGCCACCCGCCGGGGACGAGAAACAGCCGCGCAAATTCGGCGGTTTTTGCCGGGCCGCCGTTCTTTTTGCAAAGTTCCGCGTAGTATTCCTTGACGTATTCGGCGGGCACGATGGTGTCGAGCTTGCCCTGTATTATTAGCAGCTTGCCCCCGCGCTTTTTGAATTTTTCAAGGTTCGGGCTCACATTGGCTTCCGCGGCAAACTCGTCCTCCATTTTGAGCATGAATTTGCGCATGTCGGCTTTTGTGATGTCCGCGCCGCGACCGAGCGTCCATTCTATAATCCAGCAGCCGAATCCCTTCTTCAGCGTCTTTCCCCCGTCGGCGACTTCGCACGAAACCGGGAGAGCATGGGTGACGTATTCGCCGTTGTCGGGCAGGGTGACAGGCGAATGAATTTTCTTTAGAATTTCCCTCTGTTCCTCGGTTAGGAAATCCAATTTTGAGTAGTCTGCACGCGCGCGTTCGGGGTAGCGCAGGTATGGGCGGTCGGGCGGGACGGGCTCGCCCGGATTGCCCCTGTTTTGGGCGACTAACGCCTCGGTTATTCTCCTTATTTCGCCGTCGGTAAAATAGTTTTTCGGCGCCAGAAGGCGCTTTTCAAATGCGAAGCGCATGTGCAGGCGCGTCCGGTTTGTGACGGGGTAGAATACTGCTATGCCGTCGGCCAATTCCGGATAGCGTTCGGCGAGCGCCAGGCCTTCCTGACCTCCCGTCGAGACGCCGAAGTAATATGTCTTAGAAGGCGTTTTGCCGTAAAATTCCCCGGCGATGCGCTTGCCTGCGGAAGTCATTTTTGCGACGGCTTCGTGTCCGAAGTCGCGCACCATTTGGGTGTGGTCGGAAAGTTCAAACCACTGCGCCGTTCCAAGATTGCAGTGCGCGCTGGCGTATCCCGAAAGCGCGCCGGCTATTGCGGCGTCGACGCTGAGGCGCGTTCCCGCCCCTCCGTTGCCCTTTGCGAGAAATTCGCCGTTCCACTTTTCCGGCATGGGCAGGGCCACGGCGATGTTGACTTTTGAAGGTTCCTTCGC
>CALXMX010000168.1 GCA_944389575.1 uncultured Opitutales bacterium
GTCATGCCTCGTTCTCAAATTCAGCCTGACTGCGCAAAGCGACACCCACGCCAGAAAAAATTTCAAAAACGTCTCCCACGCGGTATCGAGCTCCTTGATTCCCGAATAGACGCCGGCCGGGAGAAATTCGCAAAACGGAACCTGCGCAAACGTATTGTACAATCCGTGCGGCTCATAGACAAACCACACGTTGGCGGTCTGAACGGCTATATGCGCCAAAAACAGCATTCCAATCCAAAACGGCGGAAAGCGGGAAAGTATCCCAAGCCCGCCGCGGGAATCGGACAGCAGCGAAACCGAAAAGGCGGCGCAGGCAAGCGCGGCAAGCGGAATCAGCGAAAATATCCTGTTCCCCCCGAAGAACGCCCCTAAGGCCGCAAGCAGAACGGCTGTCAAAATCTTTCCCGCCATGAAAATCTCGCTAATTTGAATCCGCCGCTTTTCGCGCGGCGGCAATTTCGGTTAACCTTCAAAAATTTCGCGGTAAACCTCGCAGTATTGCCGCGCGATGTTTCCCGGCTCGAACCTCCTCGCGTTTTCGAACCCCTTAGACACCAATTCCGCGCGCAAGTCCGCCGAGCTCAAGACGTCCTCCACTCCGGCGCGAATCGACGACACGTCAAAGGCGTCCACAATCCGCGCCGAATCGCGCGCCACGTCCTCAAGGGACGCCTCGTGGGTGGTGACGACCGGGCGCCCCGTAAGCTGCGCCTCCAAAACCGGAACGCCGAACCCCTCGTACGTCGACGGGAAAAGCAGCATGTCGCACTTGGCGTACTCCTCAATGATTTCCGCGTCCGTCAGGTTGTAAGCGTTAGAGTAATCCACCCCCGCGCGCTCGAGAGCCGCCCTCGCCGAATCGGTCAGCCTTCCTATGGCGCGCAGGCGGCACCTAAGCCCCGCCAGAGCCGCGGCCGCGCGCTCGAAATTCTTTGTGTGCAGGTGGCAGAAGGCCAAGACGACCGGGCGGTCTGTATCAAATTCCTTGGGAACGGGCTTGAAAGACGTCGGGGCGGGATTTCCTATCACGACGATTTTTTCGGCGGGAATGCCTATGTTTTCAACAATCTGCCTCTTTGTGAACTCGCTTATGGCCGTCACCTTCCGCACCCTGCGCAGCGGAGCGTCGAAAAACAGCCGCTTGTACACAAGCTTATTCAGCCCGCTGCGCCTGTTGAGAAAATCCAAGTCGTGCACGGTAATCAGCGTCCTTTCGGGCCTGAGCCCGAGCGCGAGATAGTTGACCACCCCCGTAATGTGGTTTACGTCGCCTTCGGCCCGCATAGCGTCAAGCGCGTTTTTTATGTACGTAATCGGATTCTTATAGTTGTTGAGCGCGCAATAAAATTCGTCCTGCGATATGTCCGGGGGAATGAATTTGCGGATTTCCGCAAAGACGCGCTCTATGCTGAAGGAGACGCCGCGGCTCCTATAATAATACACCACTTTCATTTGCCACGTATTACTTGACAAAAAGACATTCCAAGCCAAGTATAAAAATCTATGCAAGTAAATAAAATGACGACGGCCGTTTTAATCCCGTGTTATAACGAGGCCGCCACCATTGGCAAAGTCGTCGGAGATTTTCGCAAGGCTCTTCCGGAAGCGCGGATTTGCGTGTTCGACAACAACTCCAAAGACGACACCGCAAAGCTTGCGCGCGAGGCCGGAGCCGAGGTCTTCAGCGAGAAAATACAGGGAAAGGGGGCCGTCGTGCGCTCCATGTTTTCCAAGATAGACGCCGACGCCTACATACTTGCCGACGGGGACGACCAATGCCCCGCCGAATCCGCCCCTGCCCTGCTCGCCCCAATATTGGCCGGCGAAGCGGACATGGTTTTGGGAGACCGCATATCCAACGGCGCATACGCCAAAGAAAACAAGCGCTTCGGCCACGAATTCGGAAATTATTTAGTCAGGTTCTTAGTCAACAAAATCTTTCGCGGAAACCTGCGCGACATCATGACCGGATACCGCGCATTCAACCGCAAGTTCGTAAAGAATTTCCCGATAAGAAGAAACGGCTTTGAAATTGAGACCGAAATGACGCTGCACGCGCTCGACAACCGCTTCCGCATAGCCCAGGTTCCCATTGTCGTGCGCGACAGGCCCGCCGGCAGCAAGTCCTCGATGAACACCGTGCGCGACGGAATAAAAGTGCTGCTGACCGTTTTCAACATGTTCAAAAATTACAATCCCATGGCGTTTTTCGGGCTGCTGGCGCTGTCGTTTGCATTGCTCGGCCTGGTTGTAGCAATTCCGGTCTTTTGGGATTTCATATTCAACGACGGCTATATTACGCACGTGCCGCTGGCGATTCTGGCCTCCGGAATAGAGGTCGTGGCGGTGATAACGTTTTTTTGCGGGCTTATCCTCGATACGGTCGCCGATTACAACCGCCGCCTGTACGAACTGCGGATGGTCGATTACGAGACAAAGAACGGCGGCCTATGAGAATCTTGATGCTATGTCTGCTGAACGTGGCCATGTTGCTGGCCGGCCAGCTCATGTTTAAAATCGGCGCGGGCGGGAAGGACATGTCGGGGCTTTCCGGAATTTTGTCCGTGCTGCTTTCGCCAATGATAGTAGCCGCGGTTGCCCTCTACGCGCTCACTACCGTATTGTGGCTCTACATATTGAGCAGCGCTCCGCTCAGCTACGCGTATCCCATTCAGGCTCTCGCCTATCCCGGCGCGCTGGCGCTTTCGGCGCTGCTTTTGAAGGAAAATGTGGGCGTTCTGCAATGGGTCGGGGCGGGAATAATATGCATAGGGGTCGCGCTGGTGGCGAAGTCGGACTTGTAGCATGAAAAGGGCGGTTGGAAATTGCGCCCTCGGCCTGCTGGCGGTCTGCGGGCTTTTCTGCGAGATATCGAAGCCGGGAATCGCGCGCATTCTCTCTCTGCCGGATCCCCTTGAAGCGCTGAAATCCGGATATTCGCCGCCCGATTTGTGGGGGTCGAGCGCGCTCTTTCTGTCGGCATTCATAGCCTTCGCGTTCGCATTCGACAGACTGACCGCGGATGTCGGCGCGAGAAAATTCGCCGTCTGCCTTGCCTTTTCCGCCCTGTTCTCCCTGTCCGCGACGCTCGGAGAATGCATTTCGCTGTTCGGGGGAATCGAGCCGATTTTATCGGGCGGGACAAGCCCGCTCTTTGCGGCGCTGGCGGCCGGCCAGTTCGCCGGCGGGGCGTTTCTGTTTTTGCCCGTTCCGCTGCTGGCCGCAAGGCTTGCCGAAAGGTATCCGATCGGCGGGGTCGAAAGCCGCTTCCCCTTCGCAAAAACTTTCGCGGCAAGCTTTGCGTTGTACTTTGCAATCTGGCTCCTGTTCGCGGTGCTCCACGGCCTTGCCGTGCAGTTCGACACCGCCGTGCAGCTCAACGAATGCGTCTCCGGCCGCTTCACCCGCGACAACCCCATATTTCTGACTTTAATTCTCGACGCGGCAATCGGCGCATTCGGAATGAAGGCCGGCCTATGGGCGTTCTCCGTTTTGCAGATGTCGATTTTTGCCGCCGCCTGCGCCTACGCCACCGCCGCAATAGCCGAGCTTGGGGCGGGAAAATTTTGGATATGGGCGGCCGCGCTGTTTTTCGCCCTCCACCCGTTCAACGCGGTCTATGCCGCCGCGCCCGGGAAGGACACGTTCCTCGCCGCGTTCTGCCTATTGTACGCGGTGGTTGCCGGGTGCCTTGCGACGGGAAAATTGAAGCTCGACTGGCGCGGGGCGGCCATGCTGTTTGTGGCGATGTCGGGAATGTTTTTTTCAAAAAACGTCGGGGTTGTGGCGGGTGTTATGTCCGTTCCGTTCATGCTGTTCGCCGTGGGGAAAAACCGGGCGAGGTTTTTGCTTGCGGCCGTTGCGGCCTTTGCGGCGTTCTACTGCGCGTCGCGCATTGCGGAATCTTCAATGAAGCTTTCGGGGGGCAAACCGGTCGACATGTATTCGTCGCTCGTCCAACAGGCCGCAAGAATCGCTGCCGTCCACGGCGGCGAGCTGCCGCAGGAAACGACGGCCAAGCTTTCAAAGCTCATGCCGTTTAAGGACTGGGGCCAACGGTACGACCCTCACATCGCCGACCCCGTCAAAGGCGGCATAGACAAGGCGGAGTTCGTGGCAAACCGCCCGGACTACCTAAAGCTGTGGCTCGGCATGGCGGCAAAATATCCGCTTACGGCCTTCGACGCTCTCGCATGCGGCTCCGCCGGCTATTGGCACTGCGACGTTATCTACGGAACTATTCCGCATTCAACCTACGCCGAGTCCCGCCAAGCCATGGCCGACGCCGGGCGCCAGGTGTTCCTGCCGCAAATAGACTCTCCAAAATCCGCACCGATGTCCGCGCTGTACGGGCTCGTATATGCGCTGAAGCTCCTTCCAGTCGTCTCGCTCGCGTTCAGTTTGGGCTTTTGCGTTTGGGCGCTGGCGCTCTGTTTGATGCTGGTTGCGATTAGGCGGGAATACGGGCTCTGCGTCTGGTTTGCGTTCCCGGCGCTCATTTGGGCGTCGTGCGTATTGTCGCCGGTGCATGCGGAGCTCAGGTATGCTCTGGGGCTTTTTGTGCTCGTCCCGTACGCCGCCGCCCTGGCGTTTTACCGCGCGAAAGAAAATTCCGACCGCCCCGCAAACGCGGTCGCGTCCGCAGACAGCCCGAAAACCGGCGGACAATCTCGCCCAAGCTAATCGCGCCTAAAGGGTATATTTTCAAGCTCCAATATGCCCGCGGCTATCTCCCGGCAGGACTTCACCTTTTCGGATATTATCGCCCTGCCCTTTTCGACGAGCTCCGCAGCGGTTTCGGGAGAATCCCTCAGCTTCAATATGGCGTCTCTGAAGGACTCCTCGGAAGAGGTGTCGCAATACAGGGCGGCGTCGCCGCAGACGGCGCGCGCGAAGTCGGCGTCGGTCGTGACGATCGGAAGGCCGAAGTACATGGCCTCAAGATACGGGATTCCGAGGCTCTCAAGCTTCGTGGGCATGGCGAGAGCGTCGCACTTTTCATACAGGTCGAACAGTTCGCCCATCGGAAGAAAGCCCGTGTAAATGACGGAGCTCTCAAGGCCGTTTTGGACGATCGTATTGTAAAGCTCGCGCGGGAATCCCTTCCAATTTTTATCGAGAGTCAAATAGCACCTCACGCCCGAGAGTTCCGCCCTGTACTTTACGAACGTGTCGACTATGATTTTATGGTTCTTATGGAAAGACATGTGCGCCGGATAAATGAGGTCGAACGTCTTTCCGCGGCGCTTATTCGCGCATGCGCCCGCGGGTTTTGCGTATATCTCTTTCGGCAGGAAGAAGTCTATAACGGCCTTTTTGCCGGCGTAATTCGGAAACCTCTTTTCAAAGTCCCGCTCGACCACGGGAGTCTGAAAGTAGAGCCTGTCCATGGATTTCAGCGACTTCTCGAATTGGATTTGCTTCGCGCGCGTCTCGATCCAATAACTCGTGTCCACAGACGAGGCGAAGTCCGAATATATGTTTGAATTGTGCAGTATTACGGACTGCCTTCCGGAAAGGCCGTTTACGGCGTAGTTTCCCATGGAAAACGTCCAGTCCGGCCTAAACTTTCGCACGGCAGGCTCCATGGCGAGTTTTTGCCACAAGAATCTGCCAATCGTCCCGTTGCCGGGCGAATGCATTAATTCGACATTTTTAAAATCGCACGCTACGGCGTCTTTAAACGGAAGAACGGCCAATATTTGATGCTCGGTGTTGCCGAGCAGCTTCAAAAACTCCGGCAGCAAATTGGTCATTACGACCCTTCCTCCGCCGTCCCGCAAGTTGTTTGCGACAAACGCAATGCGCATATATTTCCCCCGCCGATATTCGGCCCGCCGCAATCGGAAACTTCTACCCGAACCTTCCGCCGCGCGCATTCGGGCGCAAAAATAGGTTCATTCAATTTTTCAGACCGCATTGTCAAATTTCCAATTCGCATTGCAAGCATTAAAAAAATCCGGAGGCTGTGTGGGGGAGAAGGGGGGGGAGGCGCGCAGTTATCCGCAAAATTAAAAAGCGCCGGCGGGCTTTTTTTGCTTCAAAGTAAAAAAGGCGGAGCGCTTTGGGGCGGAAGCACAGAGAGGAAAAATTAATACTAAAAGACAGCATTGACATTAAAGAAAGCTTTGTTAATAAAATATTAAAGTATATGACAAAGGAAGAATATTGCGCGAAAATATTGGAGGCGTTGGCCTCTGTCGATGGGGTGGACGCGTCCGGAGTGACTGCAAACACGAAATTTTCCGACATAGAGAATCTCGACTCCATGTCCATGGTAAACCTGCAAATGAACCTGCGGGAAGTAATCGGCGACAAGGCCGACCAAGTTTCCCCCGTCATGGACATGACCGTGTCCGACCTGGCGGAACTGTTCGCCTCGCTCTAAATAAGAAATTGCCAAGCGAAGCGGAAACGCCGTCCGGTGGCGGAATCGTCCGGTTTTGGCATAATTTTTTCAGCGCCAATGAATGCGTTTATCATATCTACGGGTTCATACCTGCCCGAAAGGGTCGTGGACAATTCGGACCTAAAGCAGTTCCCCGCAAACGCGATTCCGCTCATAGAGGCAAAGACGGGAGTTAAAAGCCGGCGCTATGCGGGCGAGGGACAGTTTACGTCCTCGCTTGCGGCACATGCGGCGAAGGCCTGCCTGCGGGAATTTCCGCCGGAAAAAATCGACGCGATTCTGCTGGCGACCTCCACTGCCGACAGACCGATTCCCGCCGCGGCCGCGCGAGTTGCGTCGGAAATAGGGGCGAAGAACTGCTTTGCGGCCGACTTAAATTCGGTGTGCACCGGAAGCGTTGTCGCCGTCGAATTGGCGGCCGGCCTCGTGAAGTCCGGAATGGCGAAAAACGTCCTGGCGATTGCGGCGGACTCGTATTCGAAAATTCTCGACATGTCCGACTTCTCCACCGCACCGTACTTCGGAGACGGCGCGGGGTGCGCGCTGGTTTCCTCCGATCCCGAAAACGCCGTCGCCCGGATAGGGGAGGCGGCGATTCATACAGACGGGGAAGGATTTGATACCATCACCGTAAGAGCCGGAGGCTCCGAAATTCCGTTCGCGGCAATTTCAAATCCCAAAGACGCGTTTTTCAAGATGAAGGGCCGCGCGGTATTTGAATTTGCAACCGACAAGGGCAGAGCGGCCATTGAGGAGTGCCTCGCAAAAAACGGCGCAGACAAGGCGGGCGTGGTGAAATTCATACTGCATCAGGCGAACGTAAACATAATCAAAAAAATCGCGGGCGACTTGGGCGCGAACGAGGGCAAGTTCTTTACAAATCTCGAAAAATACGCGAACACGGCGGGAGCCTCTACCCTGATA
>CALXMX010000169.1 GCA_944389575.1 uncultured Opitutales bacterium
AGGGGCGGGCGCGCGGCGTTTTTTAAATTTTGTTTCTTTATGGTTTTTGCGTCCATATCGGGTCGGCTTTATGCGTTTTTTTTGCGGTTTTGGCGCGCAATGAAAAAAGTATTTTCGGGGAACGGCTTTTCCGCGCGCGAATTGTTTTTTTCACGCCGCGGAAAAGAGGCGAAATTTATTCGACGGCTATTGTGTTTTCGCCGGGGTTTAACGGCAGCTGTTTGCCGTTCCATTTAAATGTTCCGGGAATTCCGGGCGGGAGCGTGACGGTGCCTTTGATTGCGTTTTTGTCCCGCTTGAGATCGAGAAGGATTTCGCCCTTAGGGTGCATGGCGCGCGCCTGCAAGGCGTTCAAGTTTCCAAGACGCGGCTCTATGTTCGCGCTTTTGAAGCCGAACTCGGCGGGCGTCACACCGGCCACTAACGACAGAAAATGATAGTTGGGGCTTGAGCTCCATGCGTGGCAGTCCGAGCGCGCGGGTTCGGGAGTTTCCGCGAATGTGGTGAGCCCGCGGTCGATCATGTCGCGCCAGGGCTTCAGGTTTTCGCCGGTCATGTAGAGGTCGCCCATTCCGGTCTTGCGCATGGCTTCCGCGAGGTAGAAGCGGTAGTAGAACGTACATTGCGCAAGCGACTTGTCGGACAGAATTTTTTTCATCAGTTCCGGCTGCCGCTGCGGCGCAATCGCGTCGGTGAGGATTGCCATTATGTTGACGTGCTGGCTGGAACCATTGCTTCCCTCGTAATTGACGAATATCCCCCGTTCGGCGTCAAAGCACCTGTCCGCGACCGATTTCAATATTTGCGCCCTGCGCGCATCGTATTCTTTCGCCGCATGCTCGTCGCCGAAACGCCGCATCAGCTCGGAGGCGTGGCGAAGCGCATACGCCAGATGCAGGGTGTTTAGAGCGGAGCCCGCGCTTTTTCCCTCCGGGGGCGTTCCGCGAAACCAGCCTCCGGAAATTCCCTTGCCGTTCGTCCAATCCGCAAAATTCCAATGGGGGACTTTGGGCGCCAGCATTCCCGTACCGGGATCGATTTTGTCGAAGTACCATTCCAAGGCCGTCCTTACGCCGCCCAGCATTGGGCGCACGAAGGCGTCGTCGTCGCGGTGCATTGCGTAGTCGTGCAGCATGCTTATCCAGTAGAGGCAGAAGGGCGGAATAAACTGCGTCCGGCGCGACGGATAGCGCGACTGCGTTATGCCATCAAAGCTGCGGGATATGTCGAACAGCGTCAGGGCGTTTCTCATTAGGCGGTCGTCGCCGGATACGTAGAGGGATATCAGCGCTTGAATGCGGGTGTCGCCGATATACTGGAGCTGTTCGTAATACGGGCAGTCGAAATAGGTTTCGTGGGCGCACAGGCGCGCCGTCCGCCAGCCGACCTTCCATATGTCCGCAACGCTTGCGTCGTCGCATTTGAAGTAGGCGTTTTCGACGAACGGGTATCCGGTGAATATGCCGCTGAAATCCTCTATGATTAGCGGTTCGCCGGCGGTCTGTATTTCCATGCCCGCATACCGGTATGTCCTGAACCAGCGCGTTGAGAAAACCGCGGGTTTAGAGGCCGGGCGGAATATGTCGCAGTGGGCGTTCGGTTCAAAGTCGCGGCCTTCGATGTCGTTTCGGTTGGCCTTGCTTTTGTTTTTGTCGAACAGGGCTTCGGCGTATCTGATTTTTATTGTGCTTCCGGCCCCGGAGCGCGTGCGCAAAACCGGATACGCGTTTGTGAGTTCCCCGTTGTCGAAGAGTATCCGGCAAACGGTGTTCGGCGGAATTTTAAGCGGAGTCCCGCCCGACAGAAATCCGTCTGGGACCTCTATTCCGGAGCTCCTTCTGACGCTCTTGAAACGCACGGGCGTCTCCTCCATCTGGGGAATGGGCGACGGGCGGAGCATGTGGACAAATTCTCCATACGGCGAGCTGGACGTCATTCCCTCCTCCACGCCAACGGCGTTTTTCCAATCGGAATCGTCGAATTGCGGGAGCGTCCAGCCGTCGTCGATTTTTGCCGCATCTATGTCGTCTCCGCAGCCGACGTATCCGAACACTCCCATGGGGCCGGGATTTATGGCTGTGTTTTTCTTCACCTTCCAGCCCTTCGGCGTGGCTAAAAAGTTCTCTTTCTCCGTCGCCCCGTCGAGTATGAACGACAATTTTTTCCCGATTTGCGCCATCGGCGCCAATTCCCCCAAATCCCATACCAATGCGCTCAAAACGTTTTTTCCGGGTTTTAGGTGCCGAGCTATGTCGATGGTGTGGTAGCGCCAATTTTGGAGGTCGCCGCGCGCGGGGCCCCTGCCGGCGAGTTCGCCGTTTACGTAGAGTATGAATCTGTTGTCCGCGCTTACGTTGACCTTGAAACTTTCGGGGACTTGCTTTAGCTCGAAACTCCTTCTGAATTGAAGCGTGCAATCTTTCATTGCGTCCGCTTCGGGCGAACCCGCCCATGACGCGTTCCATTTCTTTGAAAAAATGGGCGGCGAAAATTCCGCCTGCGTTGCGATTGAAATCTGTGCCGCAAACGTTGCGCAAAACGCCGCGGCAATGCTAAACGCAAATTTTATATATTTCATATATCCTCCCCGTTTCTTGAAACCAACTAAATCCAAAATAAAACCAAATAAATCGTCAACATTAAAGTGAATTTATATTCGCGTGGAATCTTTCGCAGAATCGAATAAAATGTTTTACGGGCAGGACAACTTTTAGCGATAGGTCGGCAAAAGTTTCAAGCGAATTTGCAATGCCCTTCCAAATGCGCGCCCGCGCCTCTTTAGAATAAAACTTGCCATTGCAACCGTCGATTGCGGCGGGGCGGGGAGGATTTGGGTTTGAATGTATTTTTGTCCGCATTTTAAATGAGGCAGAATTTTTGGGGGGACATTCTTTCGGTGGGCGAAGAATTTTCAATATCCCTGCCGCCGAGCGATTGGGGCAGGTTAGACTTGATGCGCCTTCCGCAGGGGCGCGAAACGGCGGACGGCCTTGCGCGCCCCTTCAAAAGCGCGGCGCAGAAGCGGCTTGGCGCGCCTTGCCGTCGATTGTGGCCGCCGCACGACAAATGGGCGCATTTTGGAGAAAAAATGCGTTGACAAATTTGGCTCCGGCGCAAGAATCCAACACTTTATAAAAATTTCATAAGGGCTTTTTTATATGGCAAACATAAAATCATCAAAGAAAGACATTCGCAGGACGGCCGCTCGCACCGAGAGAAACCGCGCGGCTCGCAGCCGCATCAAGACGCTCGCGAAAGCCGCGAATGCGGCCAAGGACGCCGAGTCCGTCAAGACCGCTTCCGCAAGGCTGTTTTCGGCTCTCGACAAGGGCGTAAAGAGCGGCATAGTCCACAAGAACAAAGTTGCGCGGATAAAGAGTAGAATGGCGAACGCCGCCAAAAAGCTTTCCGCGCAGGCGTAGTTGCCGGGCAAATTTTGCGTTTCGATTCATCTGCCGCGGGGCAGATGAATTTTTTTGTCTTTCA
>CALXMX010000170.1 GCA_944389575.1 uncultured Opitutales bacterium
GACAGTTGTTGCCCGAAGGCGGGGTGCGTCAACGCCGAGGGCTCCATTTCCACGCGGCGCGGTCGCACGTCGGTTGTGGTCGGTTCGCGCAATATTTCTTAATCCAAACAAAGGTATATAAATGAAAAAATGGTTTGAACGGGAATGGTATTGGCTGAAAGCCGCCCTGCTTGCATGGGCGACTGTTATGGCGGCAGGTTGCGCATCGACAACGGTCACCGAATACGACGCGCAGGGCAATGTCACTAAGGTGACGGAATCGGACGAAAGCGCGTTTGCGATAGCGGCGCAGTCCATCCAGACGAAGGACAATATGCTGCACGCCTCGGGCTGGGCGGTCGGCGTCCAACCGAGTGCTGGCATATACGGCGTGGGAGCGTTCGACGTGCTGGCGGGCTCGATAAACGCCGAAACGGGAGCCGCAAACGCCGCAAGTTATGCGGCCATGATAAACGCCTCGAAGGTGTCGCTGGACGTCACGGCGAACGCCGAAGGCATAACGGCAAAGGCCCAGTCAAATGAAGATGCCGCTGCAACGCCTAACGCAAACGCGGGCGCAGAAAGAACGGAGGACAAGTAAGATGTCCGGCGAAACTCCCGCAGCGCAAAGCGGCAAGCAGGCGATAGGTTCCTGGCTGAAAGCAAAGGGAACCGCGATAGGCGTCGCCATCGGCGTCGCTCTGACGAGCTTGGGCGACTACCTGTTGGGCGATACGGGGCTGATACCGTTTTGCATAGGGCTCGTAAAGCAGGCGATAGCGTTCTTCTGATGCGCCGCCTTTGCAAACTGCTTTCCCGCGTGTCCGCCGCCTTGTGGCGCGGCGCGCGGGGGTTTTTCGGGGTGAAAATTAACATTAGGTTTTAAATGTTTTTCGGGGGTTTTTCGGGGCTGTGCTTGCTCGCCGCAGGATACGCCGAGGTCGAGGCCGGCTGGCTCCAGCAGGCGGCGATATTCATCGCTGCGTCCGCGGCCACGCTCTACTACGTGCGCGGCGTTTTCAAAAAGATTCCGCCCGACAGCGAAAAGTACCGCCACGTGAACGACTGCGAAAAGCTTTGCCAAGCAAACCTCGACGCCCACGAGAAACTCGACCGCGAGATGAACGAGCGCCTCGCATCCATGAGCGGGCATTCTGCGGCGAGCCGCGAGAAGCTCTATTTACGGATGACCGCCGTTGAAAGCGAGCTGTCGGCCATAAAAAAGGAAAACGAATTGCAGACACAGCAGCTCTATTCGCTCTCGCAAAAGATGGACAGATATATCGAAAGAAAAGTTGAAAGAGAAAATGAACGCTGAACAGAAAGAATTTTACCGCGGGAATATTCTCGCCCAACTTGACAACGCGCGCGTTCCCACTCTCGGCGAAGTCCTCTTAATAGGCTTGAAATGCGGCGGATTCCCAAAGACGGACGCCGCCGAAATGGAGCGCGAAATCGAGTACCTGGTCGCGAAAGGATTGGTATCTATTGACAGGGGGGCGATTTCGGCCGGCGTGAAACGCTACAAAATCACCGCGTCCGGCATCGAATACTTGGAGGCCAACGTTTGATGGCGCGCAAAGGCACAGTCGAATCCTCCCTTTCCGCCGAAGCCCTCCACGAGTTCTGCGAGAAACTCGCGGCGTTGCCGAACCTGACGCTCAGGCGCATGCAGGACGAGGCGAAAAAGCTCGGCATAACCCTTTCGCGCTCGGCGGCCGGACGTTTTGCGGGTGGCACGTTTGCGGAACACCTGCGCCGGCTTCAGCGCGCCCGCGAATTCGCCGAGCAGGTGGAATCTTTCAACGCTTCAGGAATGGCCGGAAGCCTCGCCGACACCGCCGCCGCAACGGTTTTGCAGGAAATCTGCGACCTCATGGCAAGCGGCGAGGAGTACAACATAACAAAAATCGCCCAGGCCATTGCCACACTGCAGGCGGGCGAACACCGCCGCCGCGAACTTTCCGCAAAGCTCAAAGAATACGAACGGCGCGCCGCCGAATGGGAGCGGAAGGAAAAGGAGCGGGAGGCCGCGAAAGCGGAGCTTGCGAAGGCGATTTCAAAACGCGGCATAGGCGAGGACGTCCTGCGCGAAATCGAGGAAAAGATAAGGCTGCTTTAAAATGGCAAAGAAGCTCACAGGCAAGGCGAAGCGCGCGCTTGAAAATCTCGACGCGCTCATGCTGCCGTACCAGGCGGCGTGGGTGCGCGACCGCTCGCGCATAAAACTTGTGGAGAAAAGCCGCCAAATAGGCTTCTCTTGGGCGACGGCCTACGACCTCGTGCGCCAGGCCGTGCTCGAAAGCGCGCGCCTCGACACTTGGGTATCGAGCCGCGACGAATTGCAGGCGAGGCTCTTTTTAGAGGATTGCAAGAAGTTCGGCGACATACTTGAAATCGCCGCGTCCGCCCTCGGTGAGGGAATCTATAAAGACGACGGCGGAAAACCTTATACTTCCTTTGATTTGAAGTTCCGGAGCGGCGCGACAATCCATTCTATGAGCTCCAATCCGGACGCTCAAGCGGGCAAGCGCGGCACGCGCGTTTTGGACGAATTCGCGCTGCATCCCGACCCCGTGAAGCTCTACGCGATTGCCTATCCTGGTATAACATGGGGCGGACAGATGGCGATAATCTCCACGCACCGCGGCGCGGACAACTTTTTCAATAAGCTCGTCCAGGAGGCGAAATTCAACGGCAATCCGAAAAAGATAAGCCTTCACCGCGTCACGCTCGAGGACGCGTTAAATCAGGGGTTCTTGGCTAAGCTCCAATCCAAGCTTGCCGAGGGCGACCCGCGCCTCGACATGGACGAGCAGGAATACTTCGACGATGTAAAGAGCAAGTGCGCCGACGAGGAATCTTTCTTGCAGGAATACATGTGCATTCCCGCGGACGATGCGAGCGTGTTTATTTCGGCGGACGTTTCGGAAGGGTGTTTTTACCGTTTCGGCGAAGTGTGGGAAACCGACATTGAAAACTGCGCGGGCGACCTCTATATCGGCGTGGACGTCGGTCGCGACAACGACCTGACGGTGGTTTGGGTGCTCGAAAAACTCGCGGGAATGCTCTTTACGCGGCGCGTGGAGATTTTGCGCAAAATGCCGTTTTCGGCGCAAGAGGCGGTTTTGTATCCGCTTTTGTCGCTGCCTAAAATGCGCCGCTGCTGCATCGACCAGACGGGGCTTGGCCGTCAGTTTGCCGAGCGCGCGCAGGAACGCTTCGGCAAGTACCGCGTGGAGGGCGTTCAGTTTACGGCGCAATCAAAGGAAAGAATGGCGTATCCCCTGCGGGCGAAGTTTGAGGATAAAACTATCCGCATACCGGACACGTCGGAAATCCGCGCTGACATACGCGGAGTGAAAAAGACGGTCGGCGCGGGCGGGGCGATACGCTTTGACGCCGCGCGCAACGAAAACGGCCACTGCGACCGCTTCTGGGCTCTTGCGCTCTCCGTGGAGGCTGCGGGAAGCGGCGGCGGGCAGTCGTACATCCAGCCCGTCCGGCTCGAACTTTCAAGGAGATTTTTCTAATGAGCGAGAATATCACTGAATCCAAGCACATCGGCGTCGTCCGCATACGCGACGAGGCGCGGCTGCGCTACAATCCCTTGCGCAATCTCACGCCGCAGAAAATCACGTCGGCGATGGACGCTTTCGATTGCGGCTACCTTTCGGAGGCCGCGCGCATTTACGACGCCATACGCCGCAGGGACGGCGTCGTGCAGGCTTGTGTGCAAAAGCGCAAGCGGGCAACGAGCAGGCTTGAATGGACTATCGTTGAAATGGGCAATGATGAGGCCGCCTCAAAAGAGCACGCCGCATTCCTGGAAGACTTTTACAACAACATAAAGGTGACGAGCGCTGCGGACGCGAACAAGCGCGGCTCGATGTCGATGCTCATCGACAACATTTTGTCGGCTCTCGAAAACAAATACGCAGTTTCCGAAATCATTTGGGACACTTCCCGCGCACCGAATCTTTCGGCGGAGGTGCGCCATGTTCCGCTCTGGTTTTTTGAGAACACACAGGGATATTTGCGCTTCAAGCGTAACAGCACGGACACCGAAGGCGTCGAACTGGAGCCGAACGGCTGGATGGTGAGCGTCTCGGATTCGCCGCTGATGGAGGCCACCGCCGTCTGCTATATAATAAAGAGGTTTGCGCAGGGCGACTGGGCGGTGTGCTCCCAGCGGTTCGGGATGCCGACGCCCGTTTACAATGCGAACGCCGACAGGGGCACGCCGGAATTTGAAAGCGCCGTGGAGAGCATCGCGGGGCTCATGAACGGCTACGGAATGGTTTGCGCGCGCAACGAAGTGTTCGACTTAAAGCTGCCCAACGGCACGAGCGAACCGTTCAAGACGCTTTCGGAAGCGATGGATAGGTACATCGCGCTAATCTGGCGCGGCAGCGACCTCTCCACGCTTTCGGCGGCCGACGCCGCGGGCGCAAGCCTTCAGGCCGAGGAGAGTGAAATCTTGGAAGACGCCGACTGCGCGCTTGTCGAGGAAACTCTCGCGCACTATTTGACGCTTCCCGCGCTCGAATGGAAGTTCGGCAGGGGCGTAAAGCCCGCGGCGTATTTGCAGCTCACCCGCAAGAACAGAAAAGACAAACTAAACCAAATTGCCGTTTACAAGGGCGCGGCGGAACTTGGCTGCAACGTGGCAAAGCGCGACGTGTACGAAGCGCTTGAATTACGCGAGCCGGAACAAGGGGAAGATATGGTTGAACTGCGCGCATCCCAGCCCGTCGCCATTGGCGCCGAGCCGCAGGGCGCGCAACTTTCCCCCCTCGGAAATTCGGCGGAGCCGTCGGAAGAGGATTTGGAAAAAATGCTCGATTCCCTCGCTGCGGCAAAAGGCAAGGACATTGAACCTTTGAGAAAGCGCTTTTTGGAGCTTGCCGAGATAACCGACCCCGAAGAATACGCCGCCGCTTTGGAAAAGCTGAATGCCGACGTTTTGACGCTTATGAACGGCGACAATGAGGCCGCGGAGCTGGAGAAAATTTTGAAAAAGGAGGCCGCCAATGTTTAGGGCAAATAATGCGAGCGGAATTTTGGCCTATTTTAGCCCAAAAAGCCCCGACGCGGGCAATCTAACCAAAAGCGCGGGAAAACGATACTGAAATGGGTTTTTGGCGTTCTGCAATAGTATTACATTGGAGCATTCGGGCGAGGATTCCGGCAAATATTTGTTTGCGCCCTAAAAAAAAAAAAAAAAGGGCGACA
>CALXMX010000171.1 GCA_944389575.1 uncultured Opitutales bacterium
GAAACGCTGCTCGGGGCGGCGATAGACGCGGTGGAGCTTTCGGACGAATCCAAGCTGCCTCAAATAGCCGGAAGGCTGCGCGAAGGCGGGTTCGGGAAGGCGTGCTTCCAGACCCGCGCAAGCAGCGTCGACGAGTTTGACCGCGAACTTCCCGCGGGAATAATAAGGGCCGCCGACGCGCTGAAATGCTCCGACGAATCCGCCGCGCCGGCCGTGATGAATCTGGTGCGCGGCTGCTATTTTTGCGACGACATTTTCGCCTTTGCCGAATTTGCGAAATCGGAGCCGGACTTCAGATTTTTCGCCGCCGCGGACAAAAATCTTAACATGCTCGACGCCCGCGGGCTGCTCTACGCGGCCGGGAGCCAAAGCCGCGACACGGAAAGCAGCTTTATCCTCCGCAACAGCGAAATCCGCCGCCTGAACGCCGAGATTGAGGCCGACAACGCCGCGCTCAAGGAGCTCAACGAGCGCGCCATGCAAACCCAGTCCGAGCGGTCGTCGGCGGAGGACGAGATCGAAAGCAGGAAGAACGCCGCCGCGGAAATCAGGCGCGAAATGGCGTCCATGAACGCGCAAATCGGCGCGGCCGAAAGCGCGCTCGCGGAAAAGAACGCGGATTTGGAGCGCAAGAACTCCGCGATAGCCGAGATGGAAAACTCGCGTTTCGAGGCGCAGGACAGGCTCGATTCGGCGCAGAGGGAGTTGGCGGAGGCCGAGAAATCCGCGGCGGATTCCCGCGGGGCGACCGGCGGGCTTGAAGCGGAAATATCAAGGCTGCGCCAGGAGCGCGACGCCAAGAGCCAGGCCATGTCCGAAGCGCGCATAGACTTGGCGCAGAAGAAGTCGCGCCTTGAAAATTTAGAGCGCGGGCTTGGAGAAATACGCCGCCAGCAGGAAAGCGCGCGCGCCGAAATCGAGCGGCGCGCCGGCGAGCTGGAATCCATAGCCGCCCAAACCGAAAGCCTCGACCGCCAGACCGCAGAGGAGACCGAACGCGCGAAATCCTTGGCCGAAAGCCTCGAAGCGCAAACCGCGCAAATAGAGCAAAAGCGCGCAGAAATCTCGCGGCGCGAGGAGCGCATATCGGAATTTGAATCGTCCATTGCGGGCGACAGGGAGGCCCTCATGCGCGCAAACTCCGAAAAGAACGACTGCGACGTGCGCGCGGCAAAATTGCGCTCGCGGCTGGAGTACATTTCTGAGAGAATCTCGGCGGACTACGAGCTGGACATCGCGGGCATAGACTGGAAATCCGAACTCTGGAAGGCCGACGAAGAATTTGAAGTCAAGGTGAAGCTCGACGACCTGGAGGAGGGCGAGGAACCCAACATCAAGCCCCGGCGCGAACGCGGCGAGCCAACGGAGGAAGACTTCGCGGCGATGGACAAGGCGGATATGTCGGAGATAGAGGAACAGGTGCGCGGATTGCGCGAAAAAATCGGCTCAATGGGCGCGGTAAACCTCGTCGCAATAGAGGAGTACTCCGAATTGAAGGAGCGCTACGACTTCCTGAAGGCGCAGACGGACGACCTCTGGACGTCAAAAAACGCGCTGGTGGCCGACATCGACGAAATCAACGAAACGTCGCAGCAAATGTTCGCGCAGACCTTCGAGCAGATAAGAAAGAATTTCGCCTTCACATTTGAGAAGGTGTTCGGAGGCGGCGCGGCCGACCTGAAGCTGGTCGAAAGCGAGGACGTGCTCGACAGCGGAATAGAGATCGTCGCCCGCCCGCCGGGAACGATGTTAAAGAGCCTTTCGCTGCTGTCCGGCGGGCAGCGCACAATGACGGCGGTCGCGCTGCTGTTCGCCATATACATGGTAAAGCCCAGCCCGTTCTGCGTGCTGGACGAGCTCGACGCCCCGCTCGACGACGCCAATATAGGCAGGTACACCGACCTGCTGAAGGAATTCACCCGCTATTCGCAATTTCTGGTGATTTCGCACAACAAGCGCACGGTCAGCGCCGCCAAGACAATCTACGGCGTGACGATGCAGGAGCGCGGCGTGACCCGCCTGATATCCATGCGCTTCAACGACGAAAATTCCGCGGAAAACGCCGGGGGAATCGGCGGGGCGCAAGCCCAAACGCTCGATCTGGCCCGATAACGCAGCGGGCGCAATCCGAACCGAAAAAACCTAAAAAAAATTTTTTCCGCAATGCCGCTTCCGAAGTGGATAAAAGGATTTTTCGATAAGCTTCTCAAAAAAATTTCGCGCCCGAAAACTCCGCGTAAGGCGCTGGGCGACGCGGGTGAAAACGCGGCGGCAAAATTCCTGAAAGGGCGCGGAATGCGCATAGTAAAGAGAAACTATCGAAGCGGGCGCGACGAGATAGACATAATAGCCGCGGACGCCGGCACGCTCGTTTTCGTAGAGGTTAAGACCCGCTCGGCAGACGCGTTAGTGCCGGGGTATTTCGCCGCAGTGCAGAAGCGCAAAAAAGCGGCGATCAGGCGGTGCGCAAAGGCCTATATGAGCGCGCTGCCGCGCGCCCCGAAAAGCTTTCGATACGACATTGTGGAAGTGCGGTTCGGCGCGGAGACGGAGAGTTCCGCAGGCAAGTCCGGCCCCGACATTCTCCACTACGAAAACGTCCGCTTCTGACGGCTGTTCGCGCGGGAACGCGCCTTCCGGCGGCTTGCCGCCGCAAAAAACCCCACGCAAAAAAAATTCCGCCGACGCGCGCCAAAGCTAAAAAAAAAGCTCAATCCGAACGCGGCGCCGCCGCGAAACAAACTAACTTTTCAAACCAGACAAACCAGTTTTTACATTTGCAATACGCCTCGCAAACCGCAACGCCATTGGGAATCAATGCGTTTCTCACGCGCCATATGGCGATGCAACAACGTCTCCAAATTTTTTAATAAAGCAGTTTCTTAAAAAAAGCGGAAAAACTTTCTCAATCAAGCCCGCAACACACATCTGCCTTTTCCTCTCTGAACTAAAAAACCGGGAACTTTCACAATAAAAAACTTTGTTAAAAACCCCCGCGCAAAAAAAATTCCGCCGCCGCGCGCCAAAACTAAAAAAAGCGCAATCCTAACGCGGCGCCGCCGCGAAACAAACCAGCTTTTCAAAGCAGTTAAACTTGCTTTTACATTTGCAATACGCCTCGCAAACCGCAACGCCGTTGCGGAAGCCAATGCGTTTTATATGCGTCCTCAAATCGCAAAAATGCACCCCCGCAAACTGCGCCGGCGCATAAAACGCCAAACGTTCTGCGAAAAGACAACTTTTCCCGATTTTTGCGCGGAATTGAATTGCCCGAAAGCCAAAATTTCCTTTTAATAACGCGCTAAGAAAACATATGAAAAACCCATTAGGAAGCCTGAGCCAATTCAAGTCGAACGACGCCGGAAAAGAGGGTTATATCTACAGCCTCAAGGCGCTCAAAAAATCCGGGCTGGACGTTTCCCGCCTGCCAGTCAGCATACGCATAGTGCTCGAAAGCGTGCTGAGAAACTGCGACGGCAAAAAGATAACGGAAGACGACGCAAGGCGGTTAGCCTCGTGGAACGCGGAAAATCCCGGCGACTGCGAAGTTCCATTTGTGGTTTCGCGCGTCGTGCTGCAGGATTTCACGGGAGTCCCGCTGCTGGTGGATCTCGCCGCCATGCGCGACGCCGCAAAGCGGCGCGGGGCGAACCCGGCGAACGTGGAGCCGCTCGTGCCGGTCGATTTGGTCGTCGACCACTCCGTGCAAATGGATTACTGGGGCGCGCGGGACGCGTTTGAAAAGAACCTCGAAAAGGAATTCGAGCGCAACCGCGAACGCTACGAATTTCTCAAGTGGGGGCAGCAGGCGTTCAAGACGTTTTCGGTCATTCCGCCGTCGATGGGAATAATACACCAAATCAATCTCGAGCGGCTGGCGAGAGTCGTATTTGAAGGAGAGGAAGACGGAAAAAAGATTTTCTATCCCGACACGGTCGTCGGCACGGATTCCCACACTACCATGATAAACGGATTGGGGGTCGTAGGCTGGGGAGTCGGCGGGATAGAAGCCGAATCCGCAATGCTCGGCCAGCCCGTATATTTCAAGATGCCCGAAGTGGTCGGCGTCAGGGTTGTGGGCGAAGCCGCCGAGGGCGTGACGGCCACGGACATCGCCCTGACGGTGACAAAGCTGTTGCGCGAAGAGAAGGTAGTGGGAAAATTCGTGGAATTTTTCGGAGAGGGCGCGCGCAGGCTCGCGCTGGCAGACCGCGCGACGATAGCGAACATGGCGCCGGAATACGGCGCGACTATGGGATACTTCCCGGTTGACGAAACCTCTTTGGAGTACCTCGCCCTCACCGGCCGCGGCGAGAGGGAAATAGCCCTGGCGCGCGACTACCTCAAAGAACAGGGCCTGTTCGGGATTCCCGCCGACGGGGAATGCGACTACTCCAAGACGGTCTCGCTGGACCTCTCCGCCATAAGGCCCTGCATTGCCGGCCCAAAGCGCCCGCAGGACAAAATAGAGTTGTCGGACGCAAAGCCGTCGTTCGGCAAACTCCTCGCCGGCGCGGGGGAGCCGCGCGTCAAGAGTGCGGACACCCCGCTCGGGGAAATACGCGACGGCAGCGTGCTAATCGCGGCAATCACAAGTTGCACGAACACGTCGAATCCCTCCGTGCTCATGGCGGCGGGGCTCTTGGCGAAAAAGGCCGACGAGCTTGGAATACGCCCTCCCAAATACGTCAAGACCCCGCTGGCGCCGGGCTCGCGCGTGGTGGCGGACTACCTCGAATGCGCGGGACTGCAAAAGCACTTGGACAGCCTCGGATTCAATCTCGCCGGATACGGCTGTGCAACCTGCATAGGCAACTCCGGCCCGCTGGAGCCTGAAATAGCGGAGGCGGTAAAGCGCGAGAACCTGACGTGCGCAAGCGTCCTTTCCGGCAACAGAAATTTTGAGGCGCGCGTCCACCCGCTGATAAAGGCCAACTATCTGATGAGCCCACCGCTGGTGGTCGCGTTCGCAATCGCGGGAAGAATCGACATAGATTTCGACAGGGAGCCGCTGGCGAAAACTCCCGACGGCGCGGACGTGTTTTTATCCGACATATGGCCATCGTCGAAAGAGGTCGCCGAGGCGGTCGCGAAGTGCGTAAAGAGCGAGATGTTTAAAGCCCGCTATGCCGACATGTCCGGGCCGCGGCAGTGGAGGGAAATCGCCGGGGCCTCCGGGATGCTCTACCCCTGGGACGAAAAGAGCACATACATACAGAATCCGCCGTTCTTCGACGCCCCTAAAAACTCCGGAAGCGGCGGCCTCTCAAACATGCGCGCGCTTGCGATATTCGGCGACAGCGTCACAACCGACCACATTTCTCCCGCCGGCGCGATTCCGCCCGACAGCCCCGCGGGAATATGGCTGCGCGACCGCGGCGTCCGCCCGGAGAATTTCAACTCCTACGGCTCCAGGCGCGGGAACGACAGAGTCATGACGCGCGGCACATTCGCGAATGTCCGAATCAAGAACCTCATGGCCGGCGACGCGGAGGGCGGATTCACAAAAATATGCGGCGCGGGCGAAAACGTCACGATATTCGAGGCGGCGGAAAAATACGCCGAGAAAGGAACGGGGCTGATAGTGTTCGGCGGGCGCGACTACGGCATGGGAAGCTCGCGCGACTGGGCGGCTAAGGGCACTGCGCTGCTCGGGGTCAAGGCGGTTGTGGCAAAGTCGTTCGAGCGCATACACCGCAGCAATTTAGTGGGAATGGGCGTGCTGCCCCTCGAATTTGAGGACGGAACCGACGCGCAAACCCTCGGCCTTGACGGAACTCAAACCTTCTCGATAAGGGGGCTTGAAAACGGCGTCGCGGCCGGAATGAAAGTCCGCCTCGAAATATGCGACGGCGAAAATGTCAGGGAGATTCCGCTGCAGCTGAGAATAGACACCCCGATAGAGGCGTCGTTTTACAAGGCCGGCGGAATACTCCCCTACGTCTTGGACAAAATAGTCGAAGAATAGCAAGATGCATTCAGAAACGAAGTATCTGGTCAATCTCGACGGCGCGCGCGCCACGATGCGGGTCGTCGGGCACGCCAACTATTTGAACTGCGCAAACGCCGGGGCGTTTTTTTCCGAGGCGGCCGAGCGCGGAGTGACGGAACTTACGGTGGACTGCGCGGAGTGCTTAGGAATGGACAGCACATTTCTGGGCACGCTGGCCGGCGGCGCGCTCAAGCTGCGCGAGACGAACGCGTCTATGAGGCTGGTGAACCTGAACAAGCGCAATATGGAGCTGGCGCGGAACCTCGGCTTGGAAAACATAATGTCGGTGTCGCCCGCTTCGGACGCTCTGGAGCTCGGCGCGAATGAGGATTCGCGCCGCAATCTCGGCGGGGAAAAGGCCGGATTTGACGACATTCTCGCCGCGCACCAAACGCTCGCCTCCATATCCGCCGAAAACGAGGCGAAATTCGAGGACGTCATATCGTTCTTGAAACGCGAAATGAAAAAGTAATGCTCTACGTGGCAATATCGATAATTTCGCTCGCGCTGGCGGCGACCATGTCGGCCCTCTATTTGAAGGGGCGCGTCGAATACCTGCAGGCGCGGGACGACCTATTCCGCTCAAAGGAGGAAAAGGACATACTCATAGAGTTCCTCCACCGCAGCTCCGAATACGTATCGCAGGGCGCGGACAGCGAAAAGCTCTACAACCTCATAGTGCGAGCCACGGCTCTAAGCTGCGGGGCGATGAGCGCGTGCGTATATGAGAAATCGGAGGACGGAACGCTGCATGCGAAGGCCGTTGAGGGGCTGTTTCCGCCGATGAATACCGAAGTCGGAAGGCCCGGCAGAAACGACAGCCGCGCGAAGTTTCTCGAAAACGTCATAGGGAGGGAGACGATTGAGGCCAACGAGGGAATCATAGGAGCCGTCGCAAACGATGGAACCGGCGTGCTAATAGAGGACGCCTCGGCCGACCCGCGCGTGAAAAAGCACGCCGACGAGGCGCTCGCAGTGCACAGCCTGATGGCCGTTCCCGTGAAGTTCCGCGGGAGGATACACGGCGTGCTCGCCGTGGCCAACCCCATATCGGGAAAGCCGTTTACGCAGACCGACTTTTCCCTCGCCACGTCTATAGGCGAGCAGGCGGGGGTCGCAGTGCACAGCAGCGAAGCCATATCGGCGCTGCTTCAAAAGGGAAAATTGGATTTCGACCTGCGCCTTGCCAGCAGCGTCCAGCGCTACATACTGCCCCAGTCCCTGCCCGACAACGCCGATTTGGAATTCGCCGTAAAATACATTCCACAGCAGCTGATAGGCGGCGACTTCTACGACTGCTTCCGGCTTCCGAACGGCGCGTGCGGCGTGGCGATAGGAGACGTGTCGGGCAAGGGAATTTCCGCGGCGATTTTGATGGCGCTGTGCAAGACGCAGCTTAGAAATATAGCCCTAAAGGGGAACGCGCCGTCGGAGACGCTGAAGGAGCTGAACGCGGAAATGGTCAACACCATGCGGTCGGACATGTTCATAACGCTCGTTTACGCGGTGATATCGAAGGACAACTCGAAAATCACCCTCGCGCGGGCCGGGCACGAACTGCCGCTGCTGTACTCGGCCAAGAACGCCGGCGCGCCCGCTGACGAAATATCGAGCCCCGGAATGGCGGTGGGAATGGTGGGCCCGGAAATTTTCGACAACGCCATAGGCGACGTGTCCGTGAAGTTCGAGCGCGGCGACGTGTTCGTGCTCTATACCGACGGGCTCACCGAGGCGGCTAACGGCGACGGCGCCGAATACTCCGGAGAGCGCCTGCGGCAGGCGGTAGCCAACCTTCACCTGCACGGAGCGGACGAAATAAACCTCGGAATACAGAAGTCCGTGGAAAACTTCGCTGGGGCGCGCGGGCTGCGCGACGACTTCACCCTATTTACAATCAAGCGCATTTGACGCTTCAAACCGCAAACAAACATAACATAGAAAGAATAAGAAAATGCCAGGAGTAGGAAAACTTCTCAAACAGGCGCAAAAGATGCAGAAGGCCATGGAAGCCGTCCAGGCCGAACTGGAACAGATGTCGATAGAGGGCTCGGCCGCCGGAGGCGCGGTGCGCGCCGTCGTGAACGGACAGGGCGCGCTCAAATCCATAAAGCTCGACCCGGAATTTCTGAAGGAGGACGCGGAATCCGTGGAAAGCTCAATCCTGGCCGCAGTCAACGACGCCGCCGCAAAGGCGAAGGCTAAAAGCGAGGAGGAAATGGGCAAGGTGACCGGCGGATTCGGAATCCCCGGAATTATCTGACAAATGGGCGAAAGTTTCGACAGGCTTAAAAATTCGCTGAAAAAGCTTCCGGGGCTCGGCGCGAAAAGCGCGGAGCGCATGGCGGCGCACCTGTGCCTCGAGTCTCCGCAGTCGGCCCGGGAGCTGGTGGAGCTTTTAAGCGACGCCCTCGAAAAAATAACGCCCTGCCCAAAGTGCATGGGGCTGGCGGAATCCGGCGAGCAATGCCGAATATGCGCCAATCCCGCAAGAGACTCAAGCCGCATATGCGTGGTCGAAAGGAACGCGGACATAGAGGCCATTGAGCGGGCGGGGGCGTGGACGGGAAAGTACCTCGTCCTCGGCGGCAAGCTCTCGCCGCTGCATAAAATCGGCCCCGAAAAGTTAAACCTCAAATTGCTGTCGGAGCGCATTGAGAGCGACGGCGTGCGCGAGATACTTTTGGCGCTCTCAAACGACATTGAGGGAGAGGCCACATGCCACTATATCCGCGAGCGAATTGTCGGAGCGCGGGAGATAGCCCTCACACGGATAGGCTTCGGCCTGCCCAACGGCAGCCAGCTCGGATTTGCCGACTCTGTGACAATAAAGAACGCCCTGGATTCGCGCAGAAACTTCTAAAACGCCCGAATTTTATACGCCGGAATGCGGCAGATTGAAGCTTAAAAAAACGGCGCACGCCCCGCAAAACGCGCGCGGCGCATTGATTGCCGGAGGCAGACAATCCCAAAAAAATTCCAAACGCGAAATTTCAATCCAATGAAAAGAAACGCACCCATAAGAAACGCGCTCGCGTCCGCATTGCGCGCGGCCGCATTCGCCGCGGCGTTTTCATCTGGATTGTCCGCCGGGCAGGAGCGCGCGGCGATTGCGCCCACACCCGTTTGCGCCGCGCCTTTCGCGCCGGCAATCGCCCGCGCGCACGCCAATGCGAACGCCAATATTTCCGGAGTCTACAATGCGTCCGCCTTCCCTTCCGCACGCGTTTTCGCTTCCGCCGCGCCCATTGAGCCGGAACATGCGCGCGCGCCAATGCCGACATTTGCCCCCGCCTCCCCCGCCGCGCAGATTTCCGCCTCCGCCAACGTTTCCGCGCCCGTTTGCGCATTCGCATCAGCTGCCCTTCCCGCGGCGATTCCAACGGCGATTCCCGCGGCGGCAGCTCTTCCAAAGGCTGAACGGAAAGCGCAAAAGGGCGACATCGGAATGCTGGACGCCTTCGTTCTCGGCCTCGTCGAGGGAATCACGGAATTTCTGCCCATATCGTCCACGGGGCATCTAATATTGGCGAACTCGTTTTTGGGGCTTGATTCGCAAGAGCCCCTGCTTACCCCGGAAGGCAAAAGCCTGAAAAATTCCTCGGGAGAGGCCTACACAATGAAAAGGGCCGCGGACGCATACGCGATAATCATACAGTTCGGCGCGATTCTCGCCGTGGCGCTGCTGTACCGCAATTCCGTGCTGCAAATGCTCATGGGGTTTGCCGGGCGGAGCAAAGACGGGCTGAAGCTTGCCGCAAACCTCTTTGTGGCCTTCCTGCCGGCGGCGATTGCGGGGGTTATGCTACACGGTTTCATAGAGTCCAATCTATTCGGCGTAAGGCCGGTAATCGCGGCTCTTGCGGTCGGCGCGCTGCTGATGTTCGCGGCGCAAAAATTCTACGACGCGCGCGCGGCGGACAAATCCCGCGCCTACCCGCGAATGGAGGACATGAGCGCGGGGCAGGCTCTGCTGGTCGGCATGCTGCAATGCGTCGCCATGTGGCCGGGAACGAGCCGCTCGATGATGACGATTCTCGGCGGATACGCCGCGGGACTGCGCCCGGCGGAGGCGGCAAAATTCAGCTTTCTGCTGGGATTGGTGACGTTGACTGCGGCGAGCTTCTTCAAAATATTCAAGGACGGCGAAGCCATTGTTAAGACCATATCTATAACCCCGCTGGCGTTCGGCCTGGTAGTCGCGTTCGTTTCGTCCGCGCTGTCCGTCAGCTGGCTGGTGCGGTTCCTCACGCGAAGGGGACTGGCGCCGTTCGCATGGTACAGGCTCGCGCTGGCGGCCGCGCTCTGCGCCCTGCTCTACCTCGGATACCTGAAATGACGATTGACGCGCACACGCATTTCTATCCGGATTTCGTCGCAAAAAATCCGGCGCGCTGGGCGGAGCGCGCAAAAGAGGCCTACTGGGGGCGCCTGACGGCCCCGCGCGCCGACGGAAAAATGTCGCTCCAGGGGTTTCCGTCGGAGGAAAAGTTCGTCGCCGACATGGACGAAGCCGAAGTGGACGCGGCAATAATACAGGGCTGGTATTGGCAAAATTCCGCCGCATGCGCGGAAATGAACTGCGCAATAGCGGAATTTTGCGCGCGAATGCGGGGGCGCATTTTTGCGTTCGCCTCGGTGAATCCCTCCGACATTTCCGCCGCCGTCGGCATAGTTCGGCGCGCGAGGAAGGACGGCTTTTGCGGAATCGGCGAGATACACGACGGAGTGCAAAAATTCGGATTTTTGTCGGAGGAATTCGGCAGGTTCGCAAACGCCTGCGCCGACGAGGATCTTCCGATATGCGTACACCTGACGGAGCAAAACGGGCGGGACTATCCTGGGAAAGTCGAAACGGACAACCTTGCGGCGTTTCGGGCGGCGATGAAATTTCCGCGCACAAAATTCATCTTTGCCCACTGGGGCGGCGGAGAAATTTTCGCCGGCAAAATACCCGGCGAATACCTCGCCCTGCCAAATGTGATTTTCGACTCGGCGGCAACCCCCTTGCAATTCCGCGGGGAAACGTTCCCCTGGAGGGAAGGGCCGCTGAAGTTTCCCCGCTCGTGCGCGTTCGGCTCGGACTACCCGATTCGCCTGTACCCAAGAAAATTTAAGAAAGAGCAGATGAAGGCCATTGTGGAGGAGGCCAAGTCTAACGTGCCGCTATCCATTGCCGACGCGTTTTTTGGCAAAAACATTTTAAGCTTTGCGGGGCTCGAAAATCCCGCGGCCGCGCGGCATCGCTTGCCGGAAACCCCCGCGCAAGGCTGACGAGCGCCAAAGGGAGCGTTAAAGGCTGCAAGAAAAACATAGGAAACGCGCTGAAAGAAAACGGCAATTCTTCCAACGCATTTTCCTTCCGCCACGCCCGCGCGCGTTCGGTTCGGACTGGCCGATTCGCCTGTACCCCAAGAAAATTTGAGAAGAGACAAGTAAAGATATTTTCCGGAAGAGGCCAAATCTGACGCGCTTTTATCCGCAATCGGCAGCCCCCAAAAAAACGCCGCGACGCTAAAATTTCCGCCAGAAAATCTCCGCTTTCCAAAAAGTTTTTTGGAGTTATTCCACACTGATTTCACGCAGGGAATTTCTCCATAGCGCGCGATACGCCAAATTGGCCAGATACAGATAGGGCTTCATATACAATTTCACAAAAACATTAGATTTTGCGCGCGGATTTGCGGTCGTGGAAATATCGG
>CALXMX010000172.1 GCA_944389575.1 uncultured Opitutales bacterium
TCCTCCTCAAGCCTCGCCGCGCGAATGCGCTCAAATTCCCCGACGGTCATGTAACACTCGCCGCGGGCCTCAAGCAGAGCCGGAAAATCCCCTTTGAGTTCAAGCGGCAAATTGCGAATCAAAAAGGCGTTTGTGGAGATGTCGTTGCCCTCGCGCCCGTTGCCCCTCGTGAGCAGGCGCATGAGCCTGCCGTTCTCATACACCGCCGAAATTCCCGCGCCGTCGATTTTCGGCTCCACGCAGTAAGCTAACGGCCGGGGTTCCGCTATCTCGGCGCTTTTTCCAGAGCTTTCTTCCGAATTTTTTTTCGAATTTTCCCCCGCGTTTTCCGCGCCCTTCCCTCCGGCTCCACCGCCGGCTTTGCCGCCAGACCCGCTATCGGCTTTGCCGCCGGATCCGCCGCCGTCCGCCACACTCTCCGCGCCGCCGCCATTGCCGGACGCATCGGCGTCTGCCGCATTTTCGGCTTCATCTTTGCGCGCGCCTGCGGGCGAGTCTGCGGGCGCGTTTGCGGGTACTGCCGCAAGCCCCAAAACGCGGCGGAGACGGGCGTCGAAATCGCGCAGCTGGTCGGCGTCGAAAACATTGTCGAGACTCTGCATGGGCGTCAGGTGCTCCACCTCCTCAAACGAGCCGTCCAAGTCGCTGCCAACGCGCTCCGTGGGGGAGTCGGGAGACTTGAACTGGGGGAACGATTCCTCCAATTCGCGCAGCCTGCGCATCATTCTGTCAAATTCGGCGTCGGAAATTTCCGGCGCATTTTGCAGGCGATACAGCTTTTCATGCCGCCTAATTTGGGCGGTCAAATTTGAAATTTCCCGTTTAGCGTCGTGCGGTTCCATTTGTCTGCGAGTCATTTTTCACCGCGGCGCAAATCGCGCAAGATTAAAAAACAAGCGCGCAACGCCGCGCGCGCAAATTGGAAAACGCCCGGCGGGTTTTTGGTCGACCTCCATGCCGCCGTCCAAAAAATTTTTTCCAAAAACGCAAATTATACACAAATTATGCGCAAAAAAATTTAAGTCCGCTTGAAGAATATAAATATATAACGGGACGAATGCCGAATGCCTTTTCCCCGCTCGCAAGAAATCTAAAGCCGAAAAAGAAAGGGCGAAATTTCCGCCCGTGCAAAAAAAAAATCAAACAACCCGGCCGGGTGGGCAAACTTCGACGGGCAAACTTCGATTTTTCTTCCCCCGTATGTTATAGGTGCGGCGGCGAACACCCCTTAGCCTACCCTGCCGCATGGCCGGGCAAACTTCGATGGGCAAACTTCGATTTTCTTCCCCTGCGTGTTATAGGTGCGGCGGCGAACACCCCTTAGCCTACCCTGTCGCATGGCTGGGCAAACTTCAATTTTCGCCCCTCTCATGCCCCCTTTTTTTAGTCTTGACGCGCGTCCGCATAACCGATTGTCTATATTGCGCTTCCGAAGAGACGGCAATTCCGTTGCGGCAGGCGGAAGGCGAACATTAGGAACGGCGCGGGCGCGCTACAGGAGGCGTTTTTTTTTGAACGCTTCCCGTTGCAAAGGCGCCTTTCACGCTTCCGAAAGCGCGCTTTGAAAGCCGGAGGAAATTCCGCCGCGTCGGGTTTTTTAAGCCGCGCGCGAATTTGCGGAAGGCGCCGCCCGGTCGCAAAACGGAGCGGAGGCTCAAAAAGCCAAGAGATCTTTTACTTGCAAACGGGATTTCCCCGGGAAACGCGTTCCGCTTAAAAGAGCGAGAATCTCGAAAAAAATTGCGGGGGCGGAGGGAACAAAACCCTTCCGGCGCTTTCGCAAAATTGCCGCGCGGGCGTTCTTGAGCCGCCTCTTCCGACGGGCAATCCCGCAGCCGCGCAAAAAACTTTTACTAAAAAAAAGGGTAGGACAGATGAACATCAAAAGGACAATGCTTGCGATTGCCGGAGCGCTGATTGCCGCCTCGTGCCTGGCTGCGAAAGACGACGTTGCCGCGCGCGACCTAATTGAATGCAATCCGCGCAAGGGGCTGCCGAACTTCTTTGCAAAGGCTGAGAGGGGCTCGGACATAAAAGTCGGATATTTGGGCGGCAGCATCACCGCCCAGCACGGCTGGCGCGTGCGCAGTCTGGATCTGTTCCGCAAGCTCTATCCCAAATCGAACTTCTCGGAAGTAAACGCGGCAATCGGCGGCACCGGCTCCAGCTTCGGGGTGATGCGCGTGCAGAAGGACATAATCGAATCCAAGCCCGATTTAGTGTTCGTCGAATTCGCCGTCAACGACCACGGCGGCGGGAAGGAATACATCGAGAAGAACATGGAGGGCATAGTCCGCCAGATTTGGACGGACAACCCCAACGCGGACATATGCTTTGTATATACGGTAGTCGAACGCGACATCGACGTCATGAAGGACGGCAAGATGAAGCGCACGTCATCGATAATGGAGGGCTTGGCCGACCATTACGGCATTCCCTCAATCGACTTCGGCAAGGCGGTTGTGGATTTGGTCAAGGCCGGCAAGCTGGTGATGAAAACCGACAATAAGCCGATGAGCGCGGTTGCGGGAGACTCCCTCAACACCACGGCCGCCATTGGAAGCGACGGGAAAATCCCGTTCGCGAAAGACGGCGTGCACCCGCACACCAACACCGGGCACGTAATTTACACGGAGGCCATTGAACGCTCGATTCCCGCGATGAGAAAGGCCTCCGGCGCCCCCGCGCCGCACGTCTTGGGTCCGAAGATGTCGCCGAACGCGCCGGACAAAATCTCGGCGGTAAGAACTGTGGAGCTGGATTCGCTAAAGGATTTCCCGCGCGACGAAAAAGATAAGTCCGCCTGGAGCCAATATCTGCGCCTTGAGCCCGGAGACGAAATAACCCTCAAATTCAGGGGAACTGAGGCCGCCGCGTGCGTCAGGCTCGGCACGGACAGCGGCTACATGGAATTTTCCGTCGACGGCGGAAAGTTCAGAAAAGTCCGCAATTTCGACCCGTACTGCGGCTGGAACCGCCGTTCCATGACGACGCTCTGCTCGGGGCTAAAGGACGGCGTGCACACCGTCGTAATCCGCGCCCTCGGCGACAAGTTCGACAAAAAGGCGATTCTATTCAAGCAGCACCACGCGGACTTTGAAAAGAATCCTCAAAAGTTCGCCCCGACGCGCACGTACATATCCGCCTTCTTCATAAATGGGGACTTCATTTCCGCGGAGAAAACGGCGACGGCAAAATAGCCGCCGCAATGAGGCGCTAATCCAAACTTTCAAGAGGCAAGCACAATGAAAAAGACATTTCTGAACTTGGCGCTCTTTATAGCGGCGTTTGCCCCGAGCGCGTTCGCGCAGGGCGGAGACGAAAGCGCCTACGAGCCGCGCGACATGGTGGAATGCCACCCGCGCGGCGGCATTCCGAACTTCCTCAAAAAGTGCGAGCGCGGCGACCAGGGGCTGAAAATCGCCTACTTGGGAGGCAGCATCACCGCCCAGCACGGCTGGCGGCCGCAGAGCCTGCAGCTGTTCAGAAAGCTCTTTCCGAAGGCGCAGATCGACGAAATACACGCGGCAATTGGCGGGACGGGCTCGGACTTCGGCGTCTGCCGCCTGAAGAAGGACGTGCTGGAGGGCCGCCCGGACCTCGTGTTTATAGAGTTTGCAGTCAACGACGGCGGAAGGGCCCCCGTGGAAATCCGCAAGAATATCGAGGGCATAATCCGCCAAATATGGGCGCAGGACAAAAACACCGATATCTGCTTTGTGTACACGCTGACGAACGGCATGGAAAAGCAGATCATCAACACGGGGAAAATGACCCGCGCCGCCTCCGTAATGGAGGAGCTTGCCGACTACTATTCCATTCCCTCAATCAACTTTGGAAAGCGCGTGGCCGAACTCGCCGGCGAGGGGAAAATCGACATGAAAAGTTCGGAGCCCATCGTCAAGGGCAAGGCGGCCGACCCCTCCATGAAAACCCGCGCGGCGGTTGACAAGAACGGGAAAATCCCCTTTGCAAAGGACGGAGTCCACCCCGACGCCGCCACCGGGCACGTCCTCTACACCGAGGCGATAGAGCGCTCCCTGCCGGCGATTTTCGCGGCTTCAAAAGAGAACTCGAAGCCCAGAAGCGTCCCGCCGGCAAAGCGCGCCGACTGCATAGAAAAGGTCGGCACAATCATGATAGACGAACTGCCGCAGACAAAAGAATTCGCCCGCGCGCCGTTCGGCAAGAGCGCTTGGGGGCGCTTCGTAAAGCTGGTTCCCGGGCAGGAGTTTGAATTCAAGTTCAAGGGAATCCGAGCCATAGCCTGCGTGCGCTTCGGCACCGACGGCGGAATCATGGAGCTCACGCTCGACGGAAAGACGAGGGAAATAAAGTGCTTTGACCGCCACTGCTCATGGAACCGCAGAATGATCGTCGTCTTGGGGGACAACCTTGAGGACAAAGTTCACACCGTCAAGATACGCGCGTCCGGCAAGAAGTTCGACAAGCGCTCCATGCTGACCGACGAGCACAAGGCCAAATACGATTTAGATTCGTCAAAGTTTGACGATAACTACGTGTACATATCCGCGGTATTTTTCTTGGAAGATCAAACCAAGTAAAAATACTGCGTTTTTAAAGGCGCGCCGGAAATTCCGGCGCGTTCTTTTTATATTTAGATTGACTTTTGGCGGCAAACGATATTATTTCTTGCATTAGTATTGCGACATCGTTGCCGCGCGCTGTACCCCATTAAATTCTACGACTCCCACCATGAAAAACATACTTTGCGCACTGTTTTTAGCGTCGTTTTGCGCGCGAATTTTTGCCGCCGACTATAATGTAACCGACAGCGGAAACGGCTCAGCTAAGTTTCTGGGATTTGCCAACAGCATAATTACGCCCCAGCCGCCGGCCGGCGGCATCACCGCACAAGACAACGTTTATGTGACCAATTTTTACGATATCCAAAACGTGAACATTAATGTAAACACGTTCGACTACACAAGCAGCGGCATATATGGAAACGGCCTTTCGATGTATGGCAATAACACGATTACGGCGAAAAACGCATACTTCCACACCGAATATGCCCAATCCGCGACGGACATAAGGGACAGCGAATTTATAAATATCAACAATGGCGCCACATTCACCATGAACGGCGCCATAAATTCGCTAACAAACATACGCTTCGGACAATCCACAAGCATGTATGGCGATCCCGCCATGAATTTCAATCCGTACCAAGCCGGCCAAACCAGCACGTCAAACATCAACAACTTTGTAATTTACTACGGGGTCGGCGGCAACACCAGCGCGACGCTAAACATAAACGAGGGCGCAATAGTCTACGCAAACGGCGTGACTACAACTACCAGGCAGGAGACGCACGCATACACGTATTCCACCACCTTCAACATCAACGGGGGCGCGCTCTATCTCGGCGGATTTTCATATTCCTTTGAAAATGACGACTTCACAATAAACCACAATTCCGGAACTCTCGGCGCGAAAAGCGGAGTGTACATCACAAAGGGCGGTCTTGCGGGCTCGCTGAAATATGTCGTCGGCGAGAACGTCACTTTCGACACCTCGGGAGGCACTTTAGAAATCGGGGACGCCTTCGATCCGACGGACGTGGTGTTGTCCCGCTCCGCGGAAGTCACCAATTTCACCGTCAAGGGCGGCATGGAATTTAACATTTACACCAATATCGACGTAATCAACGGCGATGTCCACGTCACGGACAACACGATCATGCACGTCGGAAGCGGCTGGCTGTACAACGCCAAATCCGTAAAGGTTGACGCCGGCTCCAGATTGGGATTTGACGGCGACATGGTTCTCAACGCGAACTCGCACATAATAATAGGCGTCGCCGGCGAATATTCTTTCGGACAGGTCGGCAACGCGGTCGCCATTTCGACTTCGGACGGCGAGTTCGGCGCGCTCCAATTCGTAATAGACTCAAACGCGTTCGCCAATAACGACCAAATCACCCTGTATTTTTCCGACATAATAGGCGACAGCAGCTTCACCGAGTGGGACAGCTTCGACATACAAGCCAACTATTCATACACTGTGGATATTGCGAATGGCTCAATCACATTCGCTGTTCCGGAGCCTGCGGAAATTGCCGCGATATTCGGCGGACTCGCATTGGCAGTTTCGTTCATTCGCCGGCGCAAGCGCGCGTAAAATGCGGACGGGCGGCTTTTTATCCGCATTAAAACTTATTGCGGACTAATTTATTACGGCTCCACTCCACCCTCCCCGGACGGTACAGGATAGTGCCAAACAATACAGGCGGCGCCAAGCGGCTATAGATAGCGCCGGGTGAAAACAGGCAATGCCGGATAGTACAGACACTGCCAAGCGATGATGGGCGGAGCCGGGCGGCGGCAGGAGTGCCGGGCGGCTTTTTTGAGGCGGAACTTGGCAATTTTTAACGGCGTTTTTTTAAGCAACTTTTTTAGTATTTTTTGACGCCTTTCGCCCGTCTTTCGGCAACCTTTCGGCAGGCGTTGCCCGCGCGCGGAAGGAAAACGGCCAACGTCACGCCCCTTTCCCCATTGAAAAGTCCGCCGAAGCGCGCAAACTTTACGAGAGCGCGCCAACTTTACGAGAAAACCAACTTCACCGGAAAACTCGCGCAGGCCGCGCCGGCTCAACGCGGCAATCGCAAGGCTTGCATGCTCCAAAGAACGCGCTTTTTGTAAAAACGGCAAAGCCGCAAAACGCGCCGCAACTTAAGGTAAAACTGCTAAGATAAAGCGACTTTATTTCGCGAAAAATCTTCCGATAACTGCGGAATAAATATTTGACAATTAATCTTTACATGAAATTATTATTTATCTCAAACGATTAACGCGGTTTTATTATGAAAAGAGGACTCATTTTATCCCTCATGTTGCCCATTTCCGCGGCGCTCGCCGAAACTTGGACGCTGGATACCTCGCAACATACCATATCTAAAGACTATAGCATAAACCTCTCCGAATCCTTCGGCGGCGAAGGCCAGACGAGCTGGTGGCTCGACTCCTCCGGTTCAAGCATGTCCGGGCAGGGATTTTCCGCTTCGGACGACGTGATAATCTATAACCCGTTCTCCGAGTACAGGCTGGACGGTCTGGTAATCGACGTTCCAGAAGTTGAAATCAACAACCTCACGGCCGGCGGAAAAAATTGGGTTTTCATAAAGGCGCCTACATTCGGAAGCAATAAGCTGACCATAAACGGAGATTTGACCAGCACTGGAAACCTTCAAATCTACCAGCTCGACCTGCATATCAAAGGCAATGTCAACACGGGAGGCAAAAGTCTGGCTTTCGGACGCGGAAATAACTCCGGGCAAGCCAATTATAGGGTTGTGGTTGACGGCAATATTTCCGGCGGCAGCACCGTATACGTGAACTCGAACGGCTTGATACGCGCCAGAAGCACAGAGGAAAACACTTTTGAAAACGGACTGGCGAATCCGGACACAATTATAAGGGGACAAGTCGTAGATACGATATTGTATTCGATGGTAGATCCCACTTATGACGCCTACATACAAGTCGGCGGGCTCTCCGGTTCGGCGAGCGCAATGCGCGAAAACACCAGAAACGTCACCAATTCAAAGACGTCTTACTTCATACTGGCCAATACCCAGGATTGCACGACTTCCGGATTCATTAGAGACTACGCCAGCGGCTTGATATATACGCCCGAATACGGAAAGACGACTTTCGTAATGAACGGGACGGCAACGCAGGAATTTACCAGCAACAACCTCGCGTTCTTCGGCGGAGTCAAGGCGATAAGCGGCACCATAAAGATGAACTTCAACCAAAACGTTTCCAACTACGCCTACAATACTCCGGACGGCCTGGCGGTGAAGTTTTATTCCGACGCCGCCGGACAAAACCTAACCACATTCTCCCACGGGGACTTGGAGCTTTCAGGCGGCACGTTTGCTTCCGCGTCCGGCAGTTCCACCTACGGCTCCTTCCGCTTCACCAACATAAAGTACGAATCCGGAACGATAACGCTCCGCCTCGAATCCGCCACGCAAATGGATTCCTTAGACATTTCCGGCTACTACTCGCAAACGGGGGACGAATCGCTCGTCCGCATTGAAGGCGGCACGCTGACGAGGGAGGGAAGCTCAAAAATCACATTCCAATTTGAAGGCGACCTCTCCTGGCTCATAGACGACGGCACCGGGAGCTTCGACATCAACGACGGCAACGGCGCAAAAATCGTATCGTGGGATTCCGGCAAAGGCTCGGCTTTAACTTCGGACGATTTCGCGGCAAACATTTTTGAATCGAGCGGCGACATATACAGGGCGTACTTTGAAGTTTTGGACGACGGCTTGTATGTGAAGTATGTCGTTGTTCCCGAACCCGCGGAAATTGCGGCCATGCTCGGCGCAATCGCTCTGGGATTTGCGGCCTACCGGCGCAGGAAATAGCGATTAAATTTATCCAAAAGGCGGCCGGAATTCCGGTCGCTTTTTTTTGGCGCTAAAGCCTAAAACTGCGCCGCCGCTGCCTTCGCCTAATAATTTTGAAAAACCGCCGCCCTATCCGCAGAACACCATAGAACAGCCACATACGCCGCCTATTTGCACGAGCCACCCCTCGACAAGATACACCGCCCCGCCCCGCGCCGCTAATACTGAAACGCGCCGCTTCAATTAAAAACGACAGGCCGCTTAGACCCGCCACGCCTGCCAAATAACCTCACCCCCCGCGCCAGACAACCTAGCTCAATACACCATAGAATACCCACATACACCGCCTATTTGCACGAGCCACCCCTCGACATGCGTCCTGCCTCGCCCGAACCAATAAATCCCGAAAGAAAAAACTCTTCAGATACTTTTGGGAAAAACTGCGCGCAAAACGCAAAAGACGCAGCCGATTTCGCCCGAACTTCCCGAAGCACCCATGCCGATATTTTAAAAATGAGTTTGGAAGCAGAAAAATTGCGGAATTTTTAATAGAGCCGAAACCGGTTTGACTCGCGGACTTTAAGTTGGAAAACTTTTTCGCCGACGCCCAAAATAAAGTAAAATTTGAAAACATTTTGCGTCCTTCATTCGCGCGGCCATCTTTAAAATTGCCATTAAAAACGCCCCGCAAATAGTCCGCAGGCCCGCCGAGGCCCACCGCATTTTCTATCTGCGGCAAGGTTAAACTACCGGCATTGCAGACCACATTGCAACACTTCCAAAACGTCCCCTTGCGCTACCTTTCCTTCCTTCATTTTTTTAGAAATTTCCGGGAAATGGGCGTTTCCTAAATTTAACTTCATTTTTCCAAAATCAAATTTCGCGACGCAATGCGTCCGAAAAGCGGCGGACAATCCAAAGCCAACGAACGCGCGTCCGGCTGGCCGCAAACGGCGGCAGCGCACAGCAAGGCGGTATCTCCGCGCGGCAAAAATAGGCGCGCAATTCGCCCGCGCATTCGTCAATTTGCCACAAAATTTCTTATCTGGCACTCGTGCCCAAAGCTCTTGGCGTTTTTTGCCCCCGACATTCTCACCGTCAAAACGTGTTTGCCGGGCGCAAGTTCGTCCGCAAAAAGATAGACCCACGGCAAATATATCGAGCCGCTCCAGTGAGTAAAAGTGTCCAAACGCGAGAACGGCGTTCCGTCGATACTGTATTCCAGCGTCCCCGCATACGGGCCTGCAACGCAAAAGATTCCGACGGCCGTACCCTCAAACTCAAGGGAAAATTCCGCCCCGGGAGCGCGGGCTTCAAGCATGGGAACATTCACAAATCCCCTTCTCGTATGCGCCTTCCGCGCCGGGCCCGCCCCGCCCTCAAACGAGTAGAGAGTGTCGGCATTCCCGCCGGATTCAAAGGCCGGCGCAGAGGCGGGCTTCCAATTATTCTCGAGCCTCCAACCGCGCGCGACCTTGGCGTTTTCAATCGGAATGAATCGGCCCCTGAAATAGGAAAATTTGTCGAGCGGCTCCGGCAACTTGCGGGGTGCGGAAGCTCCGGCGGGAATTTCGGCGGAGGCTTTGGCGGAGTTTCCAGCGGGAAATTCGGCGGAAGCCTTCGCGGAAATTTTGGAGGAGGTTCCAGCAGAGGTTCCAGCGGGGGCTCCGGCGAAAGCTCCGGCGAAAGTTTTCCACGCTTCGTCAAAGAGGTTTTCAACGGCCGCCGCATAGTACTTGTGGCCGAACGGCGAAGGGTGCGTGCCGCCAAACTTTTTCCAATCGAACTCGCCGTCCCTCATTCTGAGGGCAATCTCGCGGCACAAATTTATGGACGCGACCGAGTAATGCTCGCAGACAATCTCATGGTTTTTCACGACTTCCGGAGAATCGCCGCGCGCCTCCACCGCAATGAACGGATCGTATATAAAATGCAGAACAACTATGTCCGTTTCGGGATTTGCCAGCAATGCGCGGCGAATCTCGCCCTCCATTCCGCGAATTTGCGACTTCGGTGAAAAGCCGTTGGTGTCATCATTCACCGCATTTTCTATAAAGAGCAGGTCGATTTTGCCCTTTGAAAGTATGTCGTTTTCAAGCCTGAACGCCCCGGGAGTCGAGCCGGTTGAGGATATGCCCGCGTCCACAAATTCAAACTTTGCATCGGGGAAACGTTCCCTCAAGGCGGACTGCACCATATTGCGCCAACCGCGCATTTCGGTTATGGAGCCGCCCAGGAACGCGACCCTTCCGAATTTGTCGCGGCGAAACTTCTCCGCGCAATTCGGGAGCCCGCCGCGCACGTTTATAAACTGCTTTTGTCTGAACGGTTCGGAACGCCTCTGCGAGGGTGAAAAGCGGGGATCAGAAGCCGAATCCGCGGCGGAAGCAAAACCTTCCGCAAACAAAACGCCCGACACTGCAAACAGGGCGGCGCAAAGAAATACGCGCTTCATTTTGAAAAAATTCCGGAAAACGGCTTCGCAGGAATCGCCCGCCCGCCTATTTTGCAAGCTTGCCGTAAACGCCCTCGATGAACTCGACCGTCGGCGTCGGATCTTTCAATCCGTGCGGGTGATGGTCGCAGCCGGGCTTCAGCGTCAACGACACCTCTCCGCCGAGAGCTTTGTAGTTCTTGATAAAGAGCATGCAGTTTTCGGTGTGGGGCACGGTTTTGTCGGAATCCCCGGCGACGATCCACACGGGAATTTTAGCCTTCGCTATCGGCTCCAAATTTTTGTAGGGATTGCCTTCAAACTCAAGCGGATTTTCAATTTGTTCAACCCCCCACTTTGCGCAAACGTCCTTCCACATCTTGCTCTTGACCGACGGCCACGAGGCGAAATTGCACACGGGAGCGTCGAGATAAAGGCAGGCTATCGCGTCGGCGTTCTTCTTTGCGTAGTTTATCGAGTAAGCCCCGCCGCGGCTCAGCCCCTCAAGCGTGACAAGCGGATTCAGGCGATAGGTTTTCACCATGTAATTCTGGAATCTTCTGCCCATATCCACGGCGTTCGGATTGCCGTAGTCGTGGGTGAAGTCGCAGTAGGCCAAGTGGAATCCGCGCTCGAGAAGCATCTTGTCGACATTCGGGAACGCGCCGAAGAACGCCGGGCGCCACACCCATGCCCTGTCGGCGCGCGGATTTTTGGGAATCACCACAAGGGCGTTGAGCCCGTTGAATTTGAAGTCGATCTTTTTTCCAGCGCCCCACTCGCCCTCCTTGACGATTTGAACGCTGTCCGCTCCCGCGGCCGCCGCGCCGGCAGCCCCGACCCCGGCGGAATCGGCCGCGCGAACGTCAAATGCGGCGCAAAAGAGCGCAATTAACACCAACTTAAAGAAAGCGATTATTCCCCTTTTCATAACGATTGCAACATAGCGCAATTTCTCGGGACAGTCAATCATAATGCCGTTTGAAAGGCGCATTGCCTAATGGGGAAGGAAGCCAAGCATATAAGGTTTCGGCGGCAATCTTACCTATGAACGTAAATGGAAGTGGAGCAAAACTCATTTTAACAGCCGGAATCGCCAAAAGAAAAAGAAGGTAAAATAACTTTTGTGAAAATTAAACTATCGAAAAAAAATTCCGCACACAATCCCTCCCCCCCCGCCGCACAAAGGGACATGAAACACCGAGTTCGCCGTTCTCAAACAAATCCATTTTAATTTTTTTCCGCCGAGGACAAAAATCTACAAATAAAGATATTTTTAAAAACTATTTCATTTCTCAAAAACAGATTCTACAATGCTACAATAGGCGTAAAAAGGCGGAACTCATTCCCGCCGCTACAATACGCATTTAGCAACAATATGTATTTATATTCCATATAATTTTTGCGGAAACTTCCGACAATCTTACGCAATCGCGCCGAAATTTTGAAATCTTGCGCGGCGCACGAACCGCAAAAAAAGCGCGGCGGTAAATCCGATATGGTTATCGCCCCCGCCGCCCAATCATATTTTACCCGTCGACGCCGCGGGCGCGGAGGGAAGATTATCGCGCGCGATACGTCGCGCACTCCGGCCGCCTTAGCGTTGTCGCAACTTGGAAGATGCGACCGGCCGGCGCATACGCCTCACATATCCCCCTCCCTCGCCGGCGAACCGGCCTGCGGTATGCGCATTTGGCTATCTGCAAATTCCGAATGGGACGCGCGGCAAATTATCTTATCACGCCTCATACCCTTGTAATACCCAATGTTTTCTCGCTCCTTCATTACCTGCGGCAGTCCGGCAAACTTTATCCGACAACGCTAAAAGCGCGCGGCAAAACCCGCGCAAAATACAAAAAATATCGTCTGAAAAAATTATAAAATTGACGACAAAAAATATTCCCACGCAGGCGCGGAGGGAAGATTGCCGCGCGCGATACGTCGCGCACTCAGGCCGCCTTAGCGTTGTCGCAACTTGGAAGATGCGATCGGCGGCGCATACGCCTCACACAGATCCCCCTTCCTCGCCGGCGAACCGGCCTGCGGTATGCGCATTTGGCTATCTGCAAATTCCGAATGGGACGCGCGGCAATAAAAAAGCCGCGGATAGATACCCGCGGCTCTTTTTTAAAAAATCGGCAATTCCGATTAGAACAGAACCTGAACCTGCGCGCGCACGCTGTTGTTGTATGCGCGATACACGTCGCCAGCGCCCGTCGCAGAACCCTGAGTGGCCCTGTCGTAGTAGTAGCCGTACTCGTAGCCGATAGAAGTCTTAACGGCGGTGGTCGGGTACCAGTTGACGCCGACAAACACAGTCATAGCGTTGTTGAAGGACAGACCGTTGCGAAACTCGTTGTCATATCCGAGGCTGGAGCCCGAAGAGAGCTGACCCGCAGCGGAAACGCCGAGGCCGTTGGAAGCCACGAAGGAGAAACGAGCAACGGGTTCAAGCGCGCCCCATTCGCCCAAGTCCATCTTGTAGGCAACCGTCGCATTCGCGCCGAAAGGCGAGCGGCAGGTGCCGGCGGAATTGGCCTGATAGTCTTCAACCTGCTGGAAGAAGAATTCACCGATGAAGGTCAAACCGCGCCAGTTGATGGAAGCGTAGGGATTGATACCCCAGATGCTGCCGGTGCTGACGGCGGAGTCGAAAGAAGTGGAAGATCCCTGCGGAGCATAGCCGAAATTGATTCCGGCGTCATACGAGATGGATTCGCCGTTGATTTCGGCAACCTTCTTGTAGCCGAGGGAAGCCCAGAAGCTGAGGCTGTTGGAAGCCTTCAAAACGTCTTCGGAACCTTCAGAAACCGAGGAGGTCACAGCGGCGCTGTAATAAAGACCCGCAACCTGAACGACATTGCCTTCCCAGAACACGCCAACCGTGCGGCTGCCGAAGTTCTTGGCGACGCTGTCATTTCCGTCCGCGCGGGTGAAGAAGTACGTAGCGACGGAACGATCGATGGCCAGCTGGCCGAAGTCGCACATATTCTGCTCATAACCCATGTTGACCTTGCGGAGACCGAGGTCGAGACGGCCGTTGAGGTAGTCGAGGTCGAACTTCTTGGAGGCGATCACCTTGTCAAGGTAGTTGGTACCCTTGATGCCGTCGCCGAAGTCGGTGACTATCGTGCCGCTCCAACCCGCGCCTACGTCAGCCTCAACGCCGAGCTTTACATACTGAAGCGTAAAGCCGCTGGTCTGACGGGGAGACGAAACGCTGCCGGGCTCGCGAATGCTGGACTGGCCCCAGGAATACCATCCCTGGCCGCCGCCGAAGATTTTAATGGACTTTGTGGACTTGGCAGCTGGAGAGACGGAGACGGAATCCTTCGCAATCTGCGCCGCTTCCTGCTGCGTAAGCATACCCTTCTTGACGAGTGTTTCAAGGAGAGCTTTATCTTGTGCGTTAGCCGCAACAGCAGCGCCCGCAACCAATAAGCCGATAATTATTTTCTTCATATTTGTAGTTTTGTTTTTGGTTTAAAAAGGAAGTGTCGCACGCGCGCAAACGCATATGACAATCCCATTTTCAAAGGGCAGTTTGTAAGAATTTGTTTAGAAAATCAAGTTTTTTTTATTTGCGCAAGCGCAACCGCATTTTCCCCGACAAACCATTACCTCCGCCCTACGGCGGATTTTTTCGACACATGCGCGCCAAAAAAAGTTCCGCCGTTTTTCGGCGCAAAGCATTTTGCGGCGCAAAAATTTAGCTTGAAGTAAGCCCTTTATTCCCGATTAATATAACAGCAACCACGCAACCGAAAAAAAATGACGCGCAAACACGCACGCATGGCGCCCGCAAAAATTTGGGCGAAGACGCCGAAGCTCGCACTGGCAGCAGCGCTGTCGGCCGCCGTTGCGCACGCGGCCGCAAATTCCGAATCTGCGGCGCCAAAGGCAAACCCAAAAATTCCCGCATGGGAAACCGCGGCCGCAAAGGCGCCGCCGGCCGAACGAATCGACGCGACAACCCAAAAGAGCCTCTACGAAACTTTCACAAAGGTGCTCATGTCGCTCGACGACGCCGAACAGCAAAAGTTTGCGGCGGCCATGGCCACAATCAGCGTCATTGTCGCCGAGGATAAATCCGCCGACGTTCAAAAAAAGCTGTTCGACGCCGTGCACGGCAAAACCGCCGACGAAATCATAGCCGCCTCCCGCAGGCTGACTCCGTACATAAGAAAGTACTCTAATATAATAGACTCCTCCAGCGAGGACGCATTCAACAGGAGCGTCGGGCGGGTGATGGTGTCGCTGCCGCCGGAACAGCAGGGCAAGTTTTCCGAGTCTGTCGCAAAGCTGATGTATCAGGCTCAAAAAGACCGCGTCCCGCCGGAGGAATTCAGAAAGAAGCTCGACGCAAAAACCGCCGACGAGGTCATCTGGATGGCAGAGCGAATCAACATGCCGTTTGCCATAGTCAATTCCGACACTGCCCGCCAGACCACAATCTCCCCACTCTCCCCCGAAGAGGCCGAAAGGCTCAAAAAGGAATTCGGGGAAGTGTCCGAGGAACGGGAAAATCCGAGCGAAAAAAAGGAAAAGAGCCTCCAGATAAACCTCTCGCCCTCGTCGATACTTAAAGGCGGAGAGTAAAAAAACGGTTGACTTCAAGCGCATCCTGCTTCCTTGTAAGAGAATACAATCAAATATTAAACCGACATGAATACGCATTACCTAAAGTTCGCATCGCTGCTTTCCTCCGCCGCACTGGCCGGCGTGTGCGCGGCAAATTCATACGAATACACCACCGATGCCAACGCCTTCTCTTTCTCCGACGTCCAGTCGGCAATCCGCACCGAATATTCCGAGCCGGACTTCACGTTCAACGACACCGTGGACCTGACCATTAACTCCAACAGTCCGGAAGAGCAATTGTCTCTGAGCGGAGCGAGCGGAATTTCCCTAAACTCCCTCACCGTCAACGCGACCTCGCGAATCAGAATGGGGGTCTCCGACAATACCACCGTAAGAATCGGCGAACTCATCTGGACCCAGGCAACGCAAAAGTGGGGTAGCCGCATCTTAGGCGGCAACTGGGAGTTCGGCAATGTCAACATAATACAGGACGGAACGGAAACCAGCGCCGGATTCTGCTTCGGCGAAGCCACCACGGGAGCGTTGCAATCGCTCAAAATTTCCGGGAATCTGACGGGAAAAATCTCGCAATTCCGCGTCGGCAAAAACCCGACCGCTGCCTACGATGCCTCCAGATGGAATTCGGCCGACATCGACATAGGCGGCTACATGTCCTCTCTTGTGTCCGCCACTTTCTATACGTACGAAACTTTTGAAAACGGCCACATGTACTACAAGTTCGGCGCGATAAACCAGTCCCATAACCTGGGCGCTCAAAACCGCTGTCCAGATGAAAGCGTCTTCACCACCATGAATTTCATGATTACCGGAAACAGGAACACAGTGTCGGGCGGCGTCGCCACCATGTCGGGCGACTTCACGACGTCAGTGTACGGTAGCGGCGTAAACGCCATAACAATTGCGCTCTTCATGAACAGTTCCGACGGCCAGCTGACGCAGATATTTTCAGGCAACAATCTCCAGATAACCGGGGGCATTACGGTCACCAGCGGAACGCTGCTGATAAACTTTAGGGAAACTTCCGGGCGCAACCACGGAAACCTCACAATGGAGGGCGGAAGATTCGGCAGCACGGCGGCGGCGGGCGGAAACTTCCTCTTCACCGATCTCGTCTATTCCGGCGGCGCGATAGCCCTGGCGGTGGACGCTGCGAATGAAACGGTGGATTCGCTCACTCTTTCAGGCACGGCGATGCTCGCCGAAGGCTCAAACGCGAAAATATACTTCGACTTTTCCGGAGATATCGATTGGCTCATAGACAGCGAACTCAACGACGGAAAGGGCGTAAAGATAGTCTCGTGGGATTCCAAGACTCTGGAGTCCGACCAGTTCGCGGCAAATATTTACGAAAGCGCCGGCGATACGTACGTCGCCCAATTTACTTCCGAGAGCGACGGGCTGTACGTCAAATACGTCGTCCCCGAACCTGCGGAAGTCGCGCTTGCCATAGGCGCGCTTGCGCTTGCGTCCGCGCTTTGCAGGCGCAGGAACCGCAAGTAGCGGCCCGGGAAAATATTAATTCCCATTTGTCACAATACTATTTTCCTTCAGCCGCCGGAATGCTTCCGGCGGCTTTTTTTGCGGAACGACGTTTGCAATGCGAAAATGCGACGGATTTTACAAAATACATCTAACCGAAGAGCATTTTTTGCACTTTGCCTTGAAACCACCTTAAAAAAACGAGGAATCGCAAGAAAAAAGATGCCGGGATTTCGGCGCGGAAAATTTTACACATATTCCAAGCGCTCCGCCCGCCAACATCTTGCAAACGCGCGCAAACAAACCGCAGCCATGCGCAAAACCGAAAGTTGCAACAAAAATCCGAACACATATTTAAATTCCCAATATTTATGAAATTAAAATACGCATTAAGATTTTTCAAGAAGCGTAATTGACATATTTAAACGGAAGTTTTTAATTTATATAGAAGGTATTTCTGCTTCAATTGGATTAGGTATTCCTGAACTTGAAGCGCACACAATGATTGCGGAAACGATTGTCCAAGATATGACAAACAATGATAACAGTTAATTCAGTTATTGAAAGATGAAGATTAAAAAATTTACAGGAGGATTGAGGTGGGGAGATAAATTTTGGGAAGGATTTGGAAACTGCGAAGAATACGGCGACGTCACATTTCCGTTTGCCTCCCTATTGATAGAAGAGGACAGATGCATTATTACAAGAAATACTTTCTGGATAAAATATGTTTCTTATAATTTAAAATATTGCGACATAGTAAACATATCGATAAGAAAAATTCTTTGGAGCAAGGGCGTTTTATTCACCCACACAAATAAAGACATACCAAAGTACCTTCTGTTTTGGACAAGAAAGGGCGATGAAATATGCGACATTTTAAGCCGATACGGCGTGAAAGTCATATAATTTTAGAACCGGCAGGTTGTTTCGCATGCCGCGCGTCCAAATCCCCAATGCGTCAATAAGTCCCAATGGATTAGCATTTGCTTAAGAAAATAATTATTGTTATCCAAGGGCGCAACGCGCGAAAATCGCGCCAAACTTCAGCCCACTAATTTTTTGATATAAAGTATCAATATATAATTAATGCGCCGATTATCAAAAGGCGTAAAAAAGAGGGGAAACGCACTCTTTAAGCGCGCTCCTTTAGCGCCGCCTCCTATGATGCTTCCGCCGACGCCCTTCGGCCCCTTCCTGCCAGCGCGCAAAGAAAGCAGGCAAGATAAAAAATGGAGACGGCGGCCGCGGCGCGCCGTGTAAAAACCGCACTCCCGCACGAGCGCAAACGCCAACTTCCGATAATGCAGAGGCGCCGACTTCCGGCAGTGCAGCCCTCAATTCCCGCCTGCCCGCCGCTATTTCGTTAGTCCGCTCCGTCAAAGCGACCGCGGAACCGCCCATGAAAATAATACTTGACTAAACTGAAGAAATAATAGACGTTTATACGCTAAACTGACGGTACTCTCGAAAAAGGGTGGGCTTTTGCCCGCTTTTTTTTGTCAGCAAAAAAATCGACCACGCGGGCGCTCCGAAAAGCCCGCAAAAATTCAACAGGGACATTACAATGAGCAATAGCAGCGAAATCTTGGCCATATTGGAATATATGGAAAAGGAAAAGCAAATCAGTCGCGCCGACATGATAGACTCCATCACTGCGGCCATTCGCAACGCCGCCGCCAAGAGCATGCACGCAGGCTACGACCTCAAGATTGAAATCAATCCCAAGAGCGGGGCGCTGAAGTCGTGGGCGTTGCTCACAGTGACGGACAGCGTGGCCGACCCCGCTACGCAAATCCACATCGACAAGGCTAAGCTCTATAAGAAGGATCCGCAGATAGGCGACATCGTGGAGCGCGAGATAGACTTGTCCAACCTCGGCCGCATAGCCGCCAAAAATGTCTATCAAAGCATAATCCAGAAGGTGCGCCTGTTTGAGAAGGAGAGAATTTTTGACGACTACAAGGGAAGCGTCGGCGACATTGTCACGGGCACGGTGCGCCGCCGCGAAAAGGGCGCCGTCGTAATAGACTTGGGCAAGGCGGAGGCTATAATGCCCAAGCGCGAATCCGTATTGGGCGAAGACTACGCGCCGGGAGAGCGCATACGCTGCCTGCTTTTGGAAATAGACAATTCGCCCCGCGGGCCGGAGATAATTCTCAGCCGCGCCAGCTACAAATTCGTGCGCCGGCTGTTCGAGCTGGAGGTCACGGAAATGGCGGACGGCTCGGTGAAGATAGAGGCGATGTCGCGCGATCCCGGCTACCGCACAAAGATAGCCGTGAGCAGTTCGGACCCTCGCATAGACCCCGTAGGCGCGTGCGTCGGCGCGGGCGGTTCGAGGGTAAAGAGTATTGTGCGCGAGCTCAACGGCGAGAAGGTCGACGTGATAAAGTACTCGCCCGACCCCGTCACTCTGCTTGAGGAATGCATAAAGCCGGCCGTGGCCAAGAACGTGCGCGTAAACGCCGCCGAGAAGAAAATATCGTTTGAAGTCTCCGAGGACGACCTTTCGATAGTGATAGGCAAGCGCGGCTCGAACGCGAAGCTCACTTCGCGCCTGCTCGGCTGGAAGCTTGAGATATCCAAGGAGGCTTCCGGCGAGATGGGCTTGGAGCAGCGCGTGGCGCAGGCGGCGGGAAGCCTTTCGCAGATTCTCTCAGACCTGTCGGAGGACCAGGCGGCGATTCTCGCCAACAACGGTATAACGAGCGCGGACGCATTCGAGGGCGTCGAAGTCGAAGATTTGGCCGGAATGGGATTTGCGCATTCCGATGCGGAAAAAATTCTGGCCAAGGTCAGGGAGTATCTCCAATCCCAATAGGATTGCGGGGCTGACTTTAAATCAATCGCAATAAGATCGGCGCAAAACAGCAGAGGACTCTTTAAATGAGCATTAGAATTCACGCACTGGCAAAAGAGTTGAACGTTCCGAGCAAAGACCTGATAGACTTCATCAACAGTCGGAAGGAAGTTTACGGGTTGGAAATAAAGACCTCGTCGAACGCGATTGCGCCGCTTTATGCGGACACAATCAAGAGCGATTTTTTAAAGGAGCAGCAAGCGCCTGAAAACGCGGAAGCCGAGGCCGCCCCCGCACAACCAGCCCCTTCACAGCCCGAGCCAGCCGGCGCTACCGGCGCCGGGGGCGAAGCCGGCGCGGCGGAAGAGTCGCAGCCTTCCGGGGTTTCCGAGCCTTCAAGCGCCCCCGCCGAACCCGCGCCGAATGCCGAAGCTCCGAAAGGCGATGCGGAGCCTGCGGCGGTTTCGGAACCGCAAGCCGAACGCCCGCGCGCGGAAACGCCCGCGACCGCGCCCGCCGCTTCAATTCCTTCGGCTCCCTCGCAGCGCGCGGCCGCGCCGAAAGTTCCGCCGGCAATTCCGCCGATGCCCTCGATAAAGAGGCCCGCGCCGCTGCAAATGCCGTCTATGGCGCGCAAGTCGCCCCCGCAGGTGCAAATGCCCCGCGCGAGAATTTCCATGCCCCCGGTATCCTCCGCGCCGAAGAAGGAGGAGCGCGACAGCCAGCCGGAAGTCGTGGTCAAGATGGACTCTCCTGCGCCGAAAGTTCCGCCGCTGCCGCCCAGAATGGCGAGCGTCCCGCCGCCGGTTCCGACCAGGCGCGCGGCTCCCGCGATAACTCCTCCGCCTTTGTCGCAATCGACGGCCTCCAACGAGACCGCCGCGGAGGGCGCGCAGAAGAAGGTTTTGGTTATAAAGCCCCCGATCATCGTGCGCGACTTTGCAAAGCTCATGGACGTAAAGCCCTTCCGCCTGATTTCGGAGCTTATGGACATGGGGATATTCGCCTCCATGAACCAGGCCATAGACGAGCCCGTCGCAATAAAAATCGGCGCGCGCCACGGCTACGAGCTGGACATCAAGCACAGGGGCGAGCAGTTCCAGCAACAGCTCAGGGCGGAGGCCGAAAAGAAGGCCGCGAAGAAAAAGCTTGAGGAAGACTTGAGCAACTATGTGCCGCGCCCGCCGATCGTCTGCATTCTCGGCCACGTCGACCACGGCAAGACCACGCTGTTGGACACCATACGTAACACGAACGTCGTCGCGGGCGAGGCCGGCGGAATCACGCAGCACACCGCCGCCTATCAGGTCGAGTGCGACGGCAAGAAAATCACATTTTTGGACACTCCCGGCCACGCCGCATTCTCCAAGATGCGCGAGCGCGGCGCAAACGTCACGGACGTTGCGATTCTGGTCGTGGCCGCGGACGACGGCTTCATGCCGCAGACCGACGAAGCCCTCGCATTCGCCCAAAAGGCGGGCGTTCCGGTGGTCGTGGCAATCAACAAGATCGACGCCAAGGGCGCAAATATCGACCGAGTGAAGCAGCAGATGCAAAAGCGCGGAATCACCTCCGAGGACTGGGGCGGCGAAGTTCTCTGCCAGCCCATATCCGCGCTCAAGGGCGAGAATATCGACAAGCTTTTGGAGCAGGTTCTCCTGCAAGCCGAAATGAGCGAATTGAAGGCCAATCCCAAGGGCGTGCTCGACGGAGTGATAATCGAGAGCCAGCTTGAGCCCGGCCGCGGCGCGACCGCCACTGTGATTGTCAAGAACGGGACTCTCAAGGCCGGCGACGTAATCATCTGCGGCGAGAACTGGTGCAAGGTGCGCGCCCTGCTCGACGACAAGGGCAGGAAGATGCAGTCCGCTTCGCCCTCTACGCCCGCGGTGGTCATGGGCTGGACGGGCGCCCCTGAAGCCGGCGAAAACTTCAAGAAGGTGGATAGCGACCGCCATGCGCGCAAACTGGCCGACGAGGCCGCGCTTGAGCGCAAGAAGGCCGCCTCGCAAAACGTCGCCCCGAAGATGACCAGCGTAGAAGAGCTGATGGCGGCGATAGAGCACAAGGAGCAAAAGACCTTCAAGTGCATAGTAAAAAGCGACGTATCGGGAACGGTGGAAGCTCTTGAGGAATGCCTAAAGGCGATAAAGAGCGACAAGGTCGCCCTCGAAGTCATAGACGGCAGCGTCGGGCAGATTACAAAGACGGACGTCGCGTTCGCGTCCACGGCGGGGGCGTCCATTGTCGCCTTCAATGTGAAAGAGGAAAACGGCGTCGCGGGTCTGGCGAAGCACAAGGGCGTGCAAATAATAACGCACAACATCATTTACGAGCTCATCAACCGCGTGCGCGACTCTATGAAGGATCTGCTCGAGCCGGAGCTGAAGGAGAACAAGCTCGGGGCGGCAGAGGTGCGCGCGCTGTTTACGGTGTCGAAGGGCGGCAGGGTCGCCGGCTGTATGGTCACGGAGGGGCTTGTCAAGAGGGACAAGTTCTCCCGCGTATTCCGCAAGGGCAAGGAAGTCGCCAGCGGGAAGATCTCCGCCCTCAAGCGCTTCAAGGACGACGTCGCGGAAGTGCGCGCCGGATACGAGTGCGGCTTGAGGATGAACAACTTTGACGAGTTTGAGCCGGGCGACATCGTGGAATGCTTTGAAATTTTGGAGATACGCCCCGAACTTTAACGGCGGGCGCGCAAAGAGCCCGAACGGCTTTGCGGACATTTGACGTCCGGCCGGTCGGAAGGCAAAATGGGAACGGGTCAGAGAAAGATAAGGGTCGGCGAGCTGCTCAAGAGGGAGCTGAGCTGGCTGCTTCACTCGCGCTGGAAGTCGGAGGCCGCCGCGATAACGCTGACCGACGTCGACGTGTCCGCCGACCTGCGCAGGGCGACGGTCTACTATTCCGTTCTCGGCGGGCGTGAGGCGGCCGCGCGCGCGGCGAGGTTTCTAATGCGGACGCGCGGGCAGATGCGCCTGCAAATGGGGCGCAACGTGACGCTCAAATACACTCCCGAATTGCAGTTTGCCTACGATCCGTCGGTGGAGCGCGGCATGCGGGTGATAAACCTGCTTGACAGCCTCGACGGCGCCCCGACGGACGCGACTTCGGATCCGGCAGTTTCGGGGGAATCCGAGGGGGGCGGCTCCGGCGAAAGTTCCGCACCCGCAGGCGGAAGGAGCGCAGATTCCGCGGGGCAAGAACATTCGCAAATTCCCGACTCCGCCGGATAAATCCAATACAGAGAAAACGCCGAAAAAATGCAGAAATTTTTTCCCGAATTTGAAGGCCAGTTCAAGGCTCTTTTGGAGTCCGTCAAAGGCCGCAAGATAGCGGTGGCCGGGCATATGAGGCCGGACGGCGACTGCGTGTCGTCGCAATTCGCGCTGGCGCATATACTGCGCGAAGCCGGCGCGGCGCAGGTAGTCTGCGTCAACCAAAACGCCCTTCCCCACACGTACGCCAACTTTGCCGGCGGCGAAGAACTCCTCGACGCCTCCGAATTTTGCGACGGCCAGTTTGAAATCGTCACGGTCGACTGCGCCGACTATTTGCGCGCGGGGGAAAACCTGGCCAAGCGTTTTCCCAACCCGCTCGCGTGCATAGACCACCATGTGACGAACAAGACCTACGCGCGGATAAACATACTGGACAGCGGGGCGGCGGCCACGGCGGAAATCATCGCGGGGCTCGCCCTGGACGCATTCGGAAAAGTTTCGAAGGAGGACGCCGACCGCCTCTACATGGGAATCGCCATGGACACGCGCCAATTTACGACGTCGTCCACGCGCACGAGGACATTTGAGATATCCGCAAAGCTCGCCGCGAACGGGGCGGATACCGCATGGGTGGCAGTGCAGCTCTACCAGCGCGAGAGCTTCGCCAAGATGAAGCTCCTGGCGGCCTACCTTAAGACGCTGACGACGCACATAGGCGGGCGCGTCTGCATGGGGACGCTCCCGACGGGCATATACGAGCTCACCGGCGCGCAGAAGGCGGACAGCGACGGCCTCGTGGACTACGCGCGCTCGATAGACGGCGTGGAAGTGGGGATACTTTTAGAGCAGATGCCGCACGGGGTTAAGGGGAGCCTGCGCGGGAAGACGCCGGATTACAGGGTGGACGAAGTCGCCGCGATGTTCGGCGGCGGCGGGCACCTTGCGGCGGCGGGGTTTACCGCCGAAGGTGAAAAGCTGGAGACATTCGCCCCGAAACTGATAGAGATATTTGAAAGGCGCCTGTCCGGCGGCCGCCCGAAACATTGACCGCGCATTTATGAATACCGACTCATTCGACGGAATCCTCTTGATAGACAAACACGCCGGCTGCTCTTCGCACGACATAGTTGACGGAGTTCGCCGAAAGCTCCGGACGCGCCGCGTCGGGCACGCGGGAACGCTGGATCCGCTGGCGACCGGGCTCCTTGTAATTCTCGTGGGGCGGGCCACGAAGGTCTCGCAATACCTGATGAGCCTCGACAAGGTTTACGAGGGGGAATTTGAGCTTGGGCGGGAGACGAACTCGCACGACGGCGAGGGCGAGACCGTTGCCGAATTTCCCGTTCCGGCCGAATTGGACGCCGAAAAGCTCGCCGCCCACATGTCGGCGTTTTTAGGCGACCAATATCAGACTCCGCCGATGTTTTCCGCAAAGAAGGTCAACGGCGTTCCGCTCTACAAAATGGCGCGCAAGGGAAAGGAAATCGAGCGGCAGCCGCGCTTCATACGCGTGTCGAAATTCGAGCTGCTCGACTGGAACCGCCCGCGCGGGAAATTCCGCCTCGCATGCAGCAAGGGGACTTACGTGCGCACGATATGCCACGACCTCGGCAAACGCATAGGCTGCGGGGCGTACATGACGCAGCTCCGCCGGACGCAAAGCGACAAATTTTCGGTCGAAAACGCCGTGACGCTCGAACGCCTCAACGAAATGGGAACGGCCGAAATCAAGAAGATTTTGATACCGACGAGCTCGGCGGTGCCAAGCTTCGCGCTCTAAACTGAAGGATATGTCCAGGCGGGCAAAGAGAATCGAGAGCATGGACTCCGGCGGGTCGTTCGCCGGGCGCTATGCGCTTGCGATAGGAATGTTCGACGGGTTCCACCGCGGGCATGAGCGCGTGCTGAAAAAATGCGTATCGCTCGCCAAAAAGCTCGGCGCAAAGCCGGCGATACTGACTTTCGATCCCCACCCGTCCGCAGTCGTAAAAATGCCCTACCCGCCCGCGGAAATGCTGTTCGACCCGCGTTCCAGG
>CALXMX010000173.1 GCA_944389575.1 uncultured Opitutales bacterium
AGCTTGCCCTTCGGCCCCTCGACATTTACCGTGTTGTTTTCGACCGACACCTTAACTCCGGCCGGAATTGGAACGGGAAGTTTGCCTATTCTACTCATGAGTCCTCCTTACCAGACCTTGCATATTATTTCCCCGCCGACCTTCTTGGCGCGGCAGTCGGAATCCTTCAGCACGCCCTTCGACGTGGTGAGAATCGCTATGCCAAGACCGTTGAGAACGCGCGGAATATCGCGGTATTCGTGGTACATTCTGCAACCCGGCTTGCTTATTCTGGAAATGCCGGTCAGAGCGGGCACCCCGTTGACCGACTTCATCGTCAACGTAATGACCCTCTTCTTCGGATCGCCGGATACCTCGTACGCGGAAATGTAGCCCTCGCTCTTGAGTATCGACGCTATGCCCTCGCGCATCTTCGACCACTGAGCCGTGCAGCTCTCCTTGCCGGCCGCGCTGGCGTTGCGAATGATTGTGAGAAAGTCGCCTATGCTGTCGTGTGTAGCCATCTTGTGAATTCCTTTCGCCTTACCACGATGATTTCGTCACGCCCGGCAGCTTGCCGTCGAGAGCAAGCTCCCGAAACGTTATGCGCGACACCCCGAACTTCCCGACGTACCCGCGGCTCCTGCCCGTGATGGAACAGCGGTTGCGTATGCGGATCTTGGACGCGTTGCGCGGCAGTTTGCACAGCTTGCGCTGGGCCGCAAAAAAGTCCTCGTCGCTCGTCGCCGGATCCTTCAAAATCTTCTTGAGCTGCTCCTTCTTGGCCGCAAACTTCGCAACCAATTTCTGACGCTTCAAATTACGCTGTATCGATGATTTCTTAGCCATGATATTCTTCCATTATTTTTGGGCGACCACTGGCGCCGACGGTTTGCGGAAAGGAACCCCTAAAAGCTTCAAAAGCTCGCGACCGGCATTGTCGTTGTCGGCGGTCGTCACTATAGTGATGTCCATGCCTATGCTCTTGCGGCCCGGATCGACCGTCACTTCGGGAAAAATGGTGTGGTCGGCAATGCCGTAGTTGTAGTTGCCCGCCCCGTCAAACTTGGAGGGCACGCCGCGAAAGTCGCGTATCGAGGGAAGAACCACGCCGATAAACTTGTAGAGAAAATCCCACATGCGCGCGCCGCGAAGCGTCACCTTCACGCCGTTGGGCTGCCCCGCCCTGAGCTTGAAGTTGGCTATGCTCTTCTTGGCCTTCGTCACAACCGGGCGCTGGCCGCTGATCTTGGCTATCTCCTTCGAGACCTCCTGAACCCAATTCTTGTCGCTCTCGCTGCGAAGGCCTGAACTTATCACAATCTTCTCCAGATTGGGTATTTGGTGCGGATTCTCAACGCCCAAAGTCTTCTTCAGCTCCGGAACAACCTTCTCCGCATAGATTTTTTTGAGTACGGGTGTTTTCATTTTCTTAGTTTTTCTAACCTCCGCTTACGCCTTCTTCCTCTTGGAATCAAAACGCCCGGCAGGCATTACGTTGGAAATGTGTATGGAAACTTCGCGCTCTACCGCGGCCCCCTCGGGATTCTTTTCGCTCTTGCGCTCGTAAAATTTGCGCACGTTCACGCCCTCGACCAAAACGCGCTCCTTCTTAGGAAATACGGCAAGTATCTTGCCGCGCGAACCCTTCGACGAACCGGCGATTACGACAACCTCGTCGCCCTTCTTTACAAAACTCTTAGCCATCTTAGAGAACCTCCGGTGCAAGGGATATTATCTTCATGAAATTCTTGCCGCGCAACTCGCGCGCAACAGGCCCGAATATGCGCGTGCCCTTCGGGTTTCCGTTGCCGTCGAGTATGACGACCGCATTGGTGTCAAAGCGCAAATACGAACCGTCCGGACGGCGTATCGGCGCCTTTGTCCTGACTATCACAGCCTTGGCCACCGTGCCCTTCTTTACGGCGGCGTCCGGCGAGGAGGACTTTATCGCCACGACAATTATATCGCCGACGGAAGCCGTCCTGCTGAGCTGCCCGAGGCGGCGAATCATCATCGCCTCCTTCGCTCCGGTGTTGTCGGCAACAACCAGTCTGGTCTGCATCTGTATCATGACTCGTGCCTCCTATTCGACCGTGGAAAGCGTCTCCGGCGCCTTCTCGACTATGCGCACAACGCGGAACCTCTTGTTCTTGCTGATCGGGCGCGTCTCCATGACCTCGACCTTGTCGCCCAATCCGCACTCGTTCTTCTCGTCGTGAACGTGAATGACGGTCTTGCGGTTAATTTCCTTGTGGTAGGCCGGGTGCGGCACCTTGTACGAATATACGACCTTGACGCTCTTGTCTCCCGACCGCGATGTCACAACACCGACGAGGGTTCTGCGCGCCTTTCTTGCTTGTGCTTGTTCGGACATTTTTATCGCCTTCTATTTCTCTCTCTTGATTGTTTCGCAGCGAACTATGTCGCGGCGCAGCTGCCGGATGCGCGCCGTGTTCTCGACGGCGCCCGTGCCCTTGCGGATATTCAGATTTAAAAGCTCCTCGCGCATGTCGCGCAGCCTCTTTTCAATCTCCTCAACGGAAAGTTCCCTAATTTCCTTGGCCTTCATGGTTAGTCGGTCTCCTTAAATCGATTCAACGCCCTCGCGGACCACAAACCTACACTTGAACGGCAGCTTGCCGTCCGCCAGCCTCATGGCCTCGCGCGCCATGCTCTCCGGAATGCCGGAAGCCTCGAAAAGTATCGTTGCCGGCTTGACTATCACGCACCAGTATTCCACCGCGCCCTTTCCTTTGCCCATGCGGGTTTCAGCGGGCTTCTTGGTGACGCTCTTCTGGGGAAATACGCGCATCCAAAGCTTGCCGCGGCGCTTGAAATGCCTGTTGATGGCCACGCGGGCCGCCTCAAGCTGGGAGGCCGAGCACTTGCCGCGCTCTATGGCCTGAATCGCAAAATCGCCGAAAGCAATGGTGTCTCCCCCCTTTGCCATGCCGCGATTGCGGCCCTTGTGGACCTTGCGGTATTTCGTCTTTGCAGGAAGTATGTTTGCCATATCGTGTGCTTTCCCCTAAAATTAGATGTTGTCCTCCGACTTCAGGCAGAGCCAGCACTTGACGCCGATTTTGCCGTAAACGGTATTGGCCTCCGTAAAGCCGTAGTCGATGTTCTCGCGGAGAGTGTGCAGCGGTATGCGGCCCTTCCTCTGCCATTCGGTGCGCGCAATTTCCGCTCCGCCCAAGCGCCCCGAAACTTGAATCTTCACACCGTCGGCCCCCATGCTCATGCAGGTGGCTATGGCCTTCTTTATCGCGCGGCGGAAAGATATGCGGCGCTCCAGCTGAAGCGCGACGCTCTCGGCGACCAAAAACGCCACCAAATCCGGCTTCTTTATCTCCTGGATGTCAAGCAAGACGTCCTTGCCTATGAACTTGGACAGCTCCGCCTTCAAAGCCTCGAGAGCCGCGCCCTTCTGCCCTATTACCACGCCCGGACGCGCAGTGTAAATCTTGACGCGAATCCTCTGGCCGGCACGCTCTATAAATATGCGGGGAACCGCCGCGGCCTTCAGCTTCTCGCGGATAAATTCGCGGATTCGATAGTCCTCATTTACGGATTTGGCATAGTCGCCCTTGTTCGCAAACCAGCGCGACTCCCAGTCTCGACGAACGGCGAGACGAAAACCTTTCGGATTTACTTTCTGACCCATTGTATCTACCTCTCAATTTCTATTTCTCGTCGCTGAGGACTATTGAAATGTGGCTGGTTCTCCTCCTTATAGGATGCGCGCTTCCGCGCGCCACGGGGCGGAAACGCCTAAACGCCACGCCCTGATTTACCACCGCGCTCTTGATCTTCAGATTAGCCGCAGAAAGCCCGTTGTTGTTCTCGGCGTTCGCAATCGCGCTGGCGAGTGTCTTGGCTATCAGCGCAGCGCTCTTGCGGGGCACGAGCTTGAGAATCTCAAGCGCCTCGGCCGCATTCAACCCGCGCAACTGGCGAGCCACATCGCGCACCTTCTTGTCCGACATGCGCGCAAACTTTGTTAAAGCCTTTACTTCCATTGTATTTCCTTTTATAAATTTATTTCGCCAACAATATGTCAACCTCGTCGCCGGGCTCCACATTTCCGCCCGACAGCACCAATACGACGGCCCTTCCGGCGTTCGCCTCGACAACCACCGCCCTCGCGCGCTCCAAATCGCCCTTGCGCACAAGGCACGGCGCCCCTATCTGAAGCCTCCTCTCGGAACCAGTGTTGATTGCCGCAATTTCGGCGGGACCGTCCCTATCGACGGCGACAACCCTAATCTGCTTTGAATACGAGGCATTCTTGGGAACATTCTTGAGCGGCCATATCGGCGCGCCCGCAAAGCAAGGCGCCAGCGGCGCATAGAGCGCGCAGCAAAGAGCCAAAACTTTGACGAGGCCTGACATGGTTTACATCGTAGCCTTCTTGGTGTGCGGCTGGTGACCCTTGAAGAAGCGGGTCGCGGCAAATTCGCCAAGCTTGTGCCCGACCATGTTCTCGGTGACATAAACAGGCATAAACTTCTTGCCGTTGTGCACGTTGAAGTTCAAGCCGATGAAGTCCGGAGTGATGGTCGAACGGCGCGACCAAGTCTGAATGGGCTTGTGCGAATTCGTCTTTTGCGCTTCGTCAATCTTGTCCTGGAGACTCGGATCAACAAACGGACCTTTTTTAATTGAGCGTGACATTTATGAATCTCCTATGGTTTATTTCTTCAACTTCTTGCCGTTGCGGCGCGTAATTATCATCGAGTTCGAAGGCTTGCTCTTCGTGCGGGTCGGATAGCTCTTGGCCAGCTGCCCCCACGGGGAGACCGGCTGCCCGCCGCCGCTCGTCTTGCCTTCGCCGCCGCCCATCGGGTGGTCGACAGGATTCATCGCTACGCCGCGCACGCGCGGGCGCCTGCCCAGCCAGCGGGAACGCCCCGCCTTGCCGAGGCTCTGGTTGCGGTGCTCGGAATTTCCAACAACCCCGATTACCGCCCTGCAAGCCGCATTGAACATGCGCAACTCTCCGCTGGGCATCTTGACCGTGGCAACCTTGCCCTCTACGCCGACCAGCTGCGCCCCGACACCCGCTCCACGGGCGACCTTGGCGCCCTTGCCGGGCTGCATTTCTATGGAGTGAATCTTCATCGCCGGAGGAATCAGCTCCAGCGGTATGCACAAACCCACGGGAAATTCGCTCTGCTTCTGGTTTGTGGAAAGAATCTTGTCCCCCTTCTTGAGGCCGTCGGGCGCTATGATGTAGCGCTTTTGGCCGCTCTCATATTCGACCAAAGCCAAATATGCCGTGCGATAGGGATCGTACTCTATGGCGACAACTGTCGCGGGAACGTCGATAATGTCGCGCTTGAAATCAACCACGCGATAGAGCTTCTTGTGCCCGCCGCCGCGGCGGCGCGAGGTAATGCGCCCGTAGCAGTTGCGGCCGCGCGCCCTGTGCTTGCTCTGCGTAAGGGAGCGCTCGGGACGCTTGTTGTCAACTTCGTGGCGGGCGAGCTCGAGAAATCTCTGCGCCGGAGTCAAAGGTCTTCTTTTAATAATAGCCATCGTAATCGCCTCCTACACTATGCCAACTGGATAGTGTCGCCCTTCTTGAGCGTCACTATCGCCTTCTTCATTCTGCCCTTGACGCCGGGATTAGCCTTGCGCATGCGGGAAACCTTCACCTTCCCCTTGGCGTTCATGATGTTCACCTTCTCAACGGTGACTTTGAACGCCCGCTCCACCGCGCAGGCCACCGACACCGCATTGGCATCGTCCGAAACTTCAAACGTGTACTTGTTGGCGACCTGCAAATCGGTAGCCTTTTCGGTCACGCGAAACCCCTTTATAATTTTTTCCGCATTAATCATGATTAACCCCTGTTTGCGCGAACCAAAACCGTGTCAAAACCCTTGCGGCTGACGATTATCTTTTCAAAGCGAACAAGCTCAAACGCGCTCAACATGGAAGTCTCGCAAAAGTTGACGCGGTTTATATTGCGGCTGGCCCTGATGAAGTTGTCGTCGAAAGTGTCGTCTATCAGGAGAACTTTGCCTTCGGGAACTATCTTCTTCAAAACGGCGTCAACTGCCTTGGTCTTGAGCTCCGGAGCCTCGAACTGCTCGATGATGCAGATGCCGTCATCGGAACACCTGTCAAAGAGAGCCCTGTTGAACGCCAGCGACTTCACTTTGCGGTTTATCTTCTTCGACCAGTCGCGCGGCTTGGGGCCGAACACCACCGCCCCTCCGCGGTGAATGGGGCTCTTCATCGTCCCGTGGCGCGAGCGACCGCCGCCCTTCTGCTTGAAAGGCTTGCGGGACGTGCCGCCGACTTCGCCGTAATCGAGCGTGGAGGCGTTGCCCTGGCGGGCGTTGGCCTGGTACGCGACCAAAGTTTCCTTGAGCGCGAACACGCCCTTGTCGCCTTCAAACTGGGGAATGGCGTCAAAATCCTGCTCGACAAACTCCGAACCGTCTTTCTTATAAACTTTAAGTTTCATTGTGCGGCTCCCTATTTAGACTGCTTGACCTTCTTTGCGGGGCGAACGACGACAAAATCGCCCTTCGCGCCGGGAAGACTGCCCTTTATAAGGAGAATATTTTTGTCTTCCAAAATTTTCACTATCGGGTGGTTCTGCGTAGTGCGGCGCACCTGCCCCATGTGGCCGGGCATCTTGCGCCCCTTGTAAATGTGGCCAGGAGTCTGGCGGCAGCCCACGGAACCGGGACGGCGGTGCATCATGTGGCCGTGAGTTTCGGGCTGGCCGGCAAAGTTGTAGCGCTTCATCACGCCCTGGAAGCCGCGACCCTTTGTGGTGCCTATGATGTCGACAATCTGACCCTCCTGGAAGGCCGAAACCGTCAAAACGTCGCCGGGCTTGTACTCCGAGGCGTTTTCGACGCGAAATTCCATCAATTTGCGCACGGGCGCAACGCCGGCTTTCTTCAGATGCCCGAGCGAAGGCTTGCTGACGCGCTGTTCCTTCTGCGCGCCGAAACCGATTTGCACGGCTTCGTATCCGTCGCTCTGAGCGGTTTTTACTTGGGTGACGGGGCACGGACCGGCCTCGACGACCGTCACGGCAACCATGTTGTTGCCCTCGTCAAAAATCTGGGTCATGCCCAGCTTTTTACCTATCAGTATTTTGCTCATGTCTAAGCGGCAGGCGGAACGGCCTTGCAATCTTGCGGGGAAATTTCTTCCCGAATGCCGACCCCGCAGACCCGTCCCCGCGTTTTACAGCGGGTAAAGCTCTCAGGCCGGCGCAGCCTCCCGGCCGCGCGTCGATCGCAAATCAGTCCCTTTTCAGACCTGCTTTAGCGTTATTGTTGTCGTTTAAAAAATCTGTAAAGAAGGGCAATAGTGGATACCTCTATGCCGCTGTCAATATATTTTTTCCCGCAGAATAATTTTTTTAACAAAATTCGCGCAGATTTTTCGGTTCTCGGCAAATCTTATGCCGGCACTTCAAAAAATCCGCGCTGAATCCAGCAGAAAAAACCTGTAAAAATGCGAATAACGGCCCGGCCGCTATCCGCACGAAAAAAGCCTAAACGTTGATTGTGATGTCAACGCCGGAGGGAAGATTGAGCTTCTTGAGCTCGTCAACCGTATTGACCGTGGGGTCGATTATGTCGATAAGGCGCTTGTGCGTGCGCAGCTCAAACTGCTCCATGCTCTTTTTGTTGACGTGGACGGAACGGTTGACCGAATACTTCTCAATCTTGGTCGGCAACGGCACCGGACCGGATACCCTTGCGCCCGTGCGCTTCGCCGTTTCAACGATGTCGCTCGCGCTCTGGTCTATCGTGCGAAAGTCGTAGCCCTTGAGTTTGATTCTTATTCTCTGAGTAGCCATATGTTTTTCCAGTTAAAATTATCTCTGGGCGGCCTTCTTCGCCGCGCCCTCCTGAACCTGCTTGAGGACGTTGGCCGGCACCTGCTCAAAGTGGCTTGGCTCCATCGAGTACGACGCCCTGCCGCTGGACAGCGAACGTATGTCCGTCGCGTATCCAAACATCGTTTCAAGCGGAATAAACGCCTTGATGTTGCAGAGGTTGCCCTTCGTCTCCATGCCCTGTATCTGGCCGCGGCGGCGGTTGATGTCGCCCATGATGTCGCCCTGATACTCGTCGGGCGTGGTGACCTCGACTTTCATGATGGGCTCGAGCAGAATCGGAGCCGCGTTCTTCATGGCGTCCTTGAAGGCGAAAATGCCGGCCATCTTGAACGCCATTTCGGACGAGTCAACCTCGTGGAACGAACCGAACACCAAGCGCACCTTGACATCGACAACCGGATACCCCGCGACGACGCCGTTGAGCATGGCCTCCTTGATGCCGTCCTCCGTCGGCTTGATGTACTCCTTGGGAATCACACCGCCGACAATCTCGTTGACAAACTCGTAGTGCTTGCCCTTCTCCAGCGGCTCGATCTTGATTTCCGCATGCCCGTACTGGCCGCGGCCGCCCGACTGGCGGACGAACTTGCCCACGCCGGCCGCGGGCTTGGTGATCGTCTCGCGATAGGCAATCTGCGGCTTGCCGGCGTCGGCCTCAACCTTGAACTCGCGCATGAGGCGGTCGCGTATAATTTCCAAATGGAGCTCGCCCATGCCCGCAATCAGCGTCTGGCCGGTTTCCTGATTGGACGTCACGACGAATGTCGGGTCCTCGTCCGACAGGCGCGAAAGCGCAATCGAAAGCTTCTCCTGGTCCGCCTTGCTCTTGGGCTCTATGCTCATGGCGATAACCGGCTCCGGGAAGGTCGGCGGCTCGAGGCGCAGCTCGTGGTCGCGCTCGCAGAGAGTATCGCCGGTGGCTATATCCTTGGCGCCGATAATCGCGCATATGGAGCCCGAATAGGCCTCGTCGATGTCGTCGCGCTTGTCGGCCTTGAGTATCAGCAGGCGGGAAATGCGCTCCGTCTTGCGCGTGCGCGGATTGTAAACCTGCATGCCCTTCTTTATGCAGCCGCTGTAAACGCGGATAAACACCAACTTGCCGACAAACGGATCGCTCCAAAGCTTGAACGCGAGAGCCGCAGGCGGCGCGAAGTCGTCCGAAACAATCTCTAAAGAGGGTTCGTCCTCGTCGCCTTCGGCGTAGGCCTTGATCGGCGGAACGTCGAGCGGAGAGGGCAGATAGTCCACAACGGCGTTCATCATCATCTGCACGCCCTTGTTCTTGAACGCCGACCCCGGTATGACACCGACAAATTCGCGAGAAAGCGTAGCTTTACGAATGCCCCTGCGCAATTCGTCCTCGGTAAAATTCATGTCGCCGTCGAGGAAGCGCACCATGATGTCGTCGTCGAAATCCGCGACCGCCTCGATTAGCTGCGCCCTGTACTGCTCGGCCTTCTCCTTGTATTCGGCGGGAATTTCAACCTCGTCGAACTTCACGCCAAGCGGGTCGCTCTCGTCGTACATAAAGGCCTTCATTTTCACCAGGTCCACAAGGCCTATGAACTTGTCCTCCGAACCGATGGGGAGAAACAGCGGATGGGGATTGCCGTTGAGCTTCGTCTTGATGTCGTTCACAGCGCCGTAGAAATCCGCGCCGGTTCTGTCCATCTTGTTTATGAAAGCTATGCGGGGAACGTGGTACTTGTTCATCTGCCGCCAGACCGTCTCGGACTGGGGCTGCACGCCCGCAACCGCGCAAAACACGGCAACCGCCCCGTCGAGAACGCGGAGCGAACGCTCCACCTCGGCGGTGAAGTCGACGTGTCCGGGAGTGTCTATGAGGTTTATCTGGTGCTCGATATTGGCGTACGGGCCCTCCTTCGTCGTCCAATTGCAGCTGATTGCCGAAGAGGTGATCGTAATGCCGCGCTCGCGCTCCTGCTCCATCCAGTCGGTGACGGCCGTTCCCTCGTGAACCTCGCCGATCTTATGCACCACGCCGCTGTAAAACAAAATGCGTTCCGAACAGGTTGTCTTGCCCGCGTCTATGTGGGCGGATATGCCTATGTTTCTCGTGTACTCGAGAGGCTTCGGCCTGTTCGGAGAATTCTTTTCCGATAATTGTGCCATGTCTTGCTTGCTCTAATTGATGTTCGCCTTGCGATGGATAAAAAGACGCCGTCCGCGCTACCAGCGCAAATGCGCAAAGGCCCTGTTGGACTGCGCCATCTTGTGAACGTCTTCGCGCTTCTTTACGACTGTACCCGTGTTGTTGTACGCGTCCACGAGCTCCGCTGCCAGAGCCTCCGCCATCGGGAGCCCCTTCTTGGCCGCCGCCGCTTCTATGAGCCAGCGAAATGCGAGCGTCTGCTGCCTGTCGAACGAGACCTCCACCGGAACCTGATACGTGGCCCCGCCGACGCGGCGGCTCTTGACTTCCAGCTTCGGGCGAACGTTCTCAAGCGCGCCGAGAAGCAAATCTATGGGATCGCCCTTTTCAAGCTTTTCGCTGACGCGCTCGATTGCGCCGTAAACTATGCGCTCGGCAACCGACTTCTTGCCCCTCTTCATTATCATGTTGATGAGGTGGCTTACCAACGGGCTCTTGTAGCGCGAATCGGGAATGCGTTCTCTTTTTTCAGCTCTGTGTCTGCGTGACATAATTTCTGCCTTGTGATAATGTGTTGCTGTTTACTTGCCGGCCTTCGGGCGTTTCACGCCGTACTTCGAGCGGCTGCGGCGACGCTTCTCAACGCCGACGCAGTCGAGGGCGCCGCGGATAATGTGGTAACGGACGCCGGGCAAGTCCTTGACGCGGCCGCCGCGCACGAGCACTACGCTGTGCTCCTGGAGCGAGTGCCCCTCGTCGGGAATGTATGCAATGACTTCATAGCCGGAAGTCAGGCGGACTTTTGCGACTTTGCGGATAGCCGAATTGGGCTTTTTGGGAGTGCGGGTCATGACCTGCACGCACACGCCGCGGCGAAATGGGCATGCCTTGAGAGCGGGAGCCTTCGTCTTTGAAACGACGAGACGGCGCGGTTTGCGAACTAATTGATTTATTGTAGGCATATTTTGTGTCTGATTAAAGAGAAAGAAAAGGGAAAGTATATTTGCCCCATTCTTTGGCAAGTTTTTTTTTGATTTATTTTTCCGCAATCGCGCGGATTGCCCCGTTTTAGCGGCCTGCGCCGCATGCGGGACGCGGATTGCAATGTTGGAATTTTACTCTTCCAAGCTGCGCAGAGCGCGGCGCAAACTTTGCGCTTATCCGCTCCGCCAGCCCGGCCGTTCCCCGCGTTCGGGAAGCTGCAACCCTCCTCCCCGAAACGCCGAAAGAGCACACCCGAAAGCCGACGGGCTACTCGCGCGCCGAAAGCGCGCTTTCCGCCCCTACGCCCTCCGAAGATTCGCCGCCGTCGAGCATGCCGGCCCCCGCCGCAAAGACTTTCAGCTTGCGGTAGGCGTTCAGCCCCGTACCCGCAGGTATCAGGTTGCCCATGATGACGTTTTCCTTGAAGCCGGTAAGGTCGTCCTTCTTGCCGAGCGTCGCGGCTTCCGTAAGGACGCGCGTAGTCTCCTGGAAGGAGGCCGCGCTGATGAAGCTCTCCGTCTCAAGGCTGGCCTTTGTGATGCCGAGCAGTATGGGCTCGCCCGTGGCGGGCTTGCCGCCGGCCTCAACAATTCCGCGGTTCGTCTCCATGAACTCGAAGCGGTCAACCTGCTGGCCCCAGAAATAGTCGGAGTCGCCAGGCTCGGTCACGCGGACCTTGCGCAGCATTCTGGAGGCGATCACCTCTATGTGCTTGTCGTTGATGGTGACGCCCTGAGAGCGGTAAACCTTCTGAATCTCGCGCAGAATATACTCCTGCACGGCGTTCGAACCAAGCACCTCCAGGATTTCGCTCGGATCCGCGCCGCCCTCGGTGAGGAACTGGCCCTTCTTCACCTCGTCGCCGTCCTGGACGGTGATGCGCTTGTTGGCCGGTATGAGATGCTCTTCCGCGCGCTCGTCGGCCTCGTCGCCCTTCAGCCCCTTTTCGTCGCCCTTCGGGACGATCTTGAGAACGCGCTTCTTGCGGCGAATTCCTCCGAGCTTCACTATGCCGTCCATGCGCGCCATTTCAGCGGCCTCCTTCGGCCTGCGCGCCTCAAAGAGGTCAGCGACGCGCGGCAGACCGCCGGTGATGTCCTGCGTCTTGGCCGCCGAACGCGGAGTCTTGGCTATCATCGCGCCCGCGGCGATAGTGTCGCCGTCGGAAACTACAACCTGCGCCCCGGTCGGTATGGCGAGGAAGGAAACCTCCTTCTTCGTCTTGGGGTCGATTATGGCCACGGTCGGATTGAGGTCCTCCTTGTGGTCGGAAATAGTTATGGTGTTTCTCCCCGTGGATGGGTCGAAATCGCTGCGGTAGGTAAGGCCGTCGATCATGTCGCGGAACACGATCTTGCCGCCCTTGTCCGCCAAAATCGGTATGTTGTGCGGGTCCCATTGCGCGAGCATCTGCCCCTTCTTTATGGGGGCGCCGTCGTCGAACGGAATGAGGGAGCCGGCGACTATCGCGTAATCCTCGGCAACCTTGCCGTCCTCGTCAATGATATGTATGTGTCCGGTCTTGTTGAGCACGACATGCGCGTTCTCCTTGATGGTGACCGTGCGGAGGTCGTCGTACTTGACCGTGCCGCTCGTGCGAACCCTTATTTCAGGCGCCTTGACAGACTGCGCCACGCCGCCGACGTGGAACGTTCTCATCGTCAACTGCGTTCCGGGCTCGCCTATGGACTGCGCCGCAATTATGCCGACCGCCGTCCCGCGCTCCACTAACTTCTGAGTGGACGGGTCTATGCCGTACGCCTTCGCGGGAATCGAGTTGCGCTTCAAGTGCGTGAGCGGACTCATGACCTTCACGCGCTCAATGCCCAACGCGTTCACGCGCTTAGCCATCTCCTCCGTAATCAGCGCGCCGCTGGGTATTACTATCTCGTCCGGATTGGCGGGATTGCGAACGTCGTCGCTGGAGCAGCGGCCGACAATGCGGTCGAAGAGCGAGACAATCTCGTCGTCGCCGTCGTATATGGCCTCCTTCCAGATGCCGTTGCGGTTTCCGTCGTCTTCCTCGGTTATGATCACGTCCATGGCGACGTCGCAAAGCTTGCGCGTCATGTAGCCGGCGTCCGCGGTTTTCAGCGCGGTGTCGGCCAAACCCTTGCGGGCGCCGTGCGTGGAAATGAAGTATTCGTGAACGCTCAGCCCCTCGCGGAAAGACGACAGAATCGGACGCTCGATAATCTCGCCGTTGGGCTTCGCCATCAGGCCGCGCGCCCCGCAGAGCTGGCGAACCTGAGCCTTGTTGCCGCGCGCCCCGGAATCCATGAGAATGTAGACCGGATTTATGTGCTGCCTGCCCCAAGTCTTTTCCGGAACCTTCGCCAGATTTTCAAACGCCCTCTTGGCGATCTCCTCCGTGGCGACGTTCCATATGTCGATCACCTTGTTGCTGCGCTCGCCCTTGGTGATGGTGCCCTTGTGGTAGTCGTTTTCCACCTCCTTTATCTTCGCGCGCGCCGCGGCGATTATGGCCGGCTTTTCCGACGGAATGTTCATGTCGCCGATTCCGATGGATATGCCCGCCAGCGTCGCGGTGCGGAACCCCATCGCCTTCATCTTGTCGAGCACGGGCGCGCTGTCCGCGCGGCCACAGATTTTAAACGTGTTCAAAATCAAATCCCCGAGCTTGCCCTTCGGAACGGAGAAGTTGACAAAGCCCATCTGCTCGGGCCATATCGTATTGAATATCACCCTGCCGACCGTCGTGCGAATGAGCTTTTTGTTCGGGTCGCCGTAAATGGTCTTTTTGCCGAAGTCGGGATTCACGAAGTCAATCCAGTCGTGCCAGTGCAGCATTCCCTCGGCGTGGGCGGCCTCGACCTCGCGGACGTTGGCCAGAATCGGAACGCGGTCGCCCGCCTCCTTCTTCTTGCTCGGCTCGTACGTCAGATAATACACGCCCAAAACGATGTCCTGCGACGGCGTCAAAATCGGCTTGCCCGACGACGGGGAGAATATGTTGTTGCTGGCGAGCATCAGAAGCTTGGCCTCCATTATGGCCTCGAGCGAGAGCGGAACGTGTACCGCCATCTGGTCGCCGTCAAAGTCCGCATTGTAGGCCGCGCACGTGAGCGGGTGGAGCCTGATTGCGTCGCCCTCTATGAGAACGGGCTCAAACGCCTGTATCGAAAGCCTGTGAAGCGTGGGCGCGCGGTTCAGCATGACCGGGTGCCCCTCGGTGACCTCCTCAAGTATGTCCCAAACTTCCGGCGACTTCTTTTCAATCATCTTGCGCGCGCTGCGCACCGTATGGACGAACCCGAGCTCCTTCAGCCTGCGTATTATGAACGGCTCGAACAGCACCAGCGCCATCTTCTTGGGAAGCCCGCATTGATGCAGCTTCAAATCCGGCCCTATGACGATCACCGAACGCCCCGAATAGTCCACGCGCTTACCGAGCAAGTTCTGGCGGAAACGCCCCTGCTTGCCCTTGAGCATGTCGGAAATGCTCTTGAGCGCCCTGTTGCCGGCGCCCGTCACCGGACGCCCGTGGCGGCCGTTGTCGAACAGCGCGTCTATGGACTCCTGCAGCATGCGCTTCTCATTGTGTATGATGACGTCCGGCGTCTTCATCTGCATGAGGCTGCGCAGGCGGTTGTTGCGGTTGATTACGCGGCGGTAGAGGTCGTTCAAATCCGACGTGGCAAAGCGACCGCCCTCCAGCGGGACAAGCGGGCGCAAATCCGGCGGAATGACGGGAAGAACCTCGAGAATCATCCACTCCGGACGCGTCCCGCTCTCTATGAAGCCCTGCACCAGCTTGAGACGCTTTGAAAGCTTCTTCTTTATCTGCTTGGAGCGCGTCGCCTTGATCTGCTCGGCAAGTTCGACCTCCATTTTCTCAAGGTCGATTTTCGCCAGGAGGTCGCGTATAGCTTCCGCCCCCATTTTGGCGACAAATTCGTCGCCCGCGTCAATCGCGGCCTGATACTCCGCGTCGGTCAGAAACTGCATGAACTGAAACGACGTGTTCATCGGGTCGATGACGATGTAACGCTCGTAATAAATCACGCTCTCAAGGGCCTTCGCCGTCATGTCGAGCATGAGCCCGAGACGGCTGGGCATGCTCTTCAGAAACCAAATGTGCGACACCGGAACGGCGAGCTCTATGTGCCCCATTCTCTCGCGGCGCACGCGGCTGGTCGTCACCTCGACGCCGCAGCGGTCGCAAATCTGATCCTTAAAGCGTATGCGCTTGTACTTTCCGCACGCGCACTCGTAGTCGCGCACGGGCCCGAAAATTCTCTGGCAGAAAAGGCCGCCGGGCTCCGGCTTGAACGTCCTGTAATTGATGGTCTCGGGATTCTTGACCTCGCCCTTCGACCACGAGCGTATCGTGTCCGGCGACGCCAATCCGATGGAAACGCAGTCAAAGCCCGCGTCGTTGTCGAAACCGAGAATCTCGCGCGCCTCGCGCGCTTGACTTGTATTGTTTTCGTCCATAAAAGAGTCCTTTTTTTGCAAGTGTTCCGGCGGAAATTAGGCGTCGTTCGTCTCCGGCCTGATGTTCAGGCACAGACCCTGAATCTCCTTCATCAAGACGTTGAAGGACTGCGGCGTCCCGGCCTGAAGGGAGCTGTCCCCCTTGACAAGCTGCTCGTAGATCTTCGTGCGCCCCTGAACGTCGTCGCTCTTGACCGTCAGAAGCTCCTGGAGCGTGTAAGCCGCCCCGTACGCCTCCAACGCCCAAACCTCCATCTCTCCGAAACGCTGGCCGCCGTACTGCGCCTTGCCGCCCAAAGGCTGCTGGGTTATCAGGCTGTACGGCCCCACCGCGCGGGCGTGAATCTTGTCGGCCACAAGGTGGTTGAGCTTCATCATGTAGATGTACCCGACAACCACGGGCTGGTCGAAATATTCGCCGGTAAGCCCGTCGAGCAGGCGTATCTTGCCGCTCTCCGGCATTCCCGACTGCTTCAAATATCCGCGAATGTCCTTCTCGCTTATGCCGTCGAATATCGGAGTGGCCACCTTCAGACCGAGCTTCTTGCACGCCCAGCCCAAGTGCGTCTCCAAAACCTGGCCGACATTCATTCGAGAGGGAACGCCCATCGGATTCAGGCAGATTTCAACGGGCGTGCCGTCGGGCAGGTAGGGCATGTCCTCCTCAGGAACTATGCGCGCGACCACGCCCTCGTTCCCGTGGAGCCCCGCCATCTTGTCGCCAACCTGAATCTTGCGCTTGGTCGCAATGTAAACCTTCACGCTCTTGATTGTGTTCTGGTCGGAACCGTCGCCGTTTTCGATGGAATCGACCTTGCGGGCGCGCTCGTTCTCTATCTCGTCAAACCGCCGCTGGTAGCCGTCGATAATCTCCATTATCTTTATGCGCACGGGCGACGGATCTATGTCTATGTCCTTTGAAATGGCGGCCAAGCGGCGCAGGAGAGTCTTGGTAATCTTCCTGTTGGCCGGTATGATGACCTCGCCGGTGGATTTGTTGCGGACGTCGAGGGGAATCTTCTCGCCCAAAAGAACGTTGGAGAGCGCCTCCGTCAGTTCGTCGCGCAGTTTGTCGAACTGGGCGCGGTGCTCCTCGTTGACCTTCCTGGTGCGGCGGCGCACGTCGCTGGGATTGAGCTTTTCGCTCTCGTGCTCCGACTTCGTGGAGCGCTTAACGTCCATCACTATCCCCTTGACCCCGGACGGTACCAAAAGCGACGTGTCCTTTACGTCCGCGGCCTTCTCTCCGAAAATCGCGCGCAGAAGCTTCTCTTCCGGAGCCAGCTCCGTCTCGCTCTTGGGCGTGATTTTGCCGACGAGAATGTCGCCCGCCTTGACCTCCGCCCCGACGCGTATCACGCCGTCGCGGTCGAGGTTCCTGAGCGCGTCGTCGCCGACATTCGGAATATCGCGCGTGATCTCCTCCGGCCCGAGCTTCGTGTCGCGCGCGGTGACCTCGTACTCCTCTATGTGAACCGACGTGAACACGTCGTTTTTAATCAGCTTTTCCGAAAGAAGTATGGCGTCCTCAAAGTTGTACCCGTTCCACGGCATGAAGGCCACAAGAACGTTCTTTCCCAAAGCCAGCTCGCCGCCGTCCGTCGCCGCGCCGTCCGCAAGAACGGTACCCACGCGAACGACGTCGCCCTTCTTTGCCACGGGCTTTTGGTTGAAGCACGTGCAGGCGTTCGAGCGCATGAACTTGCGCAGCTCGTAAACGTATATCCCCTTTTCCTTGTCGGTCTTGAGCTTGCCGGAAGTCTTCTTCGGCATCTCCCCGTCCGGAGTGACGACTATCCTCTTGGCGTCCACGCTGGCGATCTTGCCGTCCGACTCCGAAAGTATCACCGTGCGCGAGTCCGACGCGACGCGCGCCTCTATACCCGTGGCGACATACGGAGCCTGCGTCTTGAGAAGCGGAACCCCCTGGCGCTGCATGTTTGAACCCATCAGCGCGCGGTTTGCGTCGTCGTGCTCGAGGAACGGTATCAGACCCGCCGCAACCGACACGAGCTGCTTGGGGCTTACGTCCATGTAGTCGACGTCCGCCGGATCGACTTCGCTGACCTCGTCGAACTTCCTCGCCGTGACGCGGCCGACAAGCCTTCCGTCCTTGATTTCGCTGTTGGCCTGCGCCACCGTAAGGCCCTCTTCGTCGTCCGCAGACAGGTACTCTATCTTGTTGAGCACCCTGCCGTTCTCAACCTTCCTGTAAGGCGTCTCTATAAAGCCGAACTCGTTTATGCGCGCGTAGCACGAAAGGGAGTTTATCAAGCCGATATTCGGGCCTTCCGGCGTCTCAATCGGACAAATCCTGCCGTAGTGCGACGCGTGGACGTCGCGAACCTCAAAGCCCGCGCGCTCGCGGCTCAAGCCGCCCTGCCCGAGCGCAGAAAGACGGCGCTTGTGCGTAAGCTCGGAAAGCGGGTTTATCTGGTCCATGAACTGCGAAAGCTGGTTGCGCGCAAAGAAGTCGCGTATCACCGTGGTCATGGCCTTCGTGTTGACGAGGCGGCTCGGAGTGAGCGAGTCGCTGTTCTGGTCGGAGCCGTTCATCCGCTCGCGGATAACCTTTTCCGTGCGCGCCAAACCTATGCGGCACTGATTCGCCAAAAGCTCGCCCGCCGTGCGGACGCGGCGGCTGCCCAAATTGTCGATGTCGTCGATTACGCCGTCGCCCTTCTTCAGGCGGCAGAGATACTTCGTGGCCTCCACGATGTCCTCGCTGGTCAGTATCCTGGTGTCCAGCGGAGTCTTCAGACCCAATTTCTGGTTTATCTTGAAACGCCCGACGCGGCCGAGGTCATAGCGCTTCGGGTCGCGCAGAGTGCGGCGCATGAGCACGCGCGCATTCTCTATCGTCACGGGCTCGCCCGGGCGCAGCTGCGTGTAAATGTACTTGAGAGCGCTCTCCTCGTTCTTGGTCTTGTCCTTCTTTATCGCGCGGACTATCGCGCCGTCGTCAACCGTCGTGTCGATTACCTTTATCTCCTGAATGTTGGCGGCTTTGAACTTTTGGACGGCGATGGTCGTGAGAGTCTCGTACTGCTTCAGCAAAACCACGCCCTTGTCGGTATCCGTGACGGCCTCCGCCAAGACGTAGTGCGAAATGTTATCCATCTTGAGCGCCTTGTTTACGGACAAATCCTCCACCTTGTAGAACAGATTGACAATCTCCTGGTCGGAGCTGTGGCCAAAGGCGCGAAGCAAAGTTGTGATCAAAAATTTGCGGCGGCGGCGGCGGCGGTCTATGTAGACGTACAGCAAATCGTTCTGGTCGAACTGAACTTCCACCCAAGTGCCGCGGTCGGGAATGAGACGGTAGGAAAACAAAACCTTGTCGGAGCTGTGCACGCTCTCCTCAAAGCATATGCCGGGGCTGCGGTGAAGCTGGCTTACGACGACGCGCTCGGCCCCGTTTACGATAAAGCTGCCGCTGGCGGTCATCATGTTGATGTCGCCCATAAAAATGCGCTCTTCCTGAGTGCGGTCGCCCTCGCGCAGGCGAAAAGTGACGTAGAGGGCTACGGAATATGTCGCGCCTTCCCTTATGCACTCAACCTCGCTCATCTTCGGCCCCACCAATTCGTAGGAGACGTATTCGAGCTTGTGCTTGCCGTCGTAGCTCTCTATGGGGAATATCTCGCTGAAAACCGCGTGCAGACCCTTCATTTCCCTCTTGGACGGAGGAACGTCCTTCTGCAGGAAATCGGCGTACGACTTGACCTGGTTCTCAATGAGATTCGGAAGGGGCAATACTTCCTTCAGCTTTCCAAAATTTTTTCGCTCTGACATATTCTTGGATTTTTAAATGTTTGTTCCCTCTCGATTTTTACGAATCGCGCACGTTCAAGCCCCGCGCGCAAGATGCGCGAAAACAACGCGCCTCGCGCCGAAAGCGGCCGGCTCTTCAAAAGCCGAAAGCGCCTTGCAAAAGGCCGACATTTCCATGAAGGCGCCGTCGCTTCGAAAGCCGCCCTTAAAAGGCCGCATATTAGCAGGCTGCCGGCAACGCTCCCCCAAAAAACGCCGCACATATGAAGCGCAGGTTTCCCGAAAATTCCGACGCGCGCCGCATGCCGCAATGTCGCCTTTTAAGAGCCGCAACCGCACTTCCTTCGCAAACAGCAGAAACGCCCAAAAGCCAAAGGGCGCCAGCGCGCAAAAAGTGGGTGGAACGCCGAAACGCTCCAGCGATTCAAAAGCCGACAGCCTTCCGAAAATTGAAAGCCGGCAACAGCATCGAAAAACGGCGGAACCTAAGATAATCCTGGCCTCCTGAAGGTCGCCTCTCAAAGACTGCAAGCCCCCGCGAACAGACGGCACACAAAAAGCGCCGCGCATTCCCAAAAGAATGCCGCCGCTTCCAAAGCTGCCGACATGCAGGCGAACCGCCGCTCCCCCCCTAAGAAAGGAGAAACCTCAGCACTCCGCCGCAACCGCCAAAGCGCGCAATACCGCTAAACCGCGCAATGAAACAACAAAAACAACCGCGCCCGACCCCGGCTTCCGCGCTCCCCAATAATTTCAAAAGAACACGAAAACGCAATCGCGCCCCGCGCCGTGCTGTCTGCCCATTGCAACGCCCGAGCACTCCGCCGAAGAACGAACCGCCCGCATTCCCGAAAATTGCGGCGCGCGAATGCGCCCGCCGAATCCCCCGAAGATGCCACAGCCCAATCCGCAACAATGCGTCGAACTTTAACAATTCGTAAAAATTTGAAAGAACTTTATCTGCAAGCCCGTTTTTTACGCTTCGAACTTTTTAAGCGGAAAAAGCGGACAGCCGCAGCACGGGATATATCCACCGCGCCGCGAACTCTCCGCGAAATGTGTCAACTGTGGTTATAAAAAGCCAATTACTTGATTTCGACCTCCGCGCCGGCGTCCTTGAGCTTCTTGGCCATCTCTTCGGCCTCCGCCTTTGTGACGCCCTCTTTGAGGGTCTTGGGCGCGCCTTCGACCAAAGCCTTGGCCTCCGCCAAACCGAGAGAGGTAATCGCGCGGACTTCCTTAATGACCGCAATCTTCTTGGAAGCGTCAACCGACTTCAACACGACGTCGAAAGCGACCTTCTCTTCCTCCGCGGGAGCCGCAGCCCCTCCGGCGACAACCGCCACGGGAGCCGCCGCGCTTACGCCCCACTTTTCCTCCAGCTCCTTGACCAGCTCTGCCGCCTCGACGACCGTCAGCGCGCTGAGCCATTCTATAACCTGATCCTTTGTAATGTCTGCCATGATTTTGTTCTCCTTCGGACTCTTAGCGTTCCCCTGCGGAACAATTAAGAGGCCAACGCCTCCTAAGTTAGTCCATTAGTTGTTGTTTTGCGCTCCCCAAACTTCGGCAAATAAAAGCCCGGGAAACATTGTTGCCAAGCGTTTGCCACGCCCGAAAATTGCCTGAAAAATTCCGCCCGCGCAACGCGAGCGAAATGCGTAAAAACTACTCCTTGCCTTCGAGCTTCTCGCCGCGAACGAATATGACGCGGACAATCTGCTTGGCGGGCGTATTGAGCAAAGCCAGGAACTTCGCCCGAAGCTCCGGAAGCGACGGAAGGCTGCCCAGGTGGATTACCTCCTCCTTAGTCATGACCTTTTCGCCCAAAACCCCGAGCTTGATTTCCGCGTTCTCGCGGGTCTTGAAAAATTCCGACACGACCTTGGCCACCGCCGCCGGATCCGACCCCCCGCAGATAAAGCCGGTCTGACCCGAAAGAACCGAGGAAACGTCCGGAAGCCCAAGCTCCTTGGCGACTATGTTGATTATCGAATTCTTGGAGACGTGATACTCCGCGCCGACCGCCGCAAGAGCCTTGCGGAACGCGGCCGAATCGGAAACTTTCACTCCCGTAAAGCTGACGAGAAAGAGGTGTTCGGCCAAAGATATGCGGTTGCGCGCCTCCTCAACGAGAAATTTCTTTTCTGGTCTCATTGTCTAAACTCCCTCCTCTATTCCGAAATTTCGCCCAGCGATATTTTCACCGAGGGACTCATCGTCGAACTGATCGACACCGAGTTTACAAACTTACCCTTGACGACTTCCGGGCGAGCCGCCGCCACGCTCGCAAGCGCGGTCTTGACGTTCTCAACAAGCTTGTCTGCCGAAAAGCTGCGCTTGCCCACCGTCACGCTCATGTTGGCGGTCTTGTCCATCTTGTACTCCACGCGGCCGGCCTTGACTTCCTGAATCGCCGAAACCACGTCGTCGGTCACCGTTCCGCTCTTGGGATTGGGCATTAACCCGCGGGGACCGAGAACCCTAGCCACCTTGCGGACTTCCTTCATCGCCGAAACCGTCGAGATTGCGACGTCGAAATCCAGCCAGCCCCCCTCAATTTCCTTTATAAGCTCGGCAAATCCGGCCTTGTCCGCACCAGCGGAAAGAGCCTCCTCCGGCTTCTCGGTAAAGACGACCACGCGAACCTTTTTGCCGCTCCCGTTGGGAAGGCGCACCGTGCCGCGTACCATCTGATTGCTCTGCTTGGGGTCGACGTTCAGGTTGAACGAAAGCTCAACCGTCTCGTCAAAACGCGCGGCCGGCATCGCCTGCAACGCGTTCACCGCGTCAACGACAGAAAGCGCCTTTTCCGAAAGGCCTTCCATCGCTTTCTTGTATCTTTTGCTTCTTTTAACCATGACTTTTTTGTTTGTCTCCTGCCGAAAACGAGTCCAGCAGTGCGGTTTTACTTGTCTGCGACCCGCCGTAGGACGGATCAAAAAAATCGCTCGCTCAATATCGGGGCGAAATTTTCCCGGATTTTCCGCCCCCCGCCGCCGACGCCTTTCGCAGGCCGAACGGCGGCAGAACGCGCCCTCTATGCGAAAACCCGCCGGGATTATCCGACGATGTCGATGCCCATGGAGCGGGCCGTGCCCTCTATTATTCTGCAGACAGCTTCGGGGCTCTCGGCATTGAGGTCGTTCGCCTTGATCTTGGCTATTTCCATAACCTGGGCCTTAGTGACCTTGCCGACCTTGTCCATATTGGGCTTCGCGCTGCCGGAGGCGATTTTTGCCGCCTTCTTCAAGAGAACCGCCGCCGGAGGCGACTTCAACACAAACGTGAAAGACTTGTCCTGATACACGGAGATGACCACCGGAAGAATCATTCCCGCCTGATCCTTTGTGCGCGCATTGAACTCTTTGCAGAAACCCATGATGTTCACGCCCGCCGCGCCGAGCGCCGGACCTACCGGCGGCGCCGGATTCGCCGCGCCCGCGGGAAGTTGCAACTTGATTTCCTTTACTACTTTCTTTGCCATTTTTATCCGATTTCCTTTGGAATTTTCCTTGCTGAGGCTGTGCGTAAATTTTTCTGAAAGCCGTCCATAATCTATGTATTAGGGAAAAAGCCAAGCGTTTTTTTTAAAAATTTCAGCTTCTTCCCGCCGGCAAAACAAAAGAGGCTATTGCTTTACGGTCTTTTCAACCTGCCAATATTCGAGCTCGACCGGCGTAAATCTGCCGAAAATCGAAACGCTGACCTTCAGCTTGCCGCGCTCCGGATCCACTTCGTCTATCACTCCCACGAGACTGAGGAAGGGCCCGTCGGTTATCTTGACCTCCTCGCCAACCTCAAAGTTGACCTTGGGCTTCTCAACGCCCTCCGACTGCCTCATGTGCTCGAACACTTCGCGTATTTCGTTTTCGCGCAGGGGAAGCGGCCTGTCGCCCCCCATGAAATTTATTATTCCGTTGATGCCGCGGACAAAATACCACGGCTTTTCAAGAAAATTTTCGTTCTCGTCGTAAAGCTTTACCTTAATAAAAATGTAGCCGGGATAAAGCTTGCGCTTGCGCGTGGTCTTCTTGTCGTTCTTGACCTCCGAAACAAGCTCCTCCGGCATGAGAATGTCGTCTTTGGAAATGTATTCGCCCATGTCCTCGACGTCTATCATGCGCTTGAGGCCCTCCACAGCCTTCTGCTCCATATTGGAGCGCGTCTGGACCGCGTACCACTTGTAGAGACTGTTAGGATCGTATTCCAATTCCATTGAAGATCCCTTTTACTTTCCGCCCCGGACGAACGAAGTGAACAAATCGACCACGTTGTAAACGGCGAAGTCCACCACGCTGACGAATATCCCCAACAGGCCTATCGCCACGAAAACCACCACGATGGAACTGCGCAATTCCTTGCGCGTCGGCAACGTGAGCTTTTTAAGCTCCGTCATGGTCTCTTTGTAAAACTGCCTGATTTTTGGGAATGGATTTGTCATTGTAATTTGCTGGCGGCCGACCGCCTTCGACATTCTTTGCCCGCGCGAAACCGCGCGCCGCAAACGTTTTGAACGCAGGGAAGGAGGGACTCGAACCCCCAACACGCGGTTTTGGAGACCGCTGCTCTACCAATTGAACTACTTCCCTATGTTCCGCCGCCGCGCGCCCCTTGCCGAAAAAAAATATCCGACAAAAATGCGCGCGGGCGGCAAAATTTTTCAAATAAATAAAAAGAACTGCGCACCCCCGCCTAAACCCGCCAAAAAACCGCCCGAGGCAAACTATGCGCCGCCGATAAATTTTTTAGCGGAAGCGGGAACGCGAACTCCATGTCGCAAAACCCGGCGGAGAACCGCCTCCGCCGGATTTGAAAAACGCCAAACTTAGGCCAAAACTTCCGTTATGCGTCCCGCGCCAATCGTGCGGCCACCTTCGCGGATTGCGAAACGCTGGCCCTTCTCCATGGCGATGGGCTTCTGGAGGTCGATTTCAATGGAGACGTTGTCCCCCGGCATGACCATCTCAACTCCCTCGGGCAGTTTGCAGACGCCGGTGACGTCGGCCGTGCCGAAGAAGAATTGCGGACGGTAGTTCGAGAAGAACGGCGTGTGGCGGCCACCCTCGTCCTTGGTGAGGACGTAGATTTCAGCCTTGGCCTTGGTGTGCGGAGTAATGGAACCCGGCTTGGCCAGAACCATTCCGCGCTGGATTTCGTTCTTTTCTATGCCGCGCAAAAGCAGGCCAACGTTGTCGCCCGCCTGTCCCTGGTCGAGGAGCTTGCGGAACATTTCAACGCCGGTGACGACCGTCTTGCGGGTGTCGCCCATGCCGACGATTTCAACTTCGTCGTTGACCTTGATTACGCCGCGCTCAATACGGCCGGTGGCGACGGTGCCGCGCCCGGTGATGGAGAACACGTCCTCAATGCTCATCATGAAGGGCTGGTCGACGGGGCGCTGCGGCTCCGGAATTTCGGAGTCGATGGCGTCCATGAGGGCGTCTATGCTCTTTACGCCAAATTCGACGCCTTCGAGAGCCTGCGTGGCCGAACCGCGAATGATTTTAATATTGTCGCCGTCGTACTGGTACTTGTTGAGAAGGTCGCGCACTTCCATCTCGACGAGTTCGAGCAGTTCGGGGTCGTCGAGCAAATCGCACTTGTTGAGGAACACCACGATTTGCGGAACGCCGACCTGCCTGGCCAAAAGAATGTGCTCGCGCGTCTGGGGCATCGGGCCGTCGGCGGCGCTGACGACGAGGATTGCGCCGTCCATCTGCGCCGCACCCGTGATCATGTTCTTAACGAAGTCGGCGTGGCCGGGGCAGTCCACGTGCGCATAGTGGCGCGTCGGAGTTTCGTACTCGACGTGGGCGACGGCGATTGTGACAGTCTTGGTAGCGTCGCGAACAGTGCCGCCCTTAGCGATGTCCTGATAGGACTTAAATTGAGCCAGGCCCTTGTCCGACTGAACCTTCAAGATTGCGGTCGTGAGTGTGGTTTTACCATGGTCAATATGGCCTATGGTGCCCACATTTACGTGGGGCTTTGTTCTGACGAATGATTCTTTCGACATGGTTCTTTCGGTTTATTTTTTTAGGTTTAGTTGATGACTTTTCCAACGAGCCCCAGAGCGGATTTGAACCGCCGACCCCGTCCTTACCAAGGACGTGCTCTGCCAGCTGAGCTACCAGGGCGACGTCGAAAAAGCCGCCAGTTGTCTGGCGTTTCTAATTTAAAGCGTCAAAATGTGTATAAAGCGCAAAGGAACGTCAACCATTTTTTTTTGCGCGGCCAAAAAAAAGTCGTTGACACCCCGCAAAGTTAAGTGCGACAAAAAATCCGAATCAACCGCGTTTGAAAGCATGGAGATTTCCACACAGGCGCGCACGGCCGCGCGCGCAGAGCTGGAGAAGTGCCTAAATATCCGCGCCGCCCGCGCGGCCTGCAAGGCGTGCGCAAATTACGCAAAGGTGTGGAGCTGCCCGCCGTATCCGGCAGGCGCGCTGCGCTTCGCGATTCCCAAGACGTGTTCCGAAATAGTGCTGATACGCCGCCGGGCAAAGTTCGCGCCCGGCGAATTAGACCGCAAATCCGCCGCGGAGGCGTTCAAGCTGCTGCGCGGGGATTTCGACCCTTATGTCTTGGACATCGAGCGGAAAACGCCGGGGGGATTCGCGCTGCTTGCGGGAAGTTGCTGCAACTGCCTGTGCGGCCCCGGCGGGTGCCCGCGCAAAGACGGGCTCCCCTGCCCGGCGCCGGAAAAGTTGCGGCCGTCATTGGAGTCTTTGGGATTTGACGCGGCAAAAATTCTCGAAAAATTTTTCGGCGAAAAACTTTTTTGGGGCGAAAGGCCGAAAGAGTTGACCCTGCTTGCCGCCGTCGCAATCCGAAGCGACAGCGCATGTGCGGCGCAACGCTCCGCAACTTTAGACGGCGGCGCGCATTCGGGCGATTTTGCATGCGCAAAAACCCGCTTTGCCGACTGGCTGAACAACATGCGCAGCAATGCGGCTCTCTGAGCGATTACGCGTTTTGGAGCGCGCTCGCCTCCCTTCCCCTTTCCGCAAGCGCGCGAAAGAATATATTTTATTATTAGGCGCGGTGAATATGTGTGGCGAAATATATTTATTTTATTAGGCGCGGTGAATAGACGCGAAGGAATATATTTATTGGGTACGGCGGCCATTTTTATCCGGCGCTTTTTTTCGGCTTCCTTTTTTGCGCGGCGCATAAAATAAAGGCGCGCCGCTTCAAAGCCGAAAGCGGCGCGCGAATTGCGCGGATTTCACCTTCACAGAAATTCGCCGCAAAAAATCCGCCGATATTACCTACGCCTGCGAATCGCAACCGCCGCGGCAACGGCTCCGAAAATCGCGGCCCATTCCGCGGGCTCCGGAATCTGGTAGGAGATGTACAGTCCGTCGGCGGCATTCTGCACGGTGAAGTAATACAGCTCGCCGTAGTAGTCGTGAACTTTGTAGTCGTCCGCGGCGGTAAAGGTTATTCCGCTTTCAGCCGCCTCCGCCCATGAAATGACCTTCAATGTGATGTCGTTTTCTATCATTATATCTATAAATTCGTCGGGATTGTTCCCGTTGAAATTCTGGAGATCTATAACTACGGTTCCGTTTCCGGAAACGGAATTTTCCAGAGACAAACAGTCGTAAGAAAGGGAGGAGCCGTCGGCGGAATCCAGTCTGACTATTATGCTTCCCCCGCCGTCTGAGACTTCAATGGCTGAAAACGCAAACGTACCACCAACGGTGTCGGAGGAATTGCCGAACGCCGCAGTTCCCGCCCCGGAGGCCCTCGACAGTATCAAGTTTCCGCGCCCCGCCAAATCCGCGCCGGACGCCCCATAATTGAGCTTCAGCGTTCCGCTTATGAGAGCGACATTCCCCTTAAAGCCCATATCGTCTCCGGTGAACGACTGCGTGCGGTCAAAATAAGTATACGCGCCGTCGCCGTTGCTCTGGGAGGAGCGCATTACGATATTCATTTTGCCCGTTCCCGCAGGATTTGCCATGGACAAATTTCCGCCCGAAGACGCATCGCTCAAGTTCGTAAGAACGACGTTGAACACGCCGGAGGAATTTGAGTTGCCGCCCATTGAAAGCCCTACATACCCGTTCACCCCGTTAATCCATGCGCAAGACTGCGCGTTCACAGCAACCACGGGAATGCGCGCCCCAAACTGCATAGATATTGGCCGGGTGACACTGGCATGACTCGTCAGCCCGCCGGCGAATACGGCGTCGGGCTCGTCTATCCCATGGCTTCCGCTTCCGGAAGCGCAAAAGATGAACTCTCCTACATTAGCCAAGGTTGTCAGTCCGCCGACATACAAACTTTCCAGGGGAAAATCAATGTTTCCAATGGAATAGTTTTGATTCATGGTAAGGTCCCCCTGAATCGAGATCGCCCCGCCCCCGCCGGACGCCCCATATAACGCGGAACTCCAATTTCCCAACCTTGCATTGCCCTCGACGGTAAACGTCTTTCCCGGTTCCATTCTAAAGTAGGAATAGGCAATGCTGGCATCGTGAAAGCTTGCCACGCGAACGTCCATGTCAAAGACGAGAGTGACGTTGTTCTCAGTAGTCGACGAAGGCTTTACAAAAACTATGTCGTCCCCGCCCGATGTGAGGAAGTCGAGATTTTCCACGGGCGTGGAAAACGACGAATCCGCGAACCAATACGATTGCGTTTCCGACAGATTCATATCGGCTCCGGCGGTATGGAATGAGCCGTAGTCGAAATAGTAAGTCGCCGCCGAAAGCCTGAGAAGGCCTGCGGCAAGCAGGCAGGCAAGGGCGGATATTTTCATGGCCATTTTCATTTTGATTCTCCTTTTCTCTCCTTAAAGGGGGTTGTGTGATAAATATATTTTAATAAGTTTACCCGGATATGTAAATATTTTAAAATGACATCATCACGCTTTTTGGACATCACCCGCCTTTACCTTCCTTCCCTCATTTCGCCCATACCCTCCGTTTCTTTTTCATTCAACGCCCAAAGCTCCGCACAAAAAAACGCCGCGCCCGAAATTATCCCGCCCGCAACCGCTTTCTTACCAAAACGCCGCGCCCCACAACACGCTGCATGCAACAGCACCCCGCGCCCGGCGGCGAACCATCATGCGCCACAATGTATGCCGCGTTTTTTCAACCATGCAACTGCATGCGCTCGCCCGCATATCCTGCAACGCACGTACAGCGTACGCATAACCGTAAAAACTGTCGGCGCGCATTTGCACTCGCGCGCCCGCGCAGCCCCCGCATCACCACACCCGCATACACTCGCGCCAATGGCGGGCAGCATGCGGGAACGCCGGAATATATCGCATAGTTCGCGTTTCGATTCAGATATTTCGGCGCATTGGTAAATTCAATTTCTTACAAAAGTGAAACGGAATTAAAAAAGCCTCCGCCCCGTCCGACAATTTTTCACTTACATCGCCCGACGCGCGCCAGTCCACATTTCAACCCCGCGTTTGCCGCCAGCGCCGCGCCGCAAAAGCGGGCAAGCTTTGCAAAGAATCGGCGCCGAAAAAAAAAGAAATATGCGTTCGCTTTTTCAATTTTCAAAACGCCCGCACAATGCGGCTTCGGCCAGGCAAATGACGACTTTCCGCCGCCGAACGCCACCCGCCGCATTTTTTTAACGCACCCCCGCACACCCTCCGCAAAATTTACGGGCAAAAACTCCGGCCGCCGCCGCCAAACCGCAAACTCAAATGCGCGCTTCCAAGCGGGCGCGCGAGCCCGCAACTCACTCGGAAAGCGCGGCGTCGTACGGCTTGGTCTTCTCCCTAATTTGCGAGAGCGTATAATGCGGGCGATAGTCGGGCTTGCCCTTTGCGGACAAACTTTTCCGTCCCCAATACGAGGGGTGGTAATTCGCCCCGGTGTCCAGCCAATCGACTATCGTGGCAAATTCGTTTCGGCTCATGAACTCCTTTTGCCCGGGGCAGCCCTTTATTATCCGCTCAATCAATCCGCTTCTGTGCGCGCCGAACTGGTAGCTTTCGGCGTACTCGCCGGCGGCCGTCACCTCGTTTTCGTTCGGCCAGCGGACATACTCGAACAAATCTTCGTACGACGCGCTGTAAAATTCGGTATGTTCGCCGCGCAAGTCCAGAGGCTCGCCCTTGCCGCGCGGGGTGTAAAATTTGCCTTCGCCCCACTGCTTAAAGCGCTTTGGGCGCGGAGCCGACGGATTGCCGGAATGGCAGCTTACGCAGTATTTGTCGAGTATCGGCTGAACTTGCGCCTCGTAGTCGAACACCCGCTCCGGAGAATCCCAATTCGGTTGGGCGACCGCAACGCTCGGAGCGCGTTTGTGGGCGCTCGGCAGAGCCGCCCGGCGCGTCGGGGCCAAAGAGGAATTTTCGTGGCAGCCTATGCAGGAGCGCATTTCGCCCGGCTTGTAATTTATGTACGTGCGCTCCGTCTGAACCATCATGAGGTTTTCGTCGAGGAGCTGAAAATATATGTTCTTGTCCGCGGGGACGAAGAATTTTGCCGACCCGTCCTCATCGACCGGAACGATTCCGTATGAGTGCCTCGGCGAGAGCAGGTGCGGGGCGGGCGTAATGTGGGAGTGGCGGAAGTAGTCCTTGCGGGAAGTGTCGCGCATTTGGAGAAAGCGCGCGGGCTGTTCCATAATCCTAATCCCTTTCACGGTTTTTCTTGGCACACCCTTCAAGCCTTCGTAAACGTCCTGCACCGTCACAAGGGCGAGTTTTTTGGCCTTCAGGCTTTCGTCGTACGCGCCGGAAACGAGGGGCGGCACCGGGCGCGGCTTCAGCGGATACGCGCACCATGACGAAAGCTCCCTGTCGCGGTAGACGAGCTCGTGTTCGCCCCTGTCGTTGAGCAGATATATCCCGTACGCATCGGGCTGGCCGACGTTTCGGCCGGCGTTGAACGAAACCAAAAACAAGTCCTCGGCTATCGGATAGGGATCCTTGTAAAGCGCGACCGACTTTGTGCGCTCGTCGGTAGTCCCCTTGCCGTTCAAGCTGAACGCCTCCCACTTTCCGGATTTTGCGTCGTAATAGCGGATTGCCCAATGGTAGCGGGCGTCCGTGTACGGCGTAAGGAATGTCATGGCCTCCGGAGTGCGCATGTTTTTGTTCGTGTCAATCATCACCAAAGTTCCGGTGTCGCGAAAATTGACGTGCGCGGTGACGAGAGCCAGAATTTTGTTCGGCTTTCCCGGAACCTGGACGCCGCGGCCTATGGTGCGCTGCGCGACGATGTCGTTGCCGTATATCTCGGCCGTGCCGGAGCCGTCGGGGCGCATGGACCAAAGGCACTTTGGATTCCCGTTGCCCTTGTCGACATACTCCCACCTGTGGTACATTATCCTCCCGTCCGACATCGCAACGGGATTAAATTCCGAAAGCGCGCTCTCCGTGAGCCGCTCGATTTTCCCGTCCGGCAGAAGCTTGTAAAGCGACGTTCCCATCAGCCCGTTGGAGTTGTCGCAAAGCGTCATTCTGCGCGCCCGCGTGGAGGAAAATATGATGGAGCCGTCGGGAGCGTAGCACGGGTCCATGTCGCAGGTGCGGTAGTTTGCGCCGTATTTTTTGACGATTTCGGCGTTGTCGTCGGCCGGGCGCGTCAGCTGCCTCAAATCGCTGCCGTCAACCCCGACTTCGTACAGCAGATACGGATTCGACCAACCGGGTTTTTTGTAGGAAAAGACGATTTTCTTCGCGTCGAACGAGACGTCAATATTCTGAAACGTGCCGCCCGAAAATTCCGGAACGAGATCCCTCACCTTTCCGGTTTTCAAATCCAACACGCACAGCGCGCCGCCCTCCGGGTCGGTGTGGCGAATGCCGTCGAGAAAAAACGTGTAGTAGTGCGACGCCTTGTACGGCCTGCGCTTTATGAACGCAATCCTGTCGAAGTCTATGCGCGGATCCTTCGACAGCTTTCCCTCGACGTACTTCGGAACCGGCCCCGTTTTCGACATATCCAAATCCGGAAATTTATTTATGCCGCGCTCGCTCGTGATGTCGTAATCCGCGTCGACCGGGGGCATTTGGCGAATGCCGGAATAGGGCGGCAGGCCGCCCTCCGCGGCGAACGCACCCGGCGAAACCGCAAAAAGAAAAGCGAGCGCGCACAATTTTAACGCGGACGGCCCTTTTGAGCAAACCGCCCTCTTCAACGCGCCCGGACCGGCGCTATCTATTGCAAACCTCTCCATATTTTCAACCTTGTCTGATTATCTGAAAATCATCAGCGGCCAGAACTGCGGGCTGTTGTCCGTGTGGACACCCGGCTCGGTGGCGTTTGAAACTCCGCCGTAAACGACTTCCCCCTTGCCGTTCTTGTCCCTGTCGTGCAGGAACAGGCCGAATCCGCAGGCCGTTCCGGAACGCAGTTTCAGCGGCTCTATGTAGCGCTTGGGGAAGGTGATGATGTACTCGCAGCCGCTCTTTGTCCGCTTAAAGCGGCAGTCTATGCCGGTTGCGGCCTCCTCCGCGGAAGCGTGGGATATGCCGTCCGCCAACTGCTGGTCGACGTCGTGCCACCGCCAGACAAGCCCCTTGCCGTCCTTGCAGTCGGCGGGCGGAGCGATGTGGTAGACGTAGTCGTTCGTATCGTACGCGCGCTTGCGGCGGCCGTCGTTGGCGATGTCGAAACACACGTTGAGCGAACAGTCGAACCAATACAGATTCTTGCGCGACTTCGGGTCCTTCGCGATGTCGGGGAAGTTCAAAACCTGGCTGTCTGAAATGTTGACCTTGAGGTACAGGTTGGCGCCGTCCCAGGCAAGCTGGTAGGTTCCGGAAGTATCTTTGGGGGCGGCGGCGCGCTTTGCGGCGTCGGCCTCAAACAGCTTGTTGTTCAGCGGCAGCTGCGGAATGGACGCCCAATCCGGCGCGCCGTTTACAGCCTGCGGAACGTAGAAGTAGTCCATCTTCCAGACTCCGGAAACTTCCGCGCCGCGCTCCGGCTCAATCCTAAATACGTCGGACCACTTGTAGAGCGTGCACATGCGCGTCCCGCCCTCCGCGGCGGAGCCTTCAAGGGGCAAAATGCGTTTGCCGTTCGGCGGAAGCGCATACGGATATTCGGATTTGCCCACAAACAGCTTTCCCTTCAGCGCACGCCCGGTGGCGTTGGCAATCAGGGCGTTCATGCCGCCGTCGGAGCGCGGCGAAAAGCTGAGCGCTATGTCCGAGGACGTGTCCTCGACCTCACCCTCCTGAAGCGCCTTCGCTAGCGCGCGCGGATCCTTTGCCTTGATCGAAAGCGGCGCGCCCGTCAGGGGAATCAGCGAAAGTCCGTCCTTGTCAACGGCCGCCGAGCGCGGATTGCCGGCAAAATCTATGTATTCCACGGGCTGGTCGAACTTCACCCTCATTATCGGAGAGGGCGCGCGGCTGCGGTTGACGTCCATGTCGGTGGTCCACACGGCGGCTATGCCCGTTCCGTCCTTGAGCTCAAACGCGTACCCGCGAACCTTTGCCGACGGCCTGATGTCGGCAATATGCTTTACATCGGGATAGAGATTGCCCAGCGTGTTGACCGTCTTACATATCAAAAGCGGCGACATTCCGTAGTCTATGTACGGCATGTACGTCCAGATATTGACGCTCTGCACCTTCGGCCAATACTTCAGAGCCGCCAGATAATTGCGCCCGTGCACGCACGCTTGAAATATCTCCTGATTGCCGAAGTCGTAGGAGACTTTTCCCGCATTGTAGTGGTCGTACCAATGCGTGTTCCACGGGGGAATTTCGGCGTCGCAGATGTTGCCGCACTCGGTGCAGAAAATGGGAGTGTCGTCCGGATAGCCGTAGTGCTTCATGCGGGAGATCAGGTATCCGAGATTCTCGTCAAAATCCCATATGGGGTCGTAGTCGTAGTTGCCGTACGGGTGTATGGCCACGACGTCGTATTTGAAACCGCGCTTGTTGGCGGCCTCTAAATAGCCGTCTATCGCGTCGCGCCCCCTGTGGATATTGTAGCCGGAAGTCCCGTTTGTCGGCGCGACAAGCACGTTCGGATTGGCGCGCTTTGCGCCGCGGTAAACGGCGTGCTGAGCCTTGACGTACTCGTCGTACTTGCCGGCGGTGTATCCCTCCTCCTCGTTTCCGAACGCGACGGAAATCAAAAGCTCCTGCGGGTAGTTCTTGACCGTCAGATACGCCTCCTCCTCTATGAGCTTCTCCATTTCCGGAGTGATTTTTTCCCACTTGGTGTAATAGGGAAGCTCCGACATCTCCTTTAAAATCGAAGTCGTCGAATATTGGGTATGCGTGTTAAAGAGCATGTTTGACAGCCTGTACTTGATCATGACGTCCGTCCCCGACTGCTTCTGGCGCACGTTCTTCTCGTAGTCCAATCCCTGGACCGGATTGTACCATGAGCCGGAGCCGAACCCCCACTCCATGAACTTTCTGCCGCGCTTGTCCACGTCGTAATGGTGGCCGGTGATGTCGGCGATTCCCGTGCCGAATATGTTTTTGGTCGGGTGCGTGTTCGAGAGTTTCTTCATCACGTCAAAGCGGTAGTACTCCGAATACGGCGCGAACGAGCCCGTCATGAAATCCGCGCGCACCACAAATATTCCCTGCCCGATTTTTTCCGAATCCAAGTCCACCGGGAAGCTCGCCGTGCCGTCCGGGCCTATTTTCACGTCGTAGGACTTTTCAAACACGGTTTCGTAAAACATGTTTTTTATCGAGAGCTTCACGCGCGCCTGCGCGCCGGGCTTGCCGACCATCTCAAACTTCGCCCCTATGGGAGCCCCGAAAGACAGGTCGTTGCAGGGCTCGGAAGTGACGAAGTTGCCATCGACCGGAACGGGAACAAACTCTGTCGGCTTGGCGGAATCGGAAGGAGTGCCGGAAGGAATTTCCTCCAGCTGGAGCGCGTCGATAATCGCGTGTCCGCTCAAAACGATGCAAAGGCCCGCCGCGTCGCCCTCCACTACGCGCTCGAAACGCTGCCAGTCCGATGCGGCGACCTTGTTGCTCTGCTTCGAGGCGAAATCGCCGCGCCCCCACTTGCCGGGATACTTTCCGCCCGTCTTGGCCGCGTTCTGAAACGCTATGTTGAAATACGGCGGAGTCTTTTCGTCTACGCGCTTTGCGTAAAGGCTGAACATGTACTTCTTGTTCGGATCGAGCGGAATCGGAAACGACCACAGCGCGACGCCGTCCAACTTCAGCGCCTTCCCACCGTGGCGCGCGGCGCCGACGATAGACACCGGATCCGGAGCCTGCGGGTCGTAAACGGGGCGCCCCTGCCTGCATTTCCAATAGCGCAAGCCCTGCTCGAACGACGGATTCGGAATCAAATTCCGAGTGGGGCTCTTCGGCAAATGCGTGAGATCGAACTCCCAGAAGTCCATTCCGTTTGAGGGCGGAGGAACGTCGCGCGCGACGGCGCACTCGCCCAAGTCTATGACGAACTTTCCGCTCTTGTTGCTCTTGCCCGCGCATGCGGCGTTCGTGCGGTAGGTCAAGCCGAATATATCCCGCTCGTCGCGGCGGACGTAGGTCTCAGTGAGCGAGCCGTAGGCGGAGTCGTTTTCAAACAGCACGCGATAACTTCTCACCGGCGCCCCTCCGTTCACTTCGACGGATCCCCTGACGTTGCCAGATATCTCCCCGCGCCCCGCAAACGCGTCCACGCTGTTGGCCGACCACGGCTTGCCGTTGAACGAAATCATGGCGTCGCGGTAGTTTTTAAAATGCACCCACGGAGCCGCGCCCAAATCTGAACCCGTGTCCCACTCGACCTCTATCTTTCCATCGTCGAGCGCGCGCATCGTATAGACGAACACCGCGCGCTTGCCGGAGTTGTCGATATACGGCTTGCGGTATGTGAAAACTCCGGCGCGCTCGTCCGCCTCGACGGTTTCGGGATCGCCCTCTATGTCCGGGAAGGGATAACCGAATCCTTTGTCCGTCACGCCCCAAAACTGAAAGAGGGCGACTTCCTCTCCGTCTATAAAAATCGCCGGGAAGTTCGCGCCTTTCAACGTCCTAACCTTCCCCGCGCGGCGGACATAGACCTCCTTGTTGCCGGCCTTGAAATACGGAACTATAAACTTCAGGCCCTTTGAGTCGTCCCCGCCGTGCTCTATGCGCAATTCCGGGCGCATCAACTCCCCCCTTGCCACGGGCGCGCGCATCGGAGCCGGATTCGGCAGCAGTTCAAATTTCGGCGCAGACTCCGCCGCAGAGTCCGCCGGCGCACTCGCCTTGGGAGCCTCCTTCGGCTTGAGGGAAACCGCTCCGGACTTGGCGGCCTTCAAGGCCTCATAGGTGGCCCTGGCATTGGAATCGCGAGAGTTGTCCGCAGGCGCTTTGCGCTCCTGCATCCCCGCTTCGCAACCGCACAGCAGCGCGCACGCTGCAACCGCAAAAATCGATATGCTCTTTTTCATAAATACGCCCTCAAAATATTAATCCGCGCCGAACCGGGCAGACGAAACCAATCCCCGCAATCCGCGCGGCAAACTTCACCGCAGCCATATGTGCAACCGGCGCCGACACAATCGGCGCCGCCGCAAACGCCGACAGAACCGGCGCCGCCGCAAAAACCGCCGCAACAGGCGGCGCAGGCAACGGCGGCTCCCGCGCTCGGCAAATGAATGCGATTACTTTTTTGCAACGTCTATTATTCCCGGCTTAAAATTCAATATTGTGCGGACAAGCCAGTTGTTTCCAAAATACTTGTCAACCTCCTGCATAGACCAGTATTCGACGTCGCCGACGGGAATCCTCGGCTTCAGCTCAAACTGGCCGCCCGTCAGATTCCAATATCCGCAGTCCGGCAGCGGCGTGCGGAAATACCAGCACGAGACCATATCATTAAAGCGCGGCAGAGAGCCGTCCTGTATGTTTTTTAGGTGCGGATACTTCGCCAAAAATATTTCCGAGTTGGCGTACTTGACCGCATGGGGATTCTTGTTTTTCCAATAATCGTTCCACCGCTCGTCCGACCACGGCAGCTGGCGGGCGGAAGCCTGGCAGTCTATAAACACATTCTCCTTGCTGACATTCCGCTTGCCAGCGTGTATGTAGATTGCTCCAAACGGACCCACTTTAGTGCCCGTGCGGCAGAATATATTTTTTTCGATGAGCACGTCGCCCGACCCGTCGTCGACATAGACGCCGCACATCATCGAATGCGTCTTTTCCTCGCTCTCGGTGAAGAAATTTCCCCTTATGACATTGCCCGCGCTCTGCGGAGAGCGGCCGGAATATATTATGCCCATGTCGTGAAAATCGCGGCAGCAGCGCTCAAACCTGTTGAACTCTATCGTGTGCTCCGAGCCGCCATAGCCGACGGACTGGTGGGTCTGGTCGTGGAAATAGCAGTGGCTTATGAAACCCCCGACGCCGGAGACGCTGGCTTGGGCTGCGTAAGACTTGTTCCAGCGGCAATTATTGAAAAATTCGCAGTTCTCAATGCGGTTGTGGGAGGGCAGAAGCTTGGCGAAGTTGCCCCCGTGGAGCCTCACCCCGCCGTCGCCCGTATCGAACACCCTGCATCTGCGGACAATATTGTTCGTGCGGGCCAGCTCCTCCTTGCTGCGTCTGTCAACGGGAGCCGCGTCTATGGCCACGGCATTCCTGCCGAGATTGAAAAATTCGCAGTCCTCAATCACAACCCTGTCGCAATTTTTGCCGCGAATCGCCGTAGCGCAACAGGCGGTGAATTTGAGCCCGGACACGGAAAGCCCGTCTATGTTTTTCAAATTGAACAGCGGCTTATCCAACAGGGAGAAGTCGAAATACGCGCCGGCCGCGGGCGCGCGCTTGAGCATCACGTAAAATACGAGATTGTCCCTGTCTATAAAATACTCCCCGTCAGCGTCGATCTCCTCAAACAGGTTCACCGCATGATACGCATTCACGTCGAGCTTCTTTTTTGCGGTGGTTATTCCCCACGGCAGGAGCGTCTTGACATGGACGGTCTTGTCGGAGGGGTCGATCTTTTCAACCTCAACCGAGCCGTAAAGCCAGCCGGGATTGAATATTCCGACCAAAAGATAGCCCTTCGCCCCAACCCAGCGCTCGTGGCGCATATCGGTATAGCGCATGATTCCGCCGATTTTCGCCTGCCCCGGCTTGTTCTTTTCGGGCTCGGCGGTCTTCCAGCCGCCGTCCGGAACCTCGCCTATTTTTATCGAGCCGCTGCCGTTGGGATAGCGCGCCAAAGTCAACTCGCCCCCGCTGTAAAAGGCCTCCGTCGCCATGGGTGCGTCGCCGTGAAGGGGAATCTTGGTGACGGGCACTGCCTTTTTGACCCCGAATTTTTTCAGGTCTATACTGTAAAGTTTGCCCTCCGCATCGGCCGAAATCCTTTTCAACAAAGCCTTGTCGGAAACCTCCGCAAGATTTTCCGCCCCGATCCTAATGCCGCCGAGAAGCGTGGCGTTCTTGCCCTCCGCCCGAATTTTCAAAGATGCGGAGGCATTCGGATAGCCGTCCATTTCAACTCCCGTCTCCGGGTGGAAATATTCGCCGTCCGCGAGCACTATTTCCGCCGGCGCGCCCGATTTTTTGGCCGCCGCATACGCCGCCCTGAGCGTTCCGAATGGATTGTCTTTCGCGCCGGTCGCCCCCTCGTCAACTCCTTTGGGCGACACATAAAAAACATTGGCCGCAAACGCGGCGCACGAAAATACGGACAGACAGGCAAAAAACGAAACTTGCTTTTTTATCATTATTTCTTCCCCAAATAGAGTTCAAATTAAGTCGTTTTATGATAATCTCAATAAATCTGTTGCGTCAAACAAAAAATGCGGACGAAGGCCGCGCAACGCCCGCATGCGGCGCGCGCCTAAAAAAAACAAAACGCCCGAAACGCAAAAAAAATTGGCGCCCGATTTTCAGGCGATCTAAAGCGCGCAAAAACTCTCCGCGCGGGCGGGGAGTTGAGCGGCAAGTTTAGCCGGCAGTTCCGACCGTAAGGACTGACCGAAAGGTTTGACCGGCGGCTCGCATGGCAATTCGGAACGCAAAGCGAAAGTCGCGCATTTGGCGCGCAAATTTTTTTCTGCGCCCAACCCTCGCGGAATGTTAGTGATATGATACAAATGATATGAAGAGGGCTTAAATAGCCTCAAATGGGCTTAAATATCTTAAATGAAAAATAAATAATTAGAAATGAATAATACTATTCAACGATACTCACACCGGACAGCCGAGCATAAAATAACGATGACTCATAATGGGGAATAGGCGCACGCCGTCCAATTATCGGTTCGCTGCTAAAGCCCCTTCGGTGTTCGCCTGCGGATTGCTTTCGTTATTCGTATTTATTCGCCAAAGATTACTCGCTAACGACAGCGACAAAACCTTATCCGTACAACGTGCGGCGCAACTACATCAAACCTTTTGGCGCGATATAATGCCGCGCGAGCCTTGAGCAGTCGAACCGTAAAAATTTTTTTTGCGCGCGAAATCCAAAATTCTACTTGCTCTATAAATACCCCGCCCCATTTGCGCAAATTCCCTCGCGGGTGCGCCAGCTCTCGGGGAAATACAAAAAAACGGCGCGCATCGCCAAGCTTACATTTCACCGCGCGCGCCTTTTCAAAATTTGTTTGCCAAAAAAAGCAACAATCCCGAACGGCGAAAAATTTACCGCCAAACTCTGGAAAATACAAAACGGCAAATCCGCAGGACAGCCGCCCTTCCCGCATTTTTTAAATAAAAATTTTTTTTACACGCTTAAAGCCCGAAAAAATCATTCCAAGCGCGCGCAAAGCCGATTCACATTTTCCCGCCGAAAAAACCCGAAACCTACACTTCGCGCACGCGCGGAGGCTTGATTTGCGCGAGCCGCTCCATAATTGCGTCCACAATAATCTGCGCCCTGTCGGGGGAATCCTTGCCGGGATCTATCTGCGAAGGCTCCACGGCCGCCCCCGCACAAAGCACTATCCGCCTGCCGCCGCGAAGCGCGTTGGAACGCGGCAATACCTCCTCAAATCCGAACGAGCGCACCGGCAAAATGGGAATGCCGGCCTTTATGGCAATCAGCCCCGCGCCCGCCTTTCCGCGCTGAAGCCTGCCGTCCGGACTGCGCGTGCCTTCGGGAAATATTATCACGCTCGCCCCCCCGCCGACGCGGCGCAGAACTTCGCGAAACGTGCTCAAATTGCCGGAATCCCCGCGCTTGACGGGAATCGCATTCAGCTTTCTAAAGAGCGGCCCCGTGAAGCGCCCGTTCATAAGGGTGTCGCGCGCGACGGCGCACAACGCGGTCTCATGGTAAAATCCCATCGCGGTGGGGTCGAGAAAGCTGACGTGGTTGCCTATGAGAATACACGGAGTCTGCGGCACATTTTCATACCCGCAAAGTTCCACGCGGCCGAACGTGTCGCAGACGATCGCAAAAAAATTCCACCACGCCTTGTAAACATAGCGGCCCTTGAATTTAAAAAACCTGACTCTCATCTCGACTGCGACTCCAATATGAGCGAAAGCGTCTTGGCGACGACCTCCTCCTTCGTCATGTGCGAGGTGTCTATTCTCACCGCGCCCTCGGCACACACCAAGGGCGCCGTTTTGCGCGACCTGTCCATGGCGTCGCGCTTTGTGATCGAATCCGAAATTCCCTCCTTTGCGCGGCGGGCGGCGCGCGTAGCTTCGTCGGCGTCGAGAAATATTTTGACGCCCGCGTCAGGAAAAATCACCGAGCCGATATCGCGCCCCTCCATTATCAGCCCTCCAAATCCGTTTCTGCGGGCGAAGTCCGCCATGGAGCGCTGGTAGTTCTTCAGGAACCCGCGCACCTGAGCGAGCGCGGCAAAGCCGGCCACATTTTCGTTCACGCGGCGGCTGCGTATGAGGGAGTCGTCCGCGAGCTCCCCGTTCAGCGTCATGCGCGCGCTGCCGCCTTCGATAACGGCCCCCAATTTAAGCTCGCCCAGCACGCCTTCGACCGCGGAGACGTCGGACGGGCCAATGCCGCGCTCCAAAAGCCCGAACGCGACAGTCCTGTAATGGGCGCCCGTATCGACATGCATATAGCCCAGCGCCTTTGAGCACTCGCGCGAGACCGACGATTTTCCCACGGCCGCACCGCCGTCCACGGCCACCGTTGCGAACTTTTCCGAATCCGCGCGCGCGCGGCCGAGCGCCTCGAAGAAATCGGGCCAAGTCTTGGAGACGCACTCCGGATTTTCAATCTCGATCCAGCAGTCCGAGCCGAGATTTACGCAGCCCGCAATCGAGAAGGCCATGGCGATGCGGTGATCCTCATAAGTGCGTATCGCAACAGGGGCGGCCGCCGCCATGCGGGCGAGTTCGCCGGGATCCGGGGGCGCAATGCGCACGGAGCCCTCGCCCTCCCGCACCGCCGCGCCGAGCTTTGAAAGCTCCGCGGAGACCGCCGCAATCCTGTCCGTCTCCTGTGCGCGCGTGTGGGCTATTCCGCAAATTTCTACGGGCGAATCCAAGAGAGGCGCGGCGGCGGCCAGAGTCAGAAATGTGTCCGATATGGCGTTGAAGTCGAATTCATGCCTGCGCATGCGCGCGCGACCGCCGGGAACGGAGGAGATTACGAGCATGTCGCCGCCGACCCGCGCGAGCTTTGCCAGCCCCGCCTCCTCGAGCACGCGGAGAAAGTCGGCGTCTCCCTGAAGCCGGCACTCTCCGAAACGCCGGAGCAAAACCACCCCGCCCGCCAGCGCCGCAAGCATCGCGAAATACGACGCCGCAGTCGCGTCCGGCTCAACCGAATACGAGCGGCTCCCGTCCGTTGCGGCTCCCGCAGGCTCCGCGGGCTCCGCCGAAAATCTCCCGCCGCCCAAAGAGCGCGCGCAAAGCCCGAACTGCCCCATTTGGGCGAGAGTCATGGCGACAAACGGGAGCGACACCGTCTCCCCCTCAAGCCGGACTTCGGCGGGGGAGGCTGCAAACGGGGCCGCCATGAGGAGCGCGGAGAGAATCTGGCTGGAGGCCGAAGCGTCCACGCGAATTTCACCGCCGCGCAATCCGCCCGCGAACATTTTGAACGGAAAGCAATCCGGCTTCCCAAAAAACTCGAAGCGCGACCCCTGCCCGCGGAGGGAGTCGAACAGCCCCTTCATCGGGCGCAAATACATCGCCTTGTCGGAATCGAAAGAGTACACCCCGCCCGCCCGCAGGGCCGCCGCCGCCGTCACAAAGCGCGCCGCAGTGCCCGCATTGCCGACGAACAAATCCGCCGAAGGCGCAAACTCCCGCGCGCCGCCCGAAGCGATTTCGACCGCGCGCTCCCCCTCATGCAAATCCACCCGGCAACCGAGCTTTGAAAGGCAGTCGGCCATAATCAGCGTGTCGCGCGAAAAGAGCGCGCCCTCAAGCCTCGCGCGCCCGCCCGTCAGCGCGGCAAGTATCATCGCCCTGTTCGTGACGCTCTTGGAGCCCGGCAAATCGACGGCCGCGCGGCACCCGTTTCGGAAAACTTCTATCTTTTTACCCATCGAAGAAACGCCAATTTTTGTCAGGACGCGCCGCCGAGCTTGTCGCGGTAGGCCTTGGCCTCGCGCAAAGCCGACGCAATGGAGGAAAAGTTTCCGGAATCGAAATCGGAAATCAGCGAATCTAAGCACTCCCGATACTCCTTCAGGGCGGCGGTTATCTCGGCGCGGTTGTCCATGCATATCGCGTCCCAAATGTCGGGCGAGCCCGATACGACGCGCGTACAGTCCCGAAAGCCCGGCCCGGCAAATTGCAGGGCAAAATCCCCCAGCAACTTTTCCACCGCGCGACAGAGGGTGCCCGCCAGCATGTGCGGCGCATGGCTGACGTGCGCGACAATCCTGTCGTGCTCGGCGGGCGAAAGCTCCTCGACGCGCATTCCCAAAGACTCCCAAAATCCGCGCACCAGCTCCGCCGAAAAAGCTCCGGACGCCCCGCACGGGACAACTATGCACACCCTTCCGTCAAAAATTCTTCCGTCGGCGAAATCCACGCCGATTTTTTCCGAACCGGCCATAGGGTGCGACCCCACGAAGTCCGCCCCCGAACCTGCCAGCGCCGCAGAACAATCGCGGCAAATGGCGGATTTCACGCTGCCGACGTCAGTCACTACCGCGCCGGCCTTCAGATGCGGGGCAATCTCGCCGACAATGGCCGCAATGGTGTCGGTCGGGGTGCACACCACCGCCAAATCCGCGCCGGAAACGGCCTGAGCGGGCGTCTCGCAAACTTCGTCGAAAACCCGCCCCATCTGCGAGCACTTGAGGCGCGTGGACTTGCTACGCGACCACACCGACACCGCGACCGCCTTTCCCAAGCCCCCGAAGCCCCGCTCCTTGAGGGCCGCCGCAATGGAGCCGCCCAACAGCCCCGCTCCCAGCACGGCCACCTTTTCAACGCCCATATTCATGTCCGAAAATAATTGCACTTTGCCCGCCACCGCTCAATCAAAAAAGTTTTTTTCAAAAATATATTGCAAAAAAACGCAATCTGCAAAATCCTAAAAAAAATGGACGAGTGCTTTCTGATAGACGGCTTCAATCTCGGTTTCCGCTGCTTCTACGCGATGCCAGACCTGTCGCGCGCGGACGGATTTCCGACGGGAGCCCTGCACGCGTTCTTTGCCAGCCTTCTGAAACTGTCCATGATGGACGCCCCGCACGACACGTGCGTATTCTTCGACAAGGGGGGCTCCGCCAGACACAGGGAAATATACCCCGAATACAAGGCCAACCGCGCGCAGACGCCCGACAGCCTCCGCCGCCAAATTCCGGCCATGAAGGACTTGTGCTCTCTGTTCGGCTTCGACCCTTGCGAAATGGACGGAATCGAAGCCGACGACCTCATCGCCAGCGCGACCGCCAGGCTGCGCGAAATCGGCCGCAAAGTGACGATAGTAAGCGCGGATAAGGACTTCGCCCAGCTGATTTGCCCCAACGTGCGCCAGCTCCTGCCGCCCTCCGGGAAGAGCAAGGATTGGACGGAGCTCGACCTCATCGGCGTAAAGACGAAGTTCGGCGTCGCGCCGGCGCAAATTCCGGACTTTCTCGCGCTGGTGGGGGATTCGGCCGACAACATTCCCGGAATAAGCGGAGTGGGGCCCAAAACCGCCGCAAAATGGATCAAGGATTTCGGCGACGTGGACACCATCATACGCCGCTGCGACTGGCTCAAGCCGGAAAAGTTCCGCGCCGCGGTGCGCGAAAACGCGGATCTGCTGCGCAGAAACCTCCAGCTCGTCACGGCGGACGCGTCGCTGGAAATGGACATTCCGAAACCCGGGCGCCCGAACTTTCCGGAAATAGTAAAATTTTTAGAAGAAATGGAAATGAAAAAGTCCGTCATCGCCCTGCGCAAATTCGCGCGGGAGCTTTTCGGAGAGGAATTGTAGAGTTTTCCCTCCGAAAAATTTTGCAAACCGAAAAAATCGGCGCGCGGCTCTGGCGCATGCGCGCGCCTGAGGCCTGAGGCAAGCCCCGAATGGCGCGCGCAAAGTTCGCGCCCGGCTTTGCGCCCCGCCTCGCCCTTTCTCCAGCCGAAAACCTCATTTGTAAAAAACCGGGAACCGCACTAAGCACAAATGCACGACATCTGGAATCCTTGGCACGGCTG
>CALXMX010000174.1 GCA_944389575.1 uncultured Opitutales bacterium
AAGCACTCTTGAAAGTACATTCCCACGTAATAATCCTTCAGCAGGTAATCCGGAGTCATCTCCGAACACCTGACGCGATAGACGCTGCGAAACTTCATAACTTCCGAAAAAATTTTTACGCCCGACGCCCGCACCGTTGGCTCAATTTCCCCTGTATGTAAAGGCGAGCATTGTGACGTCGTCGTACTGGGGCTCGCCCCCCGCGTATTCGGCAATCTCGCGCTCCATATCCAAAAGCAGCTGGCGCACGCCGTCGCCATTGGCGCTCAAGCGGTTTAGGCAATCGCGCAGGCGCTCTTCGCCGAACAGTTCGCCGCGCGAATTCTGGGCCTCGGTGACGCCGTCGGTGTAGAGAAACACGGAGTCGCCCGGGCGCAAATCCAGCCAGAACGAGGAATACTGCGTGGACTCCAGCGCGCCGACAACAAGATTCGGCGCACACTTCAGATACTCCCATTCCCCGCCGGCGCGACGAACCAGCGGCGGATTGTGGCCGGCATTCACGCACGTGAGCCTCCCCGACGGGGAGTCCAGCGAGCACAGGAACACCGACACGAAGAAATCCTGATCGTTGCTCTTGCATATCTGCTTGTTGACGCGCGTCATCAGCGCCTCCGGCAGAAGTCCGGTCTGCCCCAGATTCCTTATCAGGGTGCTCGTCGTCATCATAAACAGCGCGGCTGGTATGCCCTTGCCCGAAACGTCGGCTATGAGGAATGCGAACCTCGAATCGTCCACCATGAAGAAGTCGTAGAAATCTCCGCCGACCTCCTTTGCGGCGGACATCGAAGCGTATATGTCAAAATCCTCGCGCTCCGGATACGGGGGAAAGACGTTCGGCAAGTTGGAGTGCTGTATGGACTTTGCTATTTCCAACTCCGCCTCTATCCTGCGCTTCTCCGCGTTTATCTCCGTCATTTTTTCGACGTGCCTCTTGATGTCGCCCGTCATCTTGTTGAACGACTTTGCCAAAACTGAAAATTCCTCCGGAGAGGATATTTCTATCTTTGCGTCCAAATCTCCGGCGCCGAACTGGGCGGTCTTTTTCAGCAGCAGGGAAATCGGCTTGTTGAGGTTTGCCGAAAGCACCCTGTACACGGCGTAGGTAATGCCGAAGCATATTATGATCAGGGCGAGAAACATTCCCCAAATGCGCCTTATCACGTCCCCGAGAAGCTCGTCGGCCGGCACGTTCATTACGATGAGCATCTTGTTGTCCAGCGTCTTTGAAAACGTTAAGTAATCCCTGTCGCCGTAGGACAAAATTTCGCCGTTTTTCACATCGTCGCGGTACCACTTTACCGACGACAGAGAGCGCCCTATGAATTTGCGCTGGATTCCCCCGTCGTGAAGCACGAGTATGAAATCGTTTCCCCTGTCGGCGAAAAGAAGCGTGCTGTCCTCCGTCGGGAGCACGGAGCGCACTTTGTCTATTATGGAGTCTAAGCTCCAGTCCGTGGTGGACATGCCCACGAACTTTCCGCCGCCGTCGAACATTCCAACCCCGACGGTCGTCATAAGGGCGTTCGATCCGGAAGTGTCGAAATATGGGGCCGTCCACACGGCCTTGCGCCCGTCAAGGCCCGACATCTTTACGGTCTTGTACCAGCCCTTGTCGGGATAGTTGTATTTTTCCGTCTCAAAGTCGCGATCGATAATAATCTTTCCGTCCTTTTTAAGGGCGTACCGGCAAAAGAGGCGCGAGTCCGGCTTTATTGAAAACGGCTCAAACCACACCCCTCCGCCGACGGCGACGGGGTTGCTTTCAAAGCACTTCACTAACGAAAGCTCCATCATATCCGTCCCGCCGCGGCCGGAAGAGGCCGCCTCAAAAAAGACTTCGCCCACGCGCGCCAGGCCTTTCGTAAACTCCTGAAGGCGCGCCGCCGTCTTATTGACGCGCTCGCAGAGAAACGACACCGCCAAATCGCACTTCTCTATGCGCTGGCGCTTGTTCGCATTGTAGGACATGCGCAAAAGCACAGCCCCTACGGCGCACAGGGCTACAAACTGAACGACGCTTAAAAAAACTATTTTCGACTTTACCGACTTGAGCATATCATGAGACTCTCACCGCGCTACGCCGCCCCCCGCCAACCGCCCATGCGGCCGCAGGAATCCGGGCGCCAAACGCAAAAAAAATTCGCCCCGCGCAAGCGGCATTTTCTTTCGAGCGCAAAAAATCCGCAAAAAAAACGCCAGCGAAAAAAAGTTTTTCCAAGGCCGAAAAGGCCGACGGCGCAAAAGGCGCACCGCGCCCGTTATTAAAAGAAAGGGCGCTCGGGAAAAAGCGGCGGACGGGCCTGTATCTATATAGAGCGGCAGTCGTTCTCGTCCTTCCGATCGTATCCGGAATCCTGGCGAACATGGTTTATATGATTCTTTTTGGCGTAGGCGTTGTAGAAGTCGTCGGCGCCCATGCCCAAAACCTGCGCCAGCGAAACGAGGAAGTGCAGCATATCGACGACCTCGACCTTCGCGTTTTGAATGTCGAATTTCTGATATTTCGCCCACCACTTCCAGGGCACGGAATCCACCAATTCGCTGTTCTCCTGCTGGAGGGCGCGGCTGTAATTTAAAATCCATTTTACGCGCTCGCCCTCGTCCATATTTTCGGTATCGACGCCTATGCGCATGTTGAGCTCGCGCTGCATATTGAAAATTTCTTCCAATTTGTCCATAGTCGTCGAATAATTAGCGCGCCGGAGGCGATAGTCAAACCAAAATAAGGCCCGCCAAACCGCCCTCCAAAAAAATCCCGAGAGCGGAAAAAAGAGTTGAAGAATGCGACGCACATTCCATTCTCTATTGGATATTCACTCAATAACCACCTCTACAAATCCATGCCAATCCCCATTTCACAAATAGTCACAGTAGCCAAGTACGCCCTGTCCAATTCGATAAGGGGCAGGAAGAAATACCCGCTGGTGCTGATGCTCGAACCGCTGTTCCAATGCAATTTGGCCTGTTCGGGTTGCGGGAAAATCCAGTACGAAAAGAAGATTCTGGCCATGCGCATGCCGAAGGAGAAGGCGTGGGCGGCCGCCGAGGAATGTGGCGCCCCCGTGGTGAGCATAGCCGGCGGCGAGCCCCTGCTCCACCCGGAAATGCCGGAAATGGTAGAGGGCTTCGTCAAGCGGCGCAAGTACGTCTACATGTGCACCAACGCGCAGATACTGGCGGCGAAAATCGACAACTTCAAGCCGAGCAAATACCTTTCAATCGGAATACACCTCGACGGCACCAAGCGCATGCACGACAAGGGCGTCAACCGCGAGGGCGCGTACGACACCGCCGTGCGCGGAATGAAGGAGGCTCTCAAGCGCGGATTCCGCGTCACGACAAACACGACGATATTCAACAATGCCGACCCCGACGAAGTCCGCAAGTTTTTCGACGACATAACGGAGCTGGGCGTTGAGGGAATGATGCTTTCGCCGGGATTTCCCTACGAGAAGGCGCCGAGCCAAGACATATTTCTCGAGCGGAACAAGACCGTTGAACTCTTCAAAAAAATACTCGGCAATCCCAATCCGAAGTGGAAGTTCAACCACTCGCCGGGATTTCTGGCGTTTCTCAAGGGCGAGCAGGAGTACGACTGCACTCCGTGGGGGAATCCCACCTACTCCATTCTCGGCTGGCAGAAGCCGTGCTACCTCATCAACGACGGCTACTGCGAGACGTACGCCGAACTGATGTCGGAAATAGACAAGTACAGCCTGGGCAGAAACGGCACTCGCCCCGAATGCAAGGACTGCATGCTCCACAGCGGGTACGAGCCCAGCGCAGTGCGCGACACGTTCAGCGGAATCGGGGGGCTGCTGCGGACGATAAAGCACATGCGCAACTTCAAGAGGAAGATTTGAGGCTTCGTGGAAGACTTTGAAGAGCAGAAACTGCGCCTTCCGGAGCTTAGCGAAAAGATATTTTGCAAAAACGGCTATGCGCGCGCGCTGCCGAATTTTGAACACCGCCCAGAGCAGGAGCGAATGGCCTACGCCTGCGCGCAGGCCTTTGCTGCGGACTCGGCCCTGCTGTTTGAGGCGGGAACGGGAATCGGCAAGAGCATGGCCTACCTCGTGCCGGGGATAATAGCGGCGACGAGATTCAACAGGCAGCTGATAGTCGCCACGCGCACGATAGCGCTCCAGCAGCAGATAATGCAGAAGGACCTGCCGAGGATACGCTCGCTGTTCGACGCTTGCGGGGAGCTTGCCGACTGCGCGGGATTCCGCGCGGCGATACTTATGGGGCGCAGCAACTACCTGTGCTCGCACAGGCTGCGCCGCGCGCTCGCCGAGCGCCGCGAACTGTTCGACACGGAGGAATCCAAGGAGCTTGACAGAATAGCCGACTGGAGCCTCAAGACCTCGACGGGATTCGTGGAGGAGCTCGACCCTCCGCCGAATCCGGACGTTTGGGCGTGGGTGAACGCCGAATCGTCCTCCTGCACCGCGCGCAACTGCTCCGACGGGCAGTGCTTTTACCAAAACGCGCGCCGGGCGGTCGGGGAGGCGGACGTGGTGGTGCTAAACCACAGCCTCCTATTTTCGATGATGGCGGCGGGGCTCAATGCGGAAGACCAGCCGCGCGGGATTTTATTTCCCAACGACATGCTCGTAATGGACGAGGCGCATCTCGTGCCGGACGCCGCGACGGAATGTTTCGGGACGTCGCTGAGCAGCTTCTACATGGCGCGCGAGCTCAAGAGAATTTACGACCCCGCAAAGAAGCGTGGGCTGATTACGCGGCAGGGATTGGCGGAGTCGCGCGACAAGCAGATCGTGCGCGAAGCCATAGACTGCGCGCGCGATTTTTTCGCAGGAATAGCGGCGAACTTTCTGAGTTCGCGCGACACCGTGCGCCTGACCGCCCCCGACTGGGTAGATTTGGAAATATGCGCCAAGCTCGACACCCTCGCGCGCATGCTCGACGCCCTCGCCCAAAACGCCCGCACGGATTCGCTTTCGGCGGAAATCAAAGACTACAAGAGGTCGGTTGTCGGCATGAAGAACACCATTGAGGACTGCGCGTGGCTGGCTGACGACAACAGCGTCTACTGGGCGGAGCTGGCGAAGGGGAAGAAGTCCGACGGCGTAAGGCTGAACTCGGCGCCGATAGACGTGTCGCAGATTCTGCGGCGCAAAATATTCTCCCGCTCGACCGCCGCGATAATGACGAGCGCGACGCTGGCGTCGGACGGAAGCATGGACGCGTTCGCCGGGAAAATCGGGGCGGAGACGGCGGAATCGTTCGTATGCAAGTCGCCGTTCGACTATCCGAAGAACATGCGCGTGCTCGTCGACACCTCCGTCCCGGAACCCGACAGGGATTCCATGAGGCTCGACTGCGAGCCGCTCGCGCGCGCAATAGAGCGGCTGGCCGCGCAAGTCTCCGGCGGGACGCTCGCGCTCTTTACCAGCCACCGCGAACTCAACAAATGTGCGTCACTGCTGGAGGGAAGCGACCTGGCAAAGGCGCGCAACATATACGTTCAAGGAAGGCTCAAACGCGGGGCCGCCGCCGTCCGCTTCGCGCGCGACGGCAACGCCCTGCTGCTGGGAACCGACACATTTTGGACGGGAATAGACATTCCCGGAGACGCCCTCTGCCAGGTAATAATAACCCGCCTTCCGTTCGAGAACTTCAAACACCCACTCGCCGAGGCGAAGATGGAACGCGCGCAGGCCATGGGGGAAAATCCGTTTCTTACAATATCCATTCCAAACGCCGTCACAAAATTCAGGCAGGGAATCGGCAGGCTGATCCGCTCGAAAAACGACAGGGGCATCGTCGTAATTTTGGATTCGAGAATCGCCACAAAGCACTACGGCCTCAAGTTTACGTCGGCGCTCCCGACGCCGTTCTTTGCGCGCTGCAACTCTGAAAATCTCATTGAACGCGCAAGGGAAGCCGCCGAAGAGCTCGGTATCTTGAAGGCTTAACGCGATCGAGCGCAGATGCGCGCACACCTAAAAGCGAAATCTAAAAACGCGAGGCGCACGCAGGCGATATTTGCAAAAAACGCAGGACGCGCGCAGGCGGCGTTTTCGCGCAAACGCGCCGAACAAGCATTGATGCTTTCAATATTCGCAATTAAAAAAAAATGCGAAAAATTAAATGCCCTCATGACCTGCTCCACTTCCATTTCAATATAAATTTCAGATCAAAAAAATTTCGGGTACCCCAACCCCTTTGAGATAGGTTGAAATGCTAAACGCGGAATGCGGCGCGATTCATCGCGGGCGCGTACCTGCGCGCGCACACCTAAACGCACAAATCTAAAAACGCGGGACGCACGCAGGCGATATTTATAAAAAAACGCCGCGCGCGCAAGGCGCCCTAAACGAACATCGGCGAGCCGAAAGAAATGCGAACCCCGCAAAGCGCGGCGGGCAATCTACTGGCTTGCGAGCGGCAGCTGCCCCTGCTGCGGGGAGTCCGGCTTTTTCTTCGCCGCCACGGGATTGTGGAGGTGGCGCGGAGGCTTGCCAGTCCGCTCCTCTATGGTTTGGCTCACCTCTTTGACGATCCTGTCGCAGATGCGCTGGACGTGCATTTTCAGCCACATTGCGGTCGAACTGTCGCGGGTGTAAACGTTGGGGCCGTAAGCGTCTATGCGGCCGTCCTCCAAGAGCATGTCGTTTTGCTCGAA
>CALXMX010000175.1 GCA_944389575.1 uncultured Opitutales bacterium
CGAAAGCCCGCTCCCGCTGCATGCGGCCTCGCGCGAGGGGGCGGCGGTCGACGCCTACTGCTCCGGAACGGGAAAGGTGATTCTGGCGCACCTGTTTGAAAAGGATTCGTCGATTCTTTCCAAAATAAAGCTGGAACGGCGCACAAAAAATACGATAGTCTCAAAATCCGACCTTCAAAAGGAGTTTGCCGGAATCGTCGCGCGCGGCTACGCCGTGGACGACGAGGAGTATCATTGCGGCGTGCGTTGCCTCGCCGTTCCCGTGTTCGACAAACTTGGCGGATTAGTCGGCGCGCTCGGCATTACCGCTCCCGCCGGGCGTTTTACGCGGCAGAAGGACCAGCAGATGTTCCGGATTGTGCGGGACGCCGCGGACAGCCTGTCGAAGGGGCTCGGGGCAAGGTGATTTTTTTAAGAATAAGCGAATTGAGAAATAGCAATATGAAGGAGAAATGGTCGTTTTTTACAATAGGGCTGCTGTCCGGGATACTGGCGGCGGCGCTCGCCATGGCCGTGTTTGAGCGGCGTGCGGATTCGTCGGTTTCGGGGGGGCGCGTGCTAAAGCTTGCGCACAATCTCGAATCCTCCCACCCGGTGCACGCGGGCATGGAGTTCATGAAAAAGCGCATAGAGGAGCTTTCGGGCGGGCGCTTGAGAATCGACATTTACAGCGGCGGCGCGCTCGGCTCCGAGACCAAGTGCATAGAGCAGCTCCAAAACGGCTCGCTCGACATGGCGAAGGCCTCGAGCGCGCAGCTGGGAATGTTCGTTCCGCAGTTTCAGACGCTCGCGCTACCGTACCTGTTCCGCGACCACGGCCACTATTGGCGGGTATTGGACTCCAAAGTGGGGGACAAGTTTCTGTCGTTTGCGCGCGCGAAGAACATGTACGGCCTGTGCTTTTACGACGCCGGCTCGCGCTCGTTCTACACGACCAAAAAGCCGATTCGCACGCCGGGCGACTTGGCCGGCATGAAAATCCGCGTGATGAATTCGCGCACCGACATGGAGACGATCGACGCGCTGGGGGCTTCGCCTACGCCCATATCGTCGGGCGAAACGTACACTTCAATGGCGCAGGGCGTGGTAGACGGGGCGGAGAACAACATTCCCACGTACTATCTCAGCGGGCATTGCGAGGTGGCCAAGTATTTTACCGAGGACGAGCATTCCAGCATTCCCGACGTTCTCGTGATAAGCCAGAAGACGTGGGACAGCCTGTCGCAGGAGGATAGGCAGATAATCATGAAGGCTGCGCGCGAGTCGTCGAAATTCCAGCGGCAGCTTTGGGAGAAGTTCGTGTCGGAGGCGCGCGAGGCTCTCGCAAAGAAGGGCGTGGAGTTCATTGTTCCGGACAAGTCTGTCTTTGCGGAAAAAATCCGCAAGGTGTACGACAGCCGCAAGGGGACGGAGTCCGGCGCGCTGGTCGATGAAATCAGGGCTGTAAAGTAGGAGATAGCAATGAATTTGCTGCTGGATTGTGTAGGGCGCGTCAACGCGCTTCTCAGGCGCGCGATAGGCGCGCTCTGCGCCGTCGTCATGACGGCCTTGACGCTCGTCGTTCTGTGGGGCGTTTTTACGCGCTACGTATTCGGGGAGCAGCCGGCGTTCACCGAGGAGTTTGCGAGAATGTTTTTAATCTGCATAACGTTTTTCGGCGGTGCGCTGGCCTTTGCCGAGGGGGCGCACATCGGGTTGGACTACTTGGTGTCGAAATTCTCCCCGCAGTGCAGGCGCGCCAGCGCGCTGGCCGCGCTTACAGCCTCCATGGTGTTCGTCTGCGCCGTCCTCATCTACGGCGGCACGCGCTTTGTGTGGACTTCGATGCAGTCGGCAAACATGATGGTTTCGGCGCCGGTTTACCTCTGGCAGATTTACGTGTGCATACCGGTGTCGGGCGTGTTTTCGATGATGTTTCTGGCGGAATCCATGCTGGAGATAATTTGCGGGCGCTCGAAATTTGAACCCCAAAAGGCCGCGGAAGGAGGGGAACTGCTGTGAGCGCGACGTTTGTGATACTGTGTCTGGCGTTTGTGGCGCTGCTGCTTTCCTCGGCGCCGATAGCGGTGGTAATCGCGCTGTCGTCGGGGATTGCGATATTCGCGGCGGGCGGGAATCCCACGGAAATAGTTGCGACCTCTATGGCGCAGGGGGCGGACAGCTTCGCTCTGCTTGCGATACCGTTTTTCGTCCTCTCCGGAATGATTATGGGGCGCGGGGCGATGGCCATCAGGCTGATAAGGCTTGCGTCCGCGTTAGTCAGCCCCTTCCCGGGGGGACTGGCGTATGTCAATACCCTTACGTGCATGATGTTCGGCTCCATATCCGGGAGCGCGGTTGCGGCGGTAAGCTCGATAGGCTCGTTCATGATTCCGCAGATGGAGAAGAGAGACTACGGGAAAAATCTGTCGATTGCGCTTACGGTATGCTCGTCCACTACGGGAATGCTCATACCTCCAAGCAATATCATGATTGTGTATTCCGTCGCAGTCGGCGGGGTTTCAATCGGCGCGCTGTTTTTGGCGGGCATACTACCGGGCATACTGCTGGGGATTTCAATTATGGTCGTGAGCGTGCTCTGGGCGAGGCGCAACAAAATCAAGGCCGAAGGCTCGTTCGACTTTAAGCTGATACTCAAGACCTTCAAGGAGGCGTTCTTGAGCCTGCTGCTGATTTTTATAGTGCTCGGCGGAATTTTGGGCGGCGTATTTACGGCGACGGAGGCGGCGGTCATATCCGTGGCGTACGCGTTTGTGCTCGAGGTTGTCGTTTACCGCGACATCAAGCTGCGCGACATGTTCGGGATACTGTGCGACGCCGCCAAGACGACCGGCGTCGTCATGATAATCATAGGAGCTTCTACCGCCATGAGTTGGATAATGACGATGTCCAACGCGCCCCAGCAGATTGCGGAGGCCATGATGTTTTTCGGCGACAACAAGATTACGATTCTTCTGGCGATAAACGTGATACTTTTGTTTGTCGGAATGTTCATGGACATGACTCCGGCGGTGCTCATATTCACTCCGATATTCCTGCCGATTGTGCGCGAATTGGGGGTGGACCCGATACACTTCGGGATAATCATGATAACAAACCTCTCGATAGGCCTGTGCACTCCGCCCGTGGGGACTTGCCTGTTCGTCGGCTGCGGCGTTGGCAACAGCGACATAGGGGGAGTGACGCCGAGCCTCGTGCGCTATGTCCTGGCGATGATAGTCGCGCTGATGTTTATTACGTACATTCCGGAAATATCGCTGGCGATTCCGAAGTTCGTGGGGCTCTGACGGCGCGGCGCCTAAAGGCCGCGCGTCTCGCCTCGCACCTCGCGCCTTGCCTCGCGACCCCCAAGTCTCGCACGGAAGGCCGCGCCTTTATCCCGCGCGCCTTCGCCCCGCGATCTTCACCTCCCGCGCCCATTATCCCGCTCCCTCAAGGCGCGCCTGGAAAGTGCGGCGGCAAAAAGGCGCCGGGAGATAGCCGGTTTCAAATCGAAAGGGGATTGCCGGCGAGGGTCTCCTTTCGCTTTTTTGCAGCGGCTGCCGGTGGCGGCTTGTTTGGCGGCGGTTTGTGCGGCCGACGCTTTTTTTTGCCTAAAATTTTCCGATGTCGACAAATTGCGGGAACGCACGGCTTGGCCGGCGGGTCGATTGGCTAAGGCGCGGATTGACCAATAGGTCGAACGGCGAACTTGACAAAGCGGCACGGGGGAATTATGTTAAATAAAATGAAGGGATTTTTGAGAGTTTTAATTTGCGCGGCGGCCGCATTGGGCTTGGCGTATGCTCCGCTTCGAGCGGCGGAGTTTGCGGTAAAGTGTCCGTTGGAGGAGTCCGCGCTTAAAAAACTCTCGGATTCTCCGGACGCGTGGAGGGAGATTTCAAAGCTCTCAAAAGTCAAGGCGTTCGACGCCGTCAAAAACGGAAAGATTGAGGAGGCCACTTCGTGGCTTTACATGCACTACGCGGCGGAGTTCTTCCTGAATTACTCGCCCAATCTTCCGATGAAATTCAAGACGCTGATTCTGTCGAATCTGACTTCGTTTTTCGATTTCTATGAGAGCGTGCTTCCGGAGGACTACCTCGACAAGGCCGGAATAATTCTTGAGGAATTGGCCTACAACTGCCCGAAGGAGTTTGAGCGGCACCTGGGGCTGGCTCTCGCAGTCTCGCTGGTTTACGATGCCATACCGCCCGCCGAATGCACGAACTTCGGCCTTCCGGACACCCCGTCGATAATGGACTCCCCGCAGGAGGTTTTGATATATGCGGCCGCGGCGTCGTCGCCGTTCGACTTGAACAAGCTCGCCGTTTGCGAGCTCGTTTGGATTGCCGGTATGTTCGGCCCGCTTGACGAGCTTCGCTCGCTCAAGATGGACGGCGTTCGCTCGACATATGTGGAGCGCTTTCAAACCCTCATACGCACGGATCGCGCGCGCATAAAGAAGAACGCCACCCTGCCGTGGGATAGCGAGATTGCGTACACGCCGGCGAACATAATGAAGTACGGCGGTCTGCCGGAGGACAAGTCCTACTACGGTTTTCGCTTCGCGCAGGCCAATCTGATTCCCGCTATCTGCTATATGGGCGGCTCTAAGAAGAGCGACTTGTGGGTCGTGTACATGTGGAAGCCCGGCGTGTGGAAGTCGGTTTTCGGCAAAATACCTCCGGCGCGCGTGGCAAGCGGCAAGGCCTACAATCCGCAGACGTGGGCGCTTCTCACCAATTCGGACATCGAGCGCCTTAACAGGCGCGGCTTCATAAACGGGGTCGGGGCGGAGAGCAGGGTGCTGACCCACATATCCAAAATGGCCTACGACGAGGGCGATTTGAATCTTTCGGAGATGTGCGCAAAGCGCGCCGTGGCGTCCGATCCGCTCAACACTTCGGCCTACAACGCGCTGATTGCCATACGGGCGAGGCGCGGGGCCTCCGTCGATGAAATCGACGGGATATGGCGCGCGAAGATAAACGCGTTCAAGCCCTATCCGCTCAAATACATAGACGTGCTTGTGGAGCGGCGGGAAAACTTGGAACTGGCTCTCAAAAAGCAGGAGTCGGACGCGTTTTTTTGGAACAACCTCCGCCCGGCCCTCCGCGCGGACTACGAATACGGAATGCAGGTTTACATGGATGAGCTGAGGGTTATAATGGCGGATAATCCCGACAATCCGGAGGCGGTGTTGCCGCGCTTTTGCGAATTGTGCCGCGGCTCCTGGCAGTCCATGCGCGTGGATCCGTTCACAAATTTGGTGGAGCCGATAGTCAACGAGCTTTACGAAGCCAAGGCCATAGACACGGCCGAAAAGGCGCTGACGTCTTACGAGGCCATAATGCGGCGCGAAAGTAGCATAGCGCTTTCGAGGAATCTGCGGGCGCAGCGAAACAAGCTGCTGCGCGAAGCCGACGAGCTCGAAAGGGAGATAGCCCTTGAAAAGGCGCGCAAAGACAGCGAAAAATTGACTGCCGAAAACAAAAAGCGCGCCAAGCAGGAGGCCGAAATGTCGGACGCGGCGGACGCGGCGGCGGCGGAAGTCATGCGCAGCACGTTGGTCGAGCCGCTTTCTAATCCGGCTTCCGAGAGCGGCGACCGCTTTATGGACAACGAAGCCGACGACGCCCTGTTGAACTCGATAGAGTAGCCTTTGCCGTTCGTCCGCGCCTTTCTTTTGCGGGCGCGGGCGGAAGTTTTTAGCCTTTCGTTTTTTTTGCTTTCGGCGGCGCCTTAGAGGCCTTAATTGCGGGTTCAAGCGGGAGCTTTTCGGGAAGTAATGAAAAATTCCTGACCTGTTAATGTTAAATGGGATTGCGGCGAGTTTCCGGTTTCGGTTTTTGGGCTCGTTTGAAAACGCCTTCCGAAGGTTTTTTGGGGCAAAGCGGGTTTGGAACGTTTTTTCATGGCGCTGAAAATTTGTCGGGCGGTTTTCGCGCGGCGCGGCTGCGGGGCAGTAAGTGGACTGCAGCGCAACCGCCGCCTGTCGGCCAAAGATTGCCGAAAAATTGTGGAGGGAGAAATTTTGAGGGGGATTTTTCCAATCCCGCTATGTTTTTCTAAAGCCGTATTGTGCAATATGGCGGGAATGGAGCCGCAATATTTTTTTAAAGCTTGGAATAAAGATTGCCGAAAAACGGAGAGGGAAAAATGGGGAGGAATTTTTCCGATTCCGCCAGACTTTCCAAGGCCGCATCTCGCAATCTCCACTTTCGCGAGCGCGGGCGGCAAAACTCGTAAAAATTTTGCGAACTTCGGTAGGCGGCAAAACGGCGGGAAAATAATTGGAAAACAATGGGAAAACGGCGGGGGCGGCTCTTGTCTGCGGGCGCAGTGCGCCGTCCGCGCGGGGGCGGCTTGCAAAGTTTGCGGGAATATTTTTGGGAAAATCCAAATAATAAAAGTGTGGAATTTTTTTTGTCCCCTGCTATAAAAGAGCGTTTAAAAAATAATTAGGGTGAATTTTTTTGAGTCAGTAAAATATAGGATTGGCAAGCTTGGCGAAAGCATTGTCCACCTTACTGCGGACGTGATTTACGACAGGCGCGAAGGGTTTTGGGTGTCGGTATACGCCGCCTTTTTGTGCGCTCTATCCTACGTTTTTGAGGCGGTTGCGCGGATTCGCTACTGGCTGTACAACAAGCGCATAATGCGCGACGCCCCCCTCGGCTGCCTCGTGGTTGTGGTCGGGAACCTGACCGTGGGCGGAACGGGAAAAACGCCGATTGTCGAAAAGTTTGCCCGCTCGCTTTCCGAGCGCGGCAGAAAAGTGGCGATATTGAGCCGGGGCTACAAGAGCAAGTCGGATTCGGCCTTCGGAAAATTCTTGCGCTGGATAACCCACGGCGAATCTCCCAAGCCGCGCGTTGTATCCGACGGCAAAAACATACTTCTCGACTCCGAACATGCCGGCGACGAGCCGTACATGCTGGCCAAGAATCTTCCCGGCGTAATCGTTTTGGTCGACAAGAACAGGGTGAGGGCCGGCCACTACGCCCTCACCGAGTTCGGCGTCGACACGCTGATACTTGACGACGGCTTTCAATACCTTCCCCTGAAGGGGCAGCTTCAGCTTCTGTTAGTGGACAAGACAAATCCGTTCGGCAATTCGCGCCTGCTGCCGCGCGGAATATTGCGCGAACCCATAGCGCACCTCAAGAGGGCCTCGTACATATTTCTGACTAAGTCGGACGGGGGGGAGGATCCGGAGCTGGAGCGCCTGATACGCACGCACAATCCCACGGCGGAAATAATAGAGTGCGCGCACAAGCCGGAGTGCCTTGTGAATTTTTCCACTGGAGAGCGCGAGGAACTCGCCAAGCTTGACGGCGCGAAAGTCGCCTGCTTTTCCGCGATAGCCGTTCCGGAGAGCTTTGAGCGGTTTTTGTCGCGGGGCGGGGCGGATATCGTCCTAAAAAAGAGGTTTCTCGACCACCACCGCTTCGACATTCACGAGTTGAACGCGTTTTTCTGGTCGGCCCAGCGCCACGGCGCGGAGTTTGTGGTCGTCACGGAGAAGGACGCGGTTAGGATAGACCCTTCGTACCCGGCCGCCCTTCCGCTGTACTATCTGCGCCTTGAGATAGAGATACTCAAGGGTATTGACGACTTTGAATCCGCGGTTGAGAAAATCTGTTTTCCAAAGAGGAGGGCGGACGAGGCGGACGGAGGGGAATCCGCCGAAGGGGAAACCGCCGGCGCCGGAGAGAAATCCGGCGTAGAAAAATCGGGCGGCGCGGAATCCGGCGGGGGGAAATCCGAATCCGGGGAGCGCGCGGGCGGCGTCAGCGGACGAGAAACGGGAAAAAGTTGATTTTTATCATGTCCAGCCAGACGCGGAATTTTCCGTTTGCGTTTAAATAGCCGTCAAATTCCGCGTCGGACGGCGGGTTTATCAGGCCGGCGAGCCTGTTGTATCTCTCTATTTCCAGGTTGTGGGCGTTTAGAAATTCCGTCGCAGTGGAGACTTCGGGCGGAACAATCGCGCCGAATTGGGCGAGCCTTTCGGCGTGGGCGTCCAGAAGCTTCAACGGGGACGATACCAACGGCAGGCGGCGCGCGGAATAGTTTTTCGGATATTCGAGGCCGAAGGGCATTTGAGAGGCCTCGGTATAGACGACGGAACCGTCCTGCGCGGCGCTTTCGGCGGAGCAGCAACAGCGCCATATGTCGCCGTACGGCACGAATGCGACGGTCAGAAGCACTCCGGGAGAGTCGGATTTGAACAGCGTCGCCAGGACTAAATCTTCGCCGTCGTAGGAGCACTTCGCGGATCCGACCCTTTTGAATCCCCGCGCTTGTATTTCGCCTTTGAGCTTTATGAGTTCCGGTTCGGGGCGCCACGCGTTTTCGCATTCACGAAAGCGCCGGCATTCGGAGTATTCGTCGCCGTTAAAGACGGAGATTCGCATCCAGTACAGCAGAGTTTCAAGCAGGAAGAAAATGGCCAGCCCGCATGTCAGCAAGAGCGGGAAGGGGTGTTCGGGCAGGAAGTTCGCAAGTACGAGCGCCGCGGCGACGCAAAAGAGTCCGCAGCGCGCCCACCTGCCGACGAGGCTCAGCCACGCGAGCGGAATCGCGCGCCTGTTGAACGCGCTTATTGCGATGCACGCCGCAAAGAGGAGTACTAGCGCAACGAACGCAGGATCTGTGGAAATTTCTCTCATTCGGCACGCTTTATACGATATTGAACGGGAAGTGTTCCACAAAAAAACGCCTGAAATTTTCGGAATTTGTCCGGTTTTTTGCACTTTGCGCGCGTCGGCGTTGTTCCGCAAGCGTGGGTCCAAATATTGACTTTCTTTAGGCCTTACCTGAAGCCTGTTTTTGAACGCCCGTTTTTTGGGTGCGGACAAACCGCGCTTGGGAGGAGGCGGCCGCGAGGGCGGGAATTGCGTACCCGTTGAATGCGCCCTTTGCGAGGCGGCGGGGCGGCGCGTCGGTGGGGTGGCGAGGCGGCGGGGCGCATTGAAAAAGCGCTTTGCGCATGTGTGGGTGATGCGCGGATTTTCGGAGTATTTTAGCTCGTTTCCGCTCCGGGAGAACTAACGGCGCGCCGCTAAGTTTTATTTTGCAAGGAATGAAACGGAGTTTGCAAAACGCGTCTGTACATGGCGGTTTTTGGCAAAAGGTTATGGAAGCGTTCGCCTTAGATTTACAGTGGATTTGCAATGGGATCTGCAATGGTTTGCGGAAGGGGCGGGCCATTTTTGTGTCTTCGCGCGGGAAATTTTTCCAAGCATTCCGCCGCGCAATGCGCGGTTGTGCGGCCAAATTTTCCATGCCCGAAAAACCGCTTCCGAACCTCGATTTCAAAGCTCGCTTTATTTTGGAGCTAAGGCGGAAAGATTTTTTTAATCAAGTCATTCCCTTCCTCTTTTCCCTCTCCCTCAATTCGCCGCAGTCGGTTTAATTAATGCCCCATTATTTTTCGCAATGTTTTCTTGCAAAGCCGCGCTTCGGGCGCCGGAAAATTGGACTTGAAAAAAATCTTCCAAAATAAAACATGGCCGCAAATGGTGTCGTTTAAACATCTGCTTGTGGACGGCTGGAACGCGATTCATTCCCATTCGCAGTTGAGGGGCGTTCTGGAGTCCGGGGGCTGGCAGGCGGCCCGCGCGGAGCTGTGCGGTAAGCTCGCGCCGATTCACGATTTTTTCGGGGCGCGGCTTACGATAGTCTACGACGGGCGCGGCGACGACATCTCGATAGAGCGCCCGTCGGAATGCCCGACGTTTTCCGAAGTTTTCACCCCGTCGGACATGACTGCCGACGAGCTGATTGAGAGCCTTTGCGCGGTGTCGAAGAATCCCGGCGAAATTGCGGTGTCCACGCGGGACGGCATGCTGAGCCTGACTGCGCGCAGCTTCGGGGCGTTTGCGTTTTCGCCCGACGAGCTTTTTGCGCTGTCCGCCTCCGCATCCGTCGGATTGGAGGCCGCCGCAGGGATAAGCCGACGCAAGAACGCCGAGGAGTGGAAGAAGTCGAATCCGTTTCGCGGCTTGGACGCCCTTGCGCTTGAAATAGGCTCCGCGCTTCCGCGGGCCAGGCTAATTTCCAAGAGGCTAAAGAAAAAACTCAAGCGCATGGAGCGCCGCGCCGGAAGCGGCGGTTCGGCAGAGGGCGGCGTCTCCGCAGGGGACGGCGTCTCAGCAGGAGACTGCGGGGAGTAGCCGCCCCGCGAATCTGATTTGCGTAAAATCGGCTCGATTGGCGTAAGATGCGCGGCTGTGCGGAGGCGTCGGAGCATAAATAATTCCCGCGCGGCGCGTGCCTTAGGCGCGTTTTCGCGCGGCAGAAAACGTTTGGCTCCGACGCATAAAAGGCAGTTTGTTCGGCGGTTTTCGGCGGCGCGGGGGAAAGAGAATTGCCCGCCATGCCGCCGGTTCGCGGGGACGAATCAAATTGTTTCGGCGCGGACTTTGCGTTGTTGGCAATGTTCGGGGCGCGGGCAGGAACTGCCGTTTCAAATCGACAGGTTGTTTCGTCGTGGGGGAGGAGGCGGATTTTCCGTCTGAGGAAATTATTCGGTATTCGTCCTTGAAGATTTGGCGTTTAAAAAAAGCTTCTGGCTGTTAAATATAATGGCGGCTGCAAACCGGCGCGTTTTTCGCATTTTTTGCTCAGGGCTGCCCCGTTTTTTACCGCGTCGGCGGCGCAGGCGCAAAAACGCGGTTTTGCGGGGCAAAGCGGAGGCAAAATGTTTAGGCGGTAACCTTGAAAAAACTTGAATACGGCGCCAAAAATTCGGAAGATAAAAAAAAATTGTCATGCCGAACGACGACGACATCTTGGAATCAAAGCCCGAGCGCGGATATTCGCTCTACGAACTCGTAGTGCTGGCGGAAGCCGGCGAGCTTGACAAAATCGACAACAAGAAGCTGTCGGAAACCAGCCACCACGTTCTGTCGGTGTTCCTTGAGAGGCTGGACGTCGACACCCAGCGCGACATACTCAGGCGGTTCAATTCGGAGGAGGTTTCGGCCATCGTGTCCGAAATGGATCCGGACGTTTCGGCCGAGCTCGTTTCGGAGATGCGCGAGCACCGCGCGGTTTCGGTCCTCAACGAAATGGAGCCCGACGACGCCGCCGACATCGTTAGGGAGCTGGAAAAAGAGGACAGGGACAGGCTTTTGGGAGGCATGGATCCGGAGGGGGCCTCCGACGTGCGCGAACTGCTCGAATATCCGGAGGATACGGCCGGTGCGATAATGAATCCGCACGTGGCCACCCTCCCGCGCGACATCAGCGTCGAGGAGGCGATAGCGCAGATCCGGAAGATGCGCGACGAATTTGAAAATATCTACTACCTGTACGTGGTAAGCAATGAGGGCGAGTTGGAGGGGGTGCTTTCCATGCGCTCCATTTTGCTCGCGCCGAAGGGCGCGCTCGTGCGGGACATAATGTGCACGAACATGATAGGGCTTCTTGCGCCGAATATGGACAAGGAGGTTGTCGCGCACATAATGGCTGACACGAATTTCCACACGCTGCCGGTTGTCGATTCCAACGGCGAGCTTCTTGGGATAGTGACCCACGACGACGTAATCGACATACTGCGCGAAGAGGGCACGGAGGATATCCAAAAGCTCGCGGGCGCCGGCGCGGACGAGGCTCTTTTCGACCCTGTAATGGCCAGCATTCGCCAGCGTACGCCGTGGCTTTTTGTGAATATGTTTACGGCGTTTGTTGCTTCCGCCGTGGTTGGTATGTTCGATTCCGACATAGCCGTGCTGCCGCTTTTGGCGGTTTTCATGCCCATTGTCGCCGGCTTGGGGGGGAATACGGGGGCGCAGACTCTTGCGGTGTCGGTCAGGAGCATAGCTTTGGGCGAGGTCGGGATTTTCGACATGTGGAGGATTTGCGGGCGCGAGAGCTTGAAGGGGTTGCTGAACGGAATGCTGATAGGGGCCGCGGGCGCGCTCGTGGCGTGGGCGACGACGAGGCGCGTGGATTTTGCCTTAGTGGTGTGGTTTGCGATGCTTGCGAACATGTCGCTTGGAGGGTTTATGGGAAGTTTTATCCCGTTTGCAATGAAGCGGTTGAGTTTGGATCCGGCGTCGGGCTCCAACGTGTTTTTGACGGGCGTGACGGACACGGGCGGATTCTTTATATTCTTGGGGCTCGGGGCATTGTTTTTAGTTTGATAAAAAATGCTTGAACTTGCGCGGAAAAATGCGATTATGAACTTAAAGACCTCCATTTAACTCCGCGCTACTTTCCTTGCGCACTAACAATGGATTTAAAAAAATAAAAATTATGAATAATAAAAAAGTATCAAGAGCGTTTACGCTAGTCGAATTGTTGATCGTTATAGCCATCATCGGCGTTCTCGCCAGCCTCATTTACCCCGCGCTCAGCAGGGCTATGGGGGCCGGCAGCCAAGTGAAGTCCATGAACAACGCAAAGAATATTGCGCAGGCATGGATTACTTCGGACAACATGATTGCCGCGCGCGACATTTACGAATGGGCCGGCATTCTCTCCAAGAAGGCCGAACTCGACGATCCGAGGATATGGCTCTTGGACTTTGACCCGAGGGTTCAGGAAAAGGTCGCCATGGGCGCCTCAATACCGGTTTCCGTGACGGAGGAATACGGAGACTTTAAGACTTTCCCCGTAAGCTGGGAGGTCGCCAACAGGGCGCTTAAAAACGCTCCCTCTGGAACTCCGCTGCTCTGGACGCGCGGTTTGAAGATGGACGGCACTTGGGACATCGACATCGGCGTGTTCCAGGATCAGGGCGGCCATATCGCCTTTAACGACGCCCACGTCCAGTGGTACACTTCCCTTCTCGACGACAATCAAAAGGGCGTCTTGAAGCGCTACGGTTCGGCCAAGCGCACGCACAACATTGCCGAGGCCATACGCGGCGGCGCGACGAACATTCTGCGCAGCGCGCTGGATATAGATTAATTCTGCCGGCGCCGCGTTTTTTCGCGGCTCAAGCGCGGAAACGGGAGGGACGCTTTTTTAGCGTCCCTTTTTATTTTGCCGGTTTTCTTTAGATTTTTAAGACCGGCAGGATTGCTTTAGGTTTTTGAGAGTGGCAGGTTTAATTGGCGCTGTGCTGCGCGCAACGGCACTTACGCGCACCGCCTTTTGCGAAAAAGTATTGGCGCGCGGGGGGGAGCCGAGAAGCGGCCCCTTTATGCGCGCTTTATGCGCGCGGCTTTTTCATTTTTACGGGGGCGCAATCCGCAGGGAAGCGCGAGGGGAGTGCGCGGCCTTGCCGAAATGCGAGCCGAAATGCAAGTCGAAATGCAAGCCGAATGCGGGTGTAATGTCGGCGCGATTGGAGCGCGATTGGAGCGCGAAAATTTTGGAGGCAAAGGTATCGCAGATGCAAAAGGCTTAAGATGCTCGAAAATTTCGTAGGCGCAAAAGTAAGGGTGTGCTAACAATGGGGCGCGCTGATAAATAAGGCGCGCTAATGGCGGGGCGTGCGAATGGAAGGGCGCAATAATGCAAGACATTTCGGGCGCGTCCCTTCGGGCGTTCGGCGGCTCCGCGCGGGGTCTTGCGCGATCCGGTCGGAGCGTTTTATAATTGACAACGGCGCGAATTTGAAAAATGTCTAAAAGTTAAAAATTTTTGAAAAATGAGCGAGATTTCAAAGGCTTACAATCCCTCCGAAGTGGAGGATAAGTGGTATGCGAAGTGGGTTGAGAGCGGCTGTTTTAAGGGCGTTATAGACAGGTCGAAACAGGCCTATTCGATAGTAATCCCCCCGCCGAACGTCACGGGCGTGCTGACGATGGGCCACGTTTTGAACAACACGATTCAGGATATCCTCATACGGCGCGCGCGGCAGTCGGGCAAGTGTGCGGTTTGGATTCCGGGGACGGACCATGCGGGCGTCGCCACGCAGACTAAGGTGGAGGCGGAATTGCGCAAGCAGGGGCTTTCGGCGCGCGCGCTGGGGCGCGAAAAGTTTATTCAGATAGCCAAGAAATGGCGCGACAAGCACGGCGGAATCATCATAGAGCAGCTCAAGAAGCTCGGGGCGTCGTGCGATTGGGACCGCCTCGTCTACACGCTCGACGACGATTACTCAAAGGCGGTGCTCGCCGCGTTTGTAAAGCTTTTCAAGGCGGGCTACATCTACCGCGGCAAGAGAATGGTGAATTGGTGCCCGGTGAATTTGACGGCTCTTTCGGACGAAGAGGTCATCATGAAGCCCATGAAGAGCAAGCTCTACAAGATGAGGTACGAGATTGCCGGCGAACCCGGCCGCTTTCTGGAGATTTCCACGACGCGTCCGGAAACCATTATGGGCGACACCGCCGTGGCGGTGAATCCCGACGATGCCAGGTATGCGGAATTTGTCGGCAAGTTTGCCGTCAGGCCTTTCCCGCGCGCCGAAATTCCGATAATCGCCGACAAGTACGTGGACATGAAGTTCGGCACGGGCGTGCTCAAGATTACGCCCGCCCACGATGCGGCGGACTTTGAGATAGGATGCCGGCACAATCTTCCGGTCGTGGACGTGATGAATCCGGACGCCACGATGAACGAGCTTGCCGGCGAGGAATTTTGCGGTTTGGACCGTTATGCGGCGCGCGAGCTTGCCGTCAAGAAGCTGGACGAAATGGGGCTGCTTGTCGCCGTTGAGGACTACGAGAACAATGTCGGCTACTCGGAGCGCGGCGACGTCCCGATTGAGCCGCGGCTTTCGGACCAGTGGTTCATGCGCTATCCGAAAGTTTCGGAGGCGAAGGCTGCCGTCGAGAGCGGCGCGATAAAATTTTGGCCGGCCCGCTGGGAGAAGGTTTACGCCCACTGGCTGGACAACATACGCGATTGGTGTATCAGCCGCCAGATATGGTGGGGGCATCGCATTCCGGTATGGTACCGCAAGGGCGTTGAGAATCCGGACATAAACAATCCGGAGGAGGTTTATGTCGGGGTCGAGCCGCCGCCGGACGCGGAGAACTGGAATCAGGACGAGGACAGCCTCGACACGTGGGCGAGCTCATGGATTTGGCCGTTTGCGACGATGGGCTGGCCGGACGCGGACAGGCAGAAGGAGCTGGGAACGGACTTCTTCTATCCGACTTCGGACTTGGTGACCGGGCCGGACATCATATTCTTTTGGGTCGCCAGAATGATCATGGCTGGGCTGGAGTTCATGCCGGGGCAGATGAGCGCGCGCATTCCGTTTAAGAACGTCTATTTTACGGGGATTATCCGCGACATGCAGGGTAGGAAGATGTCCAAGAGTCTGGGAAATTCCCCGGATCCTCTGGAGATTATAGCCAAGTACGGGGCGGACGGCCTGCGCTTCGGGGTGATGAGTTGCGCCCCGCAGGGGCAGGACATACTTTTCAGCGAGGAGCGCGTCGAATTGGGGCGCAACTTTTGCAACAAGCTTTGGAACGCCTGCCGCTTCCGCCGCATGGCGGGGGGAGGCGCGGACAATTCGAGCCTCGAAAAAATACTCGCAAGGCTCGACACCTCCAAGCTGGACGCGGACGACCACGGCATACTTTCAAGCCTGCTAAAGTGTGCCGAACACATCGGTAGGGATTACGAATCCTACCAGTTTAACTCCATAACGCAGCGCCTGTATTCGTTCTTCTGGAACGACTTTTGCGGCTGGTATTTAGAGGTGTCGAAGGCGCGCATGGAGGACGCCTCCGCGCGTGAGACGGTTTTGGCGGTTCAGGATATCTGCTTGCGCCAGATTCTTCTTCTCGCGCATCCGTTCGTGCCGTTTATAACGGAGGAGCTTTGGCACGCCATGGGCTACGGCGGGGAAGGCTGCTTCATACAAAATGTCTCTCCGGAATTTGCGGAAGCGTTTGATGCGGCGGGATTGTATGTGGACGAGTCGGCCGCAGCCGACGTCGAGCTTTTGAAAGACTTTGCCACAAAGGCGCGCGCCTTGAAAGCGCAGTTCGACATGGGTAGCCGGCGCGACGCGCAATTTTGCCTCCAGCCGGCGGACGCGGGCAAGGCGGAGCTATTGAGGGCGAATGTCGAAAAGCTCAAAAAACTTGTCGGCGCGAGTGGATTTTCCATTTCCGAGTCCGGGTTGGACGCTCCGGTGTCTATAACTTCGCTGGGGTCGCTGTTCATAGATTTGTCGAGCGGCGTTGACGCGGGGGCGGAGCTATTGCGCCTGCAAAAGGAGCGCGACAAGCTTGAGTCCGCGGTCAAATCGACAAAGGCGCGCCTGTCGAACGGCGACTTTGTTTCAAAGGCGCCGGAAAAGGTCGTCGAGGGCGCGCGCAGACAGCTGGAGGACTTGCTCGCCAAGCTTGCGGAAATCGATTCCCTCATGGGGAGGCTGTCGAAATAGTGCGCAGGTAAGGCGGCGGATTTTTTAGAAGTCGTTTTTCTAATTTTCTAAGCGAAGGGGGCGCGCGCGTTCGTCGATTTGGGCGAAAAAAAGGCGCGCGCCTTTTTTGCTTTTTACCGGCGCAAGAGCTTCAAAATATTTTTTTGCGAGCGCGCGAACCTTTGATCTTTTGTGCGTCTTTGCCTCGCGGTAAAAATTTTTTTTTGCGTTTTCTTGCCGGCGTGCCGTTGGGGTTGCGGCGGGCGAGTTGAAAGCGGAGCGCCCGAATTTTTTAAATTTGCGCGCCGAGTCGCAGCCATAGTGCGTCATGCATCTGCGTTCGGGCGCGAATTTTTCATTTGCATTTTCTTGCGGAGAAACTGCGCGCAGGCGGCCGGGCGGCGTATATCGGCGTAAATATAATCGGCGCCGCCCGGTTTGAGGTCGTTGGAATTTGGGAATTTTTTTAGGCGCGCGCTTGGCGAGGAGGCTAATTTTTTAGTTTTTCGCGCGGTTCTTCGGGAAATTATTTCGTTCCCCCTTATCGTTCGCCTTTAATTTATCCGCATTTGGGAAAGAAAAAACGCGGCGGTTTTTAGGCGAATTGCGCCCGTATGCCAAACGCACTCCCACAGGGAGTCGAACCCTGATTGGCGGTACCGGAAACCGCAGTCCTATCCATTGAACGATGGGAGCGTGTGGGTTGAAAATGAAGCCGCGCCCGAAATGGGCGAATCGCAAAAAAAATCGGAAAGCGAGTCCAAAACAAAACAATCGCCCTTGCAAGCGCAAAAAGATTGGCAAAGCGTTTTTTTTATGTTCCAATAGAAAAAATTTTTGATTGGGTCGCATCATATGTCAGCAAAAGTTTTCGCAATAGCCAACCAGAAGGGCGGAGTGGGAAAGACGACGACGGCGGTAAATCTCGCCGCCGGGCTTGCAAAGAGAAAATTCCGCACGATTCTTGTGGACATGGACCAGCAGGCCAGCGCGACAAGCTCGCTGGGATACGAAAAGAGGCGCGGCGGAAGCATGTACGAAGTCCTCCACGGAGAGGCTCTGGCGGAGGACAAGCTCATAGAGACGGGGCGCAACAACCTTTGGCTCATTCCCTCCGAGACGGACCTTTCGGCTGTTGAAGTGGAGCTTTCGGGGCGCGACAATTACCTTATACGCCTGCGCGAGTGCCTCGCCCCGCTCAAAGAGTCGGGGAGGTTTGACGCGATTGTGATAGACGCCCCTCCGTCGCTGGGATTGCTTTCGATGAATGCGCTTGCGGCGTCGGATTACCTCATAATAGCGCTCCAGTGCGAGTATATGGCCATGGAGGGATTGGGGCAGATTATGGGCGTTGTCGAGCAGCTCCGCCAGGCGCATGTCAGCGACGAACTCAAAATCGGCGGCGTGCTGATGACCATGTACGACTCGCGCACGAACTTGTCAAAACAGGTTTTGAAGGAGGTTCAAAACTACCTTCCCGACCTCGTGTTCAAGACGCTCATTCCGCGCACCGTCCGCTTGGCCGAAGCGCCGAGTTTCGGCAAGACCATTTTTGAATACGCCCGCTGGAACGAGGGGGCGTTCGCGTACGAGAGGCTCGCCAAGGAGGTGGAGAAGCGTTTTTCGCTAATCCGCGGCTGATGCAGATGGAGCTTAGAAAATACATATTGAAAAGAATGTTCAAGCCCGAGGTGGCGAAGCGGGCAAAGGCGATGCGCAGGGAGAAAATCGCGCGCGACGCCTCGAGCGCGTTCTCCGAAAAGCTGCGCTGCGGCCGCCTTCAAAAGCGCCTGGGATACAAGTTCAAGAATCTCGACTTGCTGAAGGAGTCGCTGGTGCATCCCGGATATGTCGGGGTGTCCAAGGGGAAGGTTCGGTCGAATCAGCGTTTGGAATTTTTGGGCGACGCGGTGTTGCAGTGCGTGATTACCGAGGCCGTATATAAGAAATTCGACGCCATGGACGAGGGCGACTTGACGAAAGTCCGCATCGCGCTCACGCAGGGGACGTTTTTGGCGGAGCTTTCGCGCGCGTTGGATTTGCCCAAATATTTAGTTGTCGCCCACGGGTCGGAGATTCTGCGCGAAATGCCGTCGGTGGCGGAAGACTTGTTTGAGGCGGTGGTCGGGGCGATTTATCTCGACGCGGGGTTTGAGAAGACGCGCGAGGTTTTGCTGTCGTGGTACAAGCGCAGATTTGACGATTTGCCGTCGCTGGTGCAGTCGCACAATCCGAAGGGCGCGCTTCAGGAGCTTGCGGTTCATTTGGGGGACACTATTGAATACAGAGTCGTTTCGCAGAGCGGGCCGGCCCACCAAAAGGTTTTTGAGATAGAGCTCCTCATAGGCGGAAAGCCGTATGCGACTGTTTCGGCTTCCTCCAAAAAGGCCGCGGAGAGCAGGGCGGCGAAGGCGGCAATAAAGGAGTATTCAAAAGTTGTGGAGGACGCCCTTCGAAAGCGGCAGGCGGCTTCCGAAGCGGCGGCGGCCTCCGGGGGCAAGCCGCAGAAAAAACCTTCCTCAAAGAAGGGCAAGGGCGCGGCTTCCCGCTCCGCTGCGGTTAGGCGCGCGGGGGAGGCGGCTGTCTGAGCGCCTTTCGGAACCGTTCGGAGGGCGTCGGAAGGGTATGTCGGGCGCATGTGGCGCATCGGTATCGGAGGCTTCGGGCGCGGTTGCTGGATTTGGGAGCGTCGCCGTTTGCGTTCGACCCTCCGAGAGGCTGCGCGCGGGCTTCCAGCCGTTTGGCGGCGGCAGGAGAGCGACTGGAGTCCTTTCGGATTTTATCCGCTTTGCGCCGCTCAAGATTGCATTGGCGCCGGATTGGACGATTCCGATTTTCGCGTCTGCGGCCGGTGCGGATTATCGGGATTTTTGGCGTCTAAAGTCCGGGTTGGAAAGGCGGCTGAAATGTGCGAACAGGGCGAAAAGGCGTCTAAACAAGGAAGGCAGGGAAGACGCGGTTTTCAAATGGAGACTTGAAACGATGCTCACAAGGCGGGAGAAAGTGCGCGCCGCTGGGGGCGTGCGTCTTTGGGTTGGGTGCCGGAAAATTCCGGCGCGCGGCCGTCCTGCGGAAAGCGCCGCAGGGCTGAAAGACCCCCTAAATATGGGAAGACGCGGTTTTTAAATGGAGAGTTGAAACGATGCGCGCAAGGCGGGAGAAAGTGCGCGCCGCTGGGGGCGTGCGTCTTTGGGTTGGGTGCCGGAAAATTCCGGCGCGCGGCCGTCCTGCGGAAAGCGCCGCAGGGCTG
>CALXMX010000176.1 GCA_944389575.1 uncultured Opitutales bacterium
GCGCATTAGGGCGTGGAGGCTTGAACAGCAGGAGAAAAAAACGCTCGCAAGAAGGGGCGACATCATAAACAAAAACATTTAATCGGAAGGAAAAGATCATGAACCAGGCCTTATTGAAAGAGATAACCAAGTCACAAATCAAGGACGACGTCGCAAAATTCAAGGTGGGCGACGGCGTTCGCGTACACACGAAAGTCCGCGAGGGCGACAAGGAGCGCATTCAGATTTTCGCGGGAATAGTGATAGCCCGCAAAGGCAGCGGCATTCATGAGACATTCACGGTGCGCCGCATATCCTACGGCGAGGGCGTCGAGCGCGTGTTCCCCGTAAATTCGCCCAACATCGCAAAAATCGAAGTTGACCGCGAGTCCGTCCCGATGCGCGCGCGCCTCTACTATCTGCGCGACAGAATCGGCAAGGAGGCCTCAAAAGTCAAAGAGGCCCGCCTCAATTTCTAACGCATTTCGAAAAAATTTTACGCGAGCGCGCCTCATTTTTCGGGCGCGCTTTTTGTTTTGACCGCAAATCCGCACCCGCGAAAAAGCTTCCGCAAAAAGCGAAGCTAGTAGCCTATCTCAGGCTCTTTCTCTTTCGGATAGAGAAACAAAAAAAATCGCCCAACGCGAAGCCGCAATCAACTTTCCGCTCCGCCACCCGAAACAAAGCCGAAATAAAGCCGAAACAAAGGAACCGCGAATGCCGGGCGCGCAGCGGCATTTTGAACGCTTCAAGGAAGCCCCTCCCGACAGGCTGGAAAAACGGCGGGCAAACCATGAAGCCGAACACGGCAGGCGCGCCGGAATACATATCCAAAAGCCTGAAAAAATAGTCCGGAAAAAAACGCGCACAGCCGTTTGGCGCCGCTTCAATTTTCCAGCAACGGGGCTTTTGTGTTGTCGGTTATCATTGGCGGGGGGATAAATCCCGTGCCGAATCCAACAAACTTTACGTTTCCGTCCGCGTCGGCGATAAAATAGGCCAATGTGCAGTTCCAAACTTTGGCGTCAAGCTCGACTCCGGCGCGCGCGCCCAATATTTTCAGCCCCGCAAGCACGGTGGCCTTGTGGCCGACCAAAATGAAATCCCCACCTTTTGCGAGGGCCTCGTCTATTGCGCGCTCCACGCGCTTTAGGAGCATTTCGCCGGCGTTGTCGTCATAAACCCACGGATAGGGCAGCTCGGGCCGCTCTGATATGAATCCTGGAAAAATTTTTGAAAGCTCGCCTTGCGATAGGCCGGCGATGTCGGGCTTTCCCGGCTTGTGAGTGCGCTCCTGTATCAGCGGATTCAAAAGCACCTTTCCGCCCACGGCGCGCGCGATTTGAACCGCGGTCTCGACCGTGCGCAAATAGGGCGAGGCGTAAATGCGGCCCTTGAAAGACTCCGATTTCAGGCGCTCGCCAAGCAGGCGGGCCTGTTCCCTGCCCAGTTCGGTCAGCGCTGGATCGCCCTTCGCCGGCCTCTGCCCGTGCCGGGCGAGATAAATGCGGCGAAACGTTGCCGCGTCCTCCGCCGCGTCCACATGCGCGAAAAAAACCGGCTGCGCAACGAGCGTTAAAACGAGCGCAATTTTCGCCCAATTTCCAAAAAACTCCCGAATCATCAGAGCTGTTCGCCCTCCCGCAATATCCTTCCGGCGACCACGAGAAGCGGCGTGAACACCAGAACCATGCACACGACGTTGACCGCCAAAATACCCATCACGAACGGCAGGGTAGACTCCCACCCCAAGAGCACAAACGACGACACCAAAACCGCCAGGCTGCTGAACACCGCCAACAAATTCACCGCCTGCCAAAGCAGAAATTTTCCGCTCCGTCGCCAGTTCGCAAAAAACGCGCTGGACGAAAAAGTCAGAAGCAGCGCAAACTCCGTCAATATGAATCCCACGCTTATGGACGCGTACGTCATCAGCCCGTTGGAAAGCGAATCCACGTGCTTGTCCGCGATGTGCGCTATTCCCGGGCTGTCGGCGCAAATGGTATAGGCGGCAAGCCACACCGCGCAAAGCGACAAGACTATCGCCCCCAATCCCGCAACGAAAAACATGCGTCCCTTGTTAGTAATACTCATATTCACTGCCATGTTGAATTAGACACGCCCGGGCGAAAAAAATCCCGCGGAAAGTCTGCATATGCGCCGCAATTTTACGTGTCAACATTCTTTCAATAATAAAACGCCCGCGCACGGCAATACATCTGCCCACGCATCGCGCGGCCGGAAGAGCCGCCGGGAGGCGATTTCGCTCCCAAGGCGCGGCGCGGCGGGCAATCCCCGCCTTCAGCCCGCCTGCGGACAAAATGTAAAAGGCGGACGAAACGCGCCCCGGCAAAAAAAATGTTGAAGATGCCGGCTCCATATGTAGGGTGGTCTGTCAATGGCCGAATCATACCAGGTAATAGCCCGCAGATACAGACCCAAGCAGTTTTCCGAACTGGTCGGGCAGCAGCACATAGTCAAGACGCTGACAAATTCGATAGAGTCCGGGCGAATCGGGCACGCATACCTGTTTGTAGGCCCGCGCGGGACGGGAAAGACGACCGTCGCGCGCCTGCTGGCCAAGGCGCTCAACGCTAAGGGCGGCCCAAGCGTCCACCCGGACGACGACGAAATATCGCGCTCCATCATGGACGGCTCATGCATGGACGTCATAGAGATAGACGGCGCCTCAAACCGCTCCATAGACGAGATACGCCAGCTCCGCGAGGAGTGCCAGTACGCCCCCGCGCAATGCACTTATAAAATATACATAATAGACGAGGTCCACTCGCTGACGACGGAAGCTTTCAACGCGCTCCTAAAGACGCTTGAGGAGCCGCCCAAGCACGTCAAGTTCATATTCGCGACGACCGAAGCGCACAAGGTTCTCGGCACGATCACCTCACGCTGCCAGAGATTCGAGTTCCGGCCCATCGACGAAGCGCTCATAGCCGAACACCTCGGACGCATCGCAAAACTTGAGGAAATAGACGCCGCGCCGGAGGCGCTGCGCGCCATAGCCCGCCTGGCAAACGGCGGCATGCGCGACGCCCAAAGCATTCTCGACCAGATGATTTCCTTCTGCGGGAAAAAAATCGACATATCTGACGTCATGGGAGTCTACGGGCTGGCGAGCCAGAAGCAGATAGCCTCCTTAGTGGAGAGCATGGCGAAGGGCGACTACGCCGCAGTGGTCAAGGGCGTGGACGAACTTGCCTCCGAAGGCTGCGATCTCTACCGGGCGCTGTGCGACATGCAGATTTACGTCCGCGCGAAAATGGTGGAGTCGCTCAAGGACGGCGGAATCGACTTCGGCGGCAAGACGCTGTATTCGGAACAGCTCATGCGCATGTTAGACGTTTTGCAGTCGGCGCAAGCGACGCTCAAAAACGGGCTTTCCGAAAAGGCGAATTTTGAAATAGCCCTGCTGAAGGCCGTCGAACAGAGCCGCTCGCGGGCGATAAACACGCTGATAAGGGAACTCGACAAGCTCGCGTCCGCCCCGGCCGACGTTCAAAAAAAAAA
>CALXMX010000177.1 GCA_944389575.1 uncultured Opitutales bacterium
CGTCAAGCCGCTGCCTCAAGAGGGCGACCCTGCCGCCGGGAACCGCCGCCGCAAGCCTCCCGCGCAGAGCCTCGAGCGCAAGCTTTAGCTTGGAAATTCCGGAGACCGCAAGGGAATCTAAGCGCGACGCAATTTCGTCGAGGCGCAAATTCTCCGAGCGTATTTTTCCCTCCGGCGAATTGAGGCGCAAAAACTCCCCGAGCGAATCCAAGCGCCCGCGCAGCTCGTCGAGCCTGGCGCGCACTATTTCCTCCGCCCTGTCGCGGGCCTCTTGCGCGCGCGCTACGCAATCCAAATACGACGACGATATAAGCTCGGCGGCGGCACTTGGAGTTTCCGCCCTCAAATCGGCCGCGAAGTCCGACAGCGAAAAGTCTATTTCGTGCCCGACCGCGGAGATTATCGGCGTGCGCGCCCCCGCAACCGCGCGCGCCACAATTTCCTCGCTGAAGGCGAACAGGTCCTCAAAACTTCCGCCACCGCGCATTACGACAATCGCGTCGAAACCCGAACCGTCGGCAAATGCGAACTCGTCGGCGAACTTGACCTGCGCGGCAATCTCCGCGGCGGCCTCGGCGCCCTGGACTTTGGCAGGCAGAATGTACACGCTTCCGCGCCAGCCCCTGCGCTCCAAAATCCGCAGGAAGTCGCGCACGGCCGCGCCGTCGGGCGACGTCACAGCGGCGATTTTGCGCACGAGCGGCGGAATGGGTATCTTCAGCGACGAATCGAAAAGCCCCTCCTCCGAGAGGCGCTTTTTAAGCTCCTCAAAGCGGCGCGCCAAATCCCCAACGCCGTCGCTCATCATGCACTTCACCACAAGCTGGTACGTCCCGCGAACCTCGTAGAGAGAAATTTCGCCGAACAGCAAAACCTTCATTCCGTCCCTAAGCTTAAACGGCGCGGCGGCGGCGTATCCCTTAAACAGAACTGCCGAAATTGACGCGTCCGCGTCCTTCAGCGTAAAATAGGTGTGCCCGCTCCCGTAGAGGCGGACGTTAGACACTTCGCCGCGCAGCCAGAGTTCGGGTATGCGGGTATTTATAAGCATCTTGAAGCGCCGCGAAAATTCTCCGACGCTCAAAATTTCATCGCTGGCCTTCAAGAAATCCATTCAATCAATCCTCCGAACCCTCCGCGCGCCCACCTTCGTCGCTCCCGCCTTTTTTTGCCTGCGATGCGGCGGACGCAGCACCCGCGGCGCGCCCCGCCCTGCCCCTGCCCGAGGCCTTCAGCTTGTATCCGTACGCCTTTTTAAGCATCGCCGCCGCAACGCACAAAACCCCGACAACGCTCACGCCGAGAAAAATCTTGGACATTCCACCCTCAAAAATAGCCTCGCCCAAATACACGTAGGCCGCAATCTGGACGAATTGAACCGCAATGGACACGAGCATGTACCTGTCGAAGGGAATGTCCGCCAAGCCCAAAACGTAGTTTTGCACCACCAGCGGATTCCCCGGAATCATGCGCATCAAAAAGGTGAACTCGTACTGCTCATAGCGCGGGACTTCGGGAACGTGGATTCCGCGCGCGGCCAGCTTGGAGCGCAAAAACCTCCCGAATCTCCTGGCCAGAAAATACGAGAACGCCATATTCGCCAAAACCCCCACATAGCAGTAGGCCAAAGCCACCATAAATGTAGAGCCGTCAACCGCGCGCGCGCTCGCCAAAAAATACACCGGCGTCACGGGAAGAAAGAACAGCGGCAACAGAAACGTCCCGAACGCATAGACGAACATCGGAAAGTTGTTTATCTGGGAAATATTGTCGCGCAGATACTCCCCGGCGTTCCTGAGCATCAGGGATATGTCGTCGCCCCAAATGCAGAACGACCACAGGCAAAACATAAAGACGGCAACCGCAGCAAGCGCCACTATTTTCACCTTGTACTTAAAAAGCATTCTTACCATTTTACTTCGTCCAGAATTCGTCAAGCCCGGCAATCAGATGGCGCAGCTTGACTATGTTGGCGCGAATGTCGCACTCCGGGGAAAAGTCGGTGACAAGCTTTACGACCTCGATATCCTTTGAAAACAAACGCGCAGCCGACACAAGGGAATAGGCCTCCATGTCGACAATGTCGCCGAATTTCGACGCGCGCTCCCTCGCGCGGGCCGAGACTGCGGGGCGCGCGGAACTCGCCAGCGCCGCCCCGCCTCCGGGAAGTTCGAAAACTTCGCCGTCGAAAGGCTCGACGCACGCGACGCGGCCGACGCGCAAAATATCTCCGAGGGCGAATTTGCCGGACGCGTCCCCCGCGGCTCCGATGTTGGCCGAATCCGAGAACTCCAGAGCGCGCTCGGCCCAGCAATACGCCAGAGCCGCGTTGACGAGCCCGATTCCGCTTATTACAAGCCTTGCGCTCCCGTTGGAATACGCGCGAAACGGCGCGGCGCGCTCGAGCTGAAAGCCGAACTTTTCAATCGCGCTCTCGACCTCGCTCTCGGTCGCTGCAAATATGCACCTCAGCATTTTTCCAGACATGATATCACCTTATCGCGTATGCCGGCAATGCTTTTTGAATATTCGTTCACAAACGCGTAGACGTGCTTTTTTAAAACCGAATCCTCAAGGTATTGCGCATGTTTTCTGACGAACGGGAAGGTCTTTTCCGGATCGGCGAAGGCGGCGGCGATGCTCTCGCGGATCTTATCTTCAAGCTCGGCCTTGCGCGAGGCGAAATCCCGGCGGACGCAAATGCAGCCGAGAGGAACGGGAAGCCCGGTCTTTTGGGTCCAGTACGCCCCCAAGTCCTCGACCAGCTCCAGTCCCTGCGAGCGGAACACAAAGCGCCCCTCGTGTATGAGGACGCCGAAGTCGGCCTCTCCTCCCAAAATTGCGTCGGTTATTCCGCGGAACATCATGGGGCGCAAATCCAGCGGGCGACCCGCGTAGAATTTCACAAGGAGAGCGGCGGTTGTGTTAAGCCCCGGAACTATCACGCGCTGCGACGCGTCGAACGCCCTTCCCGCCCGGCCGACCAAAACCGGCCCCGCCGCCATTCCCATGGCCGCGCCCGCGTCCAAGAGCTCGTACTTGTCGCGCAATTTCAAATACGCGGCAAACGACAGCTTGGTGACGGGGTACTCTCCCCTTTCGGCCTTCAGATTAAGCGTCTCGATATCCTCAAAGACAAACGACAGGCCGGACTTAATCTCGCCCTCGATCAGCGCGCGGTACGAGAATGTGTCGTTGGGGCACGGAGTGATTGCAAACTTCATCTTTTACCCCCTTCGGCGACCGTTTCGTAGAGGCCGTCGCGCTCGCGCGGAACGCGGCCGGCGGCGGATATGACGCGGCGCATTTGCGCGGCGGTGGCGCGGTTGTCGATTCCGGCGGCGCGCACGACCATCTCGTCCATCAGCACCCCGCCCAAGTCGTTTGAACCGAAATTCAGGACAATCTCGGCGATCTTTAGCCCCTCGGTCAGCCAGCCAGACTGCACGTACTTTACGTTGTCCAAATATATTCTCGCCAGCGCTATCGTCCTGAGGAACTCCACCGCGCCCGCCCTGCGCACCAAGCCCTCAATCCGCGTATTCTCCGGCGCGACGGGCCACGCGATGAAGGCCTTGAACACTCCGGTCTCGTCCTGCACCCGCCGCACGGTTTCGAGGTGCTCCACCCGCTGGCGGAAAGTCTCCCCCATTCCGAACGTCATCGTGGCCGACGAAGTCATCGAATTTTCCGCCAGCGCGCGCATGACCTCAATCCATTCCTCCACCGTGCACTTTCCCGCGCACAGCCTGCGGCGGACTTCGGGCACAAGCAAATCCGCCGCGCCCGGAATCGAGTCCGCCCCCGCCGCCTTCAGGCGGCGGACGCACTCGCGCACGCCGACTCCCGCCCCGCGCGCAAACCAAACGACCTCGGAGGGCGAAAACACATGCAGCCACAGCGACGGAAACGCCGACTTGATGAGCCCCAAAAGATTCTCCGCCCATTCGAGGCCGAAGGCCGAATCCAGCCCGCCCTGCAGCATAATCTGCCTGGCCCCCTTGGAGGCTGCGTCCGCGCACAGCGACAAAATCTCGCCGTCCGACATTCTGAACGCCGGCACCTTTCCCGCCCGCGCGTGGTACGCGCAAAACGGGCACTGCGCCGCGCACACGTTGGAATAGTTTATCATTCTGTTGACGACGTACCCAACTTCGTCCGTCGGATCCGCGGCCCGGCGGCGCGCGTCGGCAAGCTCTGCGAGGCGGAACAAATCCGCCCCCTCAAGCTCCATGGCCGCCGCAAAATCGGCGCGCTCGCCCGACATCAGGGCTTCAAAGGTCTGCGTTCTCATCTACGTACCTGATTGTCCGCGCGAACGTGTCCGCGGGAAATTTGTATTTCAAGGCGCCGTAATATCGGCCCAGCAGAGCGTCGGATATTTTCCGCCCGGCGGATTTCTTAAACAAACCCTTCGCCCTCGGAAAATATTTTTCCGGATCCGCGCGGAAGGCCGACAGGGACGAATCGAAATAGTCCGACAAAACCCGAGAGAGTTCCGCAAACATGCCGCGCCTCACGACAATCACGGCGTAAATCATTGGAACGGGCGCAAAGCTTTTCCACATTTCGCCGAGGTCGTATTGGTAAGGATAAGCCCGCGACTCATCGGACTCGAGAAAAGCGAGGGCGCCGTCGCCTATCAGAAAAACGGCGTCCGCCCCGCGGGCGTCGGAAACGCGGTTTTTAAAAAAATCGAAGCCGTACTTTTTCGCGCAGATGTGGGCGAACGCCCTCGTGGACGTTCCGCTCTCGTCAGTTATGAATATCTTTCCGCCGTCCAGCCTCTCCAATGGGATTTTTGAAAAAAGCTTTACGGAATAGATTTCGCCGTCGCCCCCGATGCAGAAATCCGGAAGCAGCGCGTATTCGCGCGCCACTTGCGGAACATACCGCCAGCGGGAAATTACCGCCGCGTCAAACCGCCCCGACATCGCCGCGGCGTTCATGGACGCCGGTATGCCCTCCTCAAGCTCAAACTGCGCCGGAAGGTCTAGCGCAAACAGCGGCAGGGCGTTTATGTATGAAACTTTGCCGAACTTATACATAGTTTGAATTTACCTTTACCGGCTTGAATCCGGCGTCCTCTATCGACGCGCGCATAAAGGCCTCCGTCCTGTCGGAGCGCGGGGCGCCGGCGGAGGTAGCGACCTCCTCCACCCAGTGCGTGCCCCCGATATCGTCGGCGCCGAAATTCAGCAGAACCTGCGCGAGCCTGTCCCCGAAATGGGTTATGGGAATCCTGATGTGCGGAAAGTTGTCCAGCATCAGCCGCGCCACGGCCACTATTTTCAGATCGTAAACCCCGGACGAATGCGCGGGTATCTCGCTCTTGCCTCTGCGGAACGGCAACGGCACAAACGCCTTGAAGCCCCCCGTCTCGTCCTGAAGCGCGCGCAGGCGCGCCAAATGCTCCACGACCGACTCCGGTGTCTCGATATGCCCGTACAGCATCGTCGCGTTCGTCTTCAATCCGCGCGTGTGCGCCGCGCGCATCGCCGACAGCCACTCGTCGGCCGAAAGTTTGTTCGGCGATATTTTCCTGCGGACGGACTCGTCAAAAATCTCCGCCCCCCCGCCGGGAAGCGCGTTCACTCCCGCCTCAATAAGGAGGTCGAACACCTCCTCCAGCGGCTTGCCGGAAACCCGCGACATCAAAGCGCACTCCGAAACCGTGAACGCAACCACGTTTATATCGGGATCCGCGCGCTTCACCGCGCGCACGAAATCCAAATAATACTCCAGCGGAAGCTTTGAGTAAATTCCGCCTATTATGTGTATCTCGCGCGCGCCGGCGGCGGACAATTTCTTCGCGCGCTCGAACGCGTCGTCGGGCGACAGTAGGTATGCGCCGTCCCCGCCCTCCCTGCGCGAAAACGAACATATCGGGCAGGCCGCCTCGCATATATTGGAATATGTAATTGCGGCGTTGACCGCGTAATAGGCCTTGTCGGCATGGAGATTCCTGCGGAAGGCGTCGGCCAGTTCTCCGACCCGCATCGGAGTGGCGCTTTTGAGAAATTCTAACGCGTCGCGCTCGGCGAGTCGCGCGCCGCCGACGCTCTGTTGACAGTTTTGCATTCCATAAAAAAATGCACTTCGTCGAACCTTTGTCAACCGTCTTTGTCCGCCCCTCCGAATGCCCCCTTAAAAAGGCGAAATCCCCCGCGCAGCCTTCCGGCGCCTTTGCCTTCCGCCCCGCCCTTCAAGCTATCGGTAGGCGCAAACGCGCCCGGAAGCGCGATTCCGGCGGACGCAAGATCCCCTTTAGGCGGAATCCCTTAAAAAATTTTAAGCCCAATTCGCAAAAAACGTCGGCGGGCGCGCAAATGTGTAAATGCGCAAATCTGCAAGCGCGCAAAAAAAACGCCAAATGTAGAACGCTAAAATCCGCCCGTTTTTTCCGCAATCCACCGGGCTCTAACTGAATTGGATTTGCGCGAAAAATAGAGAGGCGAAAAAAGGAATGCCGGGAAAAAATGCGAACGCCGAATTTTTTTGGGAAAAAGTGAATGCGGGCGAAGCCGGAGGCAAAAGAAAATAAACGCCGTTTTAAAGGGACATAGAAAAATCGCAATGAAATTAATATTTTGATAATTATTCAGGTAAGGGAATGGAGTACTTATTAAAGAGTGTTGACATTTCATTTTTCCCATTTAAAAAATTGACTCATCAAACACCGGAATACAATCATCAACCATTCATCGCAAAAAAATGAAATTGCACATCTCGACTAACGCGCTCGCCGCCGCGGCTTTCCTGTCGGCCACACCGCTTTTTCTCGCCGCCGAAACCTACTATTTCGACACCAACACTCTCGGCTCCATAGGATACTCTTCCAACATCGTATTCAGCCAATCACTCTCAATCGAGAACGGCGGCGACACCGTGTACCTTTGGTATACCAAGAGCGACGACGGCACAAAGACGTATCTTACGGAACTGCCGAATCTCTCGGAGACGGATTCGCAGGGAAATCCCCTGCACTCCATATCGTTTGGGGAATCTATGATTAATTTTTCGCGCACCTTCACTTTTGATACCGATATAAACGTCGAGAGAATCGACAACTTCGCCACAAATTTCGTACCCAGAATGCAAAGCGGCGACTACTCGATATCCGTCGGCACAATTTCCGGCCATTCCTATTACACCGGATTCTATGGAAACACCACAAACCTCGTCGTCGGGGACATCGATAACGCTTCGGGTTCCGTCACAAATCTTGGGACTACGAGCAATCCCCTGAAAAGCCTGCTCCTGACCGGAACGTGGAATCTTACGGCAAACGGGGGCGGCGCAAGGTCATGCCTCTACGTGACGGGCGTTGAAAACCACAGCATAGACAATCCGGACGCCGTAATAAACAGGGTGTATTCGTCAAATTCAAACGCGTCATATTCCCTGTTGTCCTACGGAATATGTTATACGGGACTGACTCAGGCTATAAATGAGGACTCGTACACGTGGTTTAACTCCTTTGAGGAAACGGCTGGGATAGTCGTTTCGGGTTCGGAATCCTCGACGGGAACGCTGACCGCGGTGTTTACGAATTCCGCCACGGCGACGACCAGCGGTTCGCTGTGGGAGGGAGACAGGGATTTTAACCGCAACGAAAACGGAGGGGGCAAGCTCGCCCTGGTGATGAGAAGCTCGACGCAAACGGAAACGGGCGAATACATATACTTAAACGCTACGCAAACATTTAGCGGCGACTACATGGGATTTAGCGGAGGAGTTGATATGATAAGTGGCGGGCTCTTCTTGAACTACTCCGCAACCGGAGCCGAGCGCACGCACGGGAATCTGAAGCTGCGAAAGGCCGAAGGCGCGCAATCCGCCGTATTCGGCAGCTGCGCGAGGGCAGTCGGCGGAACGTTCGTATTCACGGACCTCGAAGTTTCCGACGGCGGCGGCACAATCCGCGTACGCTTAGATATTAACGACGATGGATCGGACATAGTTTTAGACACCCTTACATTTACGGGCAAAGCCGTGGGCGGTGGCGAAGTGACGATATCTCTCACAAACTACGACGGGAACGACCCGTACGACTATCTCGCCTACCTGATAACCGACGACGTCGCCGCAAACGGCAGGAAAATCATATCGTGGAGCGAAGCGGCCGAAGGGGGAATAACCTTTACGACCGACCTCTACAAGACTTTTGAATACAACGGCATTCAATACATTTTTGAAGCGTACAACGGGGCCGACGGCCTGTATATAGGCTATGTGCAGGTTCCTGAGCCCGCCGAATGGGCGGCGGCATTTGGAGTTCTCGCGCTTGCGGCGGCCGCTCTGCGCAGGCGCAGGCGTTAGCGCAAACGGCGGAGTTAAAAAAATCCTTTGCGGCGCGCAAAATTTGCGCGCCGTTTTTATTTTACCGGAAACGCCGAAAAGGCCGTTTAGGCCGAGTTTTTCACGAAAGGGTGGAGCGGTTTCGATAGGGGGGCGGAAAAATCCCCGGCGTTTAGGTAAAAAAGCCGGTCGAATTTAACGGGCCGAAATTTAACGCTTTTTTAAATTTTCGCCGCGCCCGGCCACCCCGTATTTTTAGAGGAAACTGAAATTTTTTCGCAAAAATTTTTTCGCCGAATCCTGCGGCAGATTTGCGCTAGCGCCGCCGCCGCGCCGGATCGCCCCTTTTTTCGGCAAACGGAAAATAAAGGAGCGCAAAGGCGCGCGGGTAAAAATTCGGAATGAGACGCGCGAAAGAAATTTATTAAGGTTTCGTCCAATTTGCGCTTGAACGGCGCCTATTAACGCCCTATTTTTTTGTTTATGAAAAAACTGCTCGCTTTATTGACGTTATTTGGAACTCTTGCGGCATCTGCGGAAAGCCCAAACATAGTATTGCCGAATCAAAGGCAAATAGAATGGGCCGAATGCGAGATAGGCCTGATTTTGCACCTCGATCTGCAATGCTTCAATCCCGACTACAAATGGCGCAATTTCGGCTCCCACCCGCCGGCCTCCATTTTCAATCCGACCGAGTTGGACACCGAGCAGTGGATGCGCGCCGCAAAGGCCATAGGCGCAAAATACATCGTGTTCGTGGCAAAACATTGCAGCGGATTTTCGCTTTGGCCCACAAAGGCGCACGAATACAGCGTTAAGAACTCTCCCTGGAAGGGCGGGAAAGGCGACATCGTGCGCGAGTTCGTGGACTCCTGCCGGAGGAACTCCATAAAGCCCGGCATATACGCCAGCACCAGCGCGAACGGCCTGTTCCACGTCGACAGGGGGGTTGTGGCCAAAGGCGCTCCGATAAGCCAGTCGGAATACGGGAAAATGGTGAGCACGCAGCTGGAGGAACTTTGGTCGAATTACGGCGAATTGTTTGAAGTGTGGTTTGACGGCGGTGTGCTCTCAAAGGCCAACGGGGGCGAGAGAATACTGCCCCTGCTTAAGAAGCTTCAGCCCAATGCGATCGCCTTCCAGGGGCCGTACATGTTTGAGAACTTAATCCGCTGGGTTGGGAACGAGGACGGAACGGCGCCCTACCCCTGCTGGGCCACCGCGAACGAAACTACTGATTCCGACG
>CALXMX010000178.1 GCA_944389575.1 uncultured Opitutales bacterium
AGGACAGCACGCTTGTGGAGATGTTCAACATGCACAACGCACAGCTAGTCTCGCAGGTCAAAGAGCCGATAGCCCTCGACCACGGCCGCCGCGAGGGCATCTGCGGAATGTGCTCCATGACCATCGACGGAATACCGCACGGGCCGGAGAGCAAGACGACGGTCTGCCAGCTGCACATGCGCAAATTCCGCGACGGAGACACGATAGTCGTCGAGCCCTGGCGCGCCGGCCCCTTCCCCGTGAAGAAGGACCTCATAGTTTCGCGCGACGCCCTCGACCTCATACAGCAGGCCGGCGGATATATATCCGCGCGCACGGGCTCCGCGCAGGACGCCAACGCCACGCCCATTCCCAAAGAGGTTGCCGATAAGGCCATGGACGCGGCAAGCTGCATAGGCTGCGGGGCGTGCGTCGCGGCTTGCCCGAATGCGGCGGCGATGCTGTTTACGTCGGCTAAGGTCTCTCACCTGAACTATCTTCCGCAGGGCGCTCCCGAGCGCGACCGCCGCACGATAGCCATGGTAGAAAAAATGGACGAACTCGGATTCGGCAACTGCTCAAACTACGGCGAGTGCCAAGCCGTGTGTCCGAAGGGAATAACCCTCGACTTCATCGCAAAGATGAATCGGGATTACGCCCTTGCAAAGTCCAGGCAGTTAGCGAAGGCGGGCAAATAGAATCCCGTTTCATTTGAAACTTTAGGCGCCTCTCGAAACGGAGGCGCCTTTTTTTATCTTTGGGACTGTTATTAATATTTTGCGCAAAAATGCGGCGGCGCGCAGGAACAACGCAGGAATAATGCAGGAGCAGCGCGGAAATTTCGCTGACATGGCGACGATTTACAGAAAATCCCGCGGCGCGCAGAAGGCAACGCGCTGCATGTGAAGGCGCGCAAACAGCGTAAACGAATATTGAAAGACGTTGCGGAGCATCGGACAATGCTCGTACGCATGCCGGCAATATTGCGGCGCGAGACGCTGACACGGTGCGCCGTTAATCCTTTCATTTTCATTGACGCGCCGCGCGCAAAAATTAAATTGGACAAATAAGTTTATCCGGCACAGCCGCCGGAAATTTTATGGGAAAATACAAAGTGTCCATACTATGAAGAAACGCATTTTGCTTATATGCGCGCTGTGCGCGTCAATTTGTTCGTGCGACATTCCCCAAAGGGAGAAAAAGCGGTATCCCGACGAAGACAGGGCCGCGAACGCGCAGCTTGCCTTGCAGGCGATAAAGGACGCGAAGAGCGGAAAGCTCAAGGCTCCGGATTCGCCCGCCGAAAAGCCGAAGGCGGCTTCCGGCGCTTCCGGCGCTTCCGGCGCGCTCGCGCAACCGGGCGACGCGGGCGGAACGCAGTCGAACCCCAACGCCGCCCCGCTGCCCAATCCGGAGCCGCTTATGGCGAAATCCGAGCGCGGAGAGAGAGTCAAGCCGAAATTCGGAGTTGAGGCCTGCGGAGAAAAGGAAGGGGAAAAGTTCGAAGTTCCGTTCTTCAGGGCGGGAAACAAGGAAATTTATGTTCGCCGCCTTGGAAATACAATAGGGGACAGGACGAAGCGCGGCGCAAACAATTTCACCGTGCTTGTAAACGGGGCGCGGGTTGCGAGCATCACCTTCTGGGGAAGCAACAAGAGCGGATACGGCTATCCGTTCAAGCCGCTCGACAGCGATCCGTACTCGGTATCGATAGACGAAAAAAATTCGTCGTACACATACGAGCAACCCTACCTGACGGGGGACGGCAAGCGGGCCGTCGCAAAGCTCTCGATGCGCGGCCTGGGCGACGGCGGCGTGGAAATATCGTGGGACACCGGAGACCCCGACGAGGGCGTAAATCCGTGGATAGTCTTCGATGGGCACAGGGGAAAGAACCTCACATTCGGGGGCAATGCGTTCCGCGAAAATTCAAAGGCCGCGCTCGAGGCTAACAAAAACTCAATCGCCGCGCACGTCAAGGGCGACATAGAGTTCGGCGACGGCTCCCCGACGAGCGCGATAAAAATCGCCTTCGACGACCCCAATACAACCGGTTGGACAACCGAGAGCGTGAGAAAGACCAGCCGCGGCGACACCTATTCGATAATATGGCGCATGGGCCGCTATCCGAACGGCTCCACGCCGCAAAAGGGAAAGTTCAGAATAGACTTTGGAGAATGCGCGGTTGCAAAGAATACCCCGCCGCCCTTCGGCAACATAGACTTTTGGGCGTACGACGCCACGCACGTCCCGCAGACCTCCGGGAAAAACCTGCTGCAAAATCCGAGTTTCGAGCAGGGGCTGCGCTACTGGCGTGTGCGCCCGCAAGACCAGTGGACGCCCGACATGCCCGAGGCGATGACCAGCGTGGAAGGCGGCGTATTCGGGAAAAAAGCCGCAAAGCTGGAGGAAGGCTCGCTGTACTCGTTCCCCATAGCGTTGACTCCGGGAAAGAAATACGTGTTAAGCTTCTACGCCAAATCCGCAAACGGGAATAAATCCTCAATGAACGTCAATATCCAGAACGCCGGCAGGGGCGGAAAATATCCCGGCAAATGGGGATTCGGCGACTTTCAAAATAAAGACAGCCACTTCCAGATAGACGGCGAATGGAAACGCTATTGGAGGACTGTCGAGGGAGACGCGGCGGGCATTCAAATCGTGCTCCAGGCCGGCCGCGGCGACAGGGCCGCGCTCATCGACGCCATGCAGCTTGAGGAATCCGCCGACGGCAAGCCCACCGACTTCGCGCCTCCGCCGTTTGACGGCAATCTCGTCACCTCGGCCTACCCGTGCAACGACGTCTCCTTCGGCGAGCCGATAGGTGCAAAACTCGAGATATTCGGCAAGAGCGGCGCGCGCGGAAAGGCGCGGATCACGCTCAAAAACGTCTATTACGAAACGCTGTTCGACAAGACGTTCGACGTGAAAATCGGAGAGGACGGCGCATGCGAGCTCCCCCTTGATTTCGACGCCGGCAAAATCGGCGAGGGGATATTTCTCGTTCGGGCAGACTACCACCCGTGGGGCGCCAAACCCTACACGGACTACTTCCGCTTCAGCGTAATGCGCAAGCTCGAGAACAGGCACGCTACAAAAAACATATTCGGCACCGGAATGTTTACGCGGGCGCACTCCAATTCGGACGCCGCCGGAAAAAAGTTTATGGAGTGGGGATTCGGCTCCACAACCTGGTTCAGGCCGGTATTCGGCAAAGACTACAAGAAGAATCTCGCCGAAAAGATGCCCAGCGTTGAGCTGTACAAGAAGTACCGCATATCAAACCAGCTCGTGGGAATGGAGAAGGGGCTGACTCCGGAAATGGAGGCGCTTGGAAACTACCGCGACTGGAAACAGATAACCCCGGAAATGGAAAAGCTCATCGAGGAGAGCGCATACATAATGGTAAAGGAAACCCCGCCGGAAGTGATGGAGACGTTCGCGTTCGGAAACGAGGAGGAGAGCGTGACGGCGGGAAGGTACGACGACTACGCAAAGGCGCAGCTTGCCGCATACCGCGGGGCAAAGCGGGCGAATCCGAACGTGCTCGTCGCGCCCACGCACGGGACGAGCGGATACAGCTCGTCGCGCGGCAGGGACGCAATCGACGGCTATCTTGAGGCCGCCCTCAAGCGCGGCGTGCGCTACGACGCCGTCGGCGTCCACCCCTACGGGAACTACGACTACGACCCCCTCTGGGATTTCGACGAAAACGTCACATACCTAAAGAGCCGCCTAAAGCACTACGGCTATCCGGACGACACCCCGCTGTACATGTCCGAATGCGGCAATATGTGCGACGCCTCCATACCTCCGTGGGGAACGAGCAACTACGATAGATACAAGGCCTCAAAGCCCACCTACGACTTCGGTAACCAAGAAATTTTCCAGGCCTTCATATACGCCAGAATGTACATAGCCGCGCTCAAGTTCCATCCGCAGCTGCGCGGCTGCAACATCTGGACCTACACGCCGTTTCTGGACTACAACTTCGCGCCGCTCCTGCTGTGCAAGGCAGTCAACACGCTCGGCAACCTGTATCCGGACGTCGAGTACGTTGCCGACATAAGGCCGTCGGCGAACGTGCGCGGATACGCGTTCAAGCTCAAAGACGGAACGGGAATAGCCGCTGTCTGGACGACGGACATAAACGTCGCGCGCAGCCGCAAGAAAGGCCCCGTAATGCGGGTGAAGTTCGACCAGCCCGTAAAGTTTTTCGACATAAATTCAAACGAGCGTTCCGCGCTCGTCGACGCCGACGGGACGGCGACCATACAGCTGACCGCCGCCCCCCTTTCCATAAAAGCCAAAGACGTCTCTAAGCTGGCAAAGGCCCTTCAGGAAGCCGAGGTTGAGGACGCGGCCTCCGACGTCCAGGTGACGTTCCAGCCCGTCGCAGGCGGCGGCGTGCGCGTGCAAATGCGCAACACTACGGGGCGCAGGCAGGAGGGGAAACTCAAGGTCGGCGCGGACGAATTTGAATATTCGCTCGCCCCGAAACAGGCGCGCAACATTCCCCTGCCCTCGTCGGGCTCGGACGCGAGGGACTGCACGCTGATTGACTGGTCGCAAAAATTCTCAATCACGTCGGCGCGCGGGGCGAAGTCGAACGGCTCGTGGGATATGAAATACTTCTACGTTCCGCAGACGCAAGGCGCGCCGGATTGGGAAAAAATTCCCTCGATTCCAATAAATAATTACGCGGCGGGGGCGCATGCGCCGAAGAAGCACAAGGAGGTAAAGGCCTCGTACCAGCTCGCGTGGGATTCCGAAAACCTCTACTTGCGCGTATGCGTAATCGACGCGAATTTCGCGGATTTCTCCGAGAATTGGAACAAGCCGAAATCCTCGCAGCTGCTCTGGGAGCACGACGGCTCGCTGAACGTCTATTTCGACACCGCCGCCGACGCGCGCTCCAAATACTCGAAAAATTCCGACGACGCCCAGGCGAGCCTGCTCGTAAGGCCAGACGAAAGCGGCTCGTACGACACCAACGACTACGTTTACCACTTCGCCCCGACGAGGGACTTAAAGACCGGACGGGGGCACGTCTGGCGCTGGATAGAGGTCGACCACCAGCTCGCCGACGGAGTAAACATGCCGTCGAAGGAGGAGGCTTCGGAAAAAATCGGCTGCCAATTCAAGCGCACGCAAAACGGATACGAATATATCATCACGTTCGGCAAACGCTATTTAGAGCCGATAATCCTCAAGCGCGGCGCGACGTGCGGATTCGGGGTATGCCTGCATCTGCTCGAAAAGCTCGACGGCGGAAAGACGCTCCACACCGGGCTTTCAAATTCCACCGAGAGCGGCGTGCATACCGACAGCAATCCGCAGTTCTGGCCGCTGATGATTCTAAAATAAAACGGCGAATAAAATTCCCCCGCCTTCATAAGCCTGCGGCGTTTCGCAAAGTCTTGCGAAGCGCCGCTTTTTTTCGCCACGCAATACATTTAGCCGCGCAATACATTTAGCCGCGCAATCTACTTTCGCCGCGCAATCCAGTTTGTTGCGCAATCCATTTGGCCAGAAAATCCACCTTGCCGAAACATAAGTCTCGCCGAGCAATCGGCTTTGGGGGCGCAATTCAGTTTTGCCGCTCCGTCTGAAGCGCCTTTTGCTGCCGCACCGCAAAGCGCAATTTTGAAAAAATCGCGGCGAAATTTGCAAGGCGCCCGCCCTTCCCGGCGACTTTCTGCAAGACACTGCAACAAAAATCCGCTATGAAAGCGCAATGAAATCGCAGAAGGCTCCGGCCTCTTGCCGCGCGCCAGAACAGTGGAAATTTTTTTTGAAAATGGCGCGCAGTACAACGCGCAATGCATGCGGTGCGTCCGATTCGGAAAGCGAAGGTGTTTCCCGAACGCCGCGCCGCTTTTCCAAAAATTTTTTCAAAAATAAAACTTCGCGCTACACTAAAAAAAGAGAAAGGCGAAAAAGCAGATTTCTCTCTCGCAAAAAGAGGGGCGGTGAAGGCGGATTGATAAAGAGGGGGGAAACGAAGGGGCGGGAGGACGGGAAAGTTGCCTGCATAAGTTGCGCGTACACAAGAAAAAGCGAAAGTAAAATTGTTAAAATAAAGCGGAGTGAAAAAAATGTGGGAAAGTTTGTGCATGTGAAGAAGGAGGCGGAGGGGACGTCGAAAAACTAAAAAGGGGAGAAAGGGGGGGGGGAGGGGGGATATGGTGGTGGTGTGTGTGTTTGTGGGTGGGAAGGGGAGAGGATAATCAAATTATCATTGACACATATCCTTCTACTACTAAAAACTATATTACAATTATCAATTATTTCCCAATTATTTGGAATTAGATTATGAAGAAGTTGTCACTCGCCATATTTGCATGCGGACTGGTTCTCCCCGCCTCGCTCTCCTTCGCAACGAATTGGATTTTCGACTACGAAAAGTACACCCACGGCATAAATTGGAGCGAAACTTTCGGAACCGCCGGCGAAGCTGGTTCCGGATATTGGTACTACATGGAGGGCGACAATAGGGTATATATAGAAGGCGGATCTTTTGCCTCCACGGACACAATCCATATTGGGGACGAAGGGCTTTCAACCGACATCGCCATAAAAGTCGATTCCGACATCACCCTTGCGGGCATATCTCTGGCCGGAAGCCATAAAATATCCATCAGCGGGGATTCAACTAATACGAATAAGCTCACTGTCAACGGCGACATTATTTCGACAACTTCAAAGGATATGGACTTCAACAAGCTCGACCTCACTGTCACGGGCACGTTACAAGGCGGAACCGCCAATGTTAACATGAAGAACATGTCTGCAGTGGACTTAAACGTTCTTACAGCTCTTGACAAGGTGAGATATTACGTAAGCGCGGCGAGCAACGACGCCTCAAGCATAGACAACCCGACAGTAAAAATCGACCGGGTTTTGACGGCGGACGGCCTGTTCTTTGATAATGTTGGAACAGACAAAGACCTGTATTATTCGATAGGCAACACGGACGTCCCGCTGACGACATACCAGACGACCGGGGCTCCCAATCTTACAACTTACATTATTTTAACTCCTCAGGACACCTCAAGGCCATACAAAGCAATGTACGGCATTCGCGGGAATAGCGCCAATTACAGCGCTTGGAGCAACATAAAAATCATAATGAAAGGCGCCGAAGGGGCGGTTCAAAACGTGGACGTGCCGCTATGGACAACCGGGAATAACCAATACGCAACCGGCGGCATAGAAGTCATTTCCGGAACGCTTAACATAAATTTCGCGCAACAAGCGGTAGGCTATGCGTGGGACACAAACAATGACAAGGTGAATGATATTGCCTTTTATACCGATACGGCGGCAAACGGCGGAATACAGACTACGTATTCGCACGGCGATTTGACAATGAAGGGCGGCGAGTTTGGATCGTATGCAGGTTCATACGACGGCTACGGGGCCTTCCGCTTTACAAACATAGTGTATAGCGGCGGCAAGATTCGCCTGCGCCTAATCTGCGACAACGACGGCAACATTTCGCAGGACAGCATAGATTTGACCGGATACTATAAGCGCGACTCTTCCGACCCCTCAAGCCTCATCGAGGAATACATAGCCGGCGGCACTATTTCCATTGCGCAGGAAGGCGCGAAAGTCGCCTTTGAGCTGGGCTCGTTCTCCGAACTTGCATGGCTCATAGACTACGAAGACGGAGAGTTTGCATATGGCGACGGTGCAAAAATCGTCTCATGGGACGCCGCCAACAAGCCCGGCCTTGCGGAATCGGACTTCTACGCAAACAGAATAGAATCCTCCGGCGACGAATACATGGCCAAGTTCACGCTCAACGACGACGGTTTGTATGTAAAATACATAGCGGTGCCCGAACCTGCCGAATGGGCGGCGATTTTCGGAATCTTTGCGCTTGCGTTCGCATATATCCGCCGCCGCGGGAAGTAAGGCGTTTTTAAAATTGTGAAAAGCGCGGAGTCGCCCATAACGGGAACCCCGCGCTTTTTTGTCTGCATTTCTACCTTTCGCAAGCCGATTTCTCCAAACGGCGTTTTGCGCAAACCGCACTTTTCAAAATTGCGCTTTTCCAAATCACATTTTCTTAAATCACATTTTCCCAAACCATACTTTCTCAAAGTAGACTTTCCCGAATCTCGCTTTGGCTCATGCGAACTGCGATTTTTTCCAAAAAACCCGCCGGTAAAACGCAACCCGCCAAGCGCGCCAGCCTTCAACAAAGAGCGGTATCGCGCCCCTACGGAGGCCTTAGGCCAATCATGCGCGCGCAATAAAATTTGCGGAACTGACGCGCGCAAATGCGTTCCAACCTCCCGCAATCGCGCTTTTAAAAAAGGCGGAATAAAAATTTCTTAGCCTTCCGCCTCTTAAAGAATGTCTTAAAATAGAAGGGCAAAATAACGGCGCGCACAGGAACGCGTTGGAAAAAATGCCCGCCGATAAAAAACGCCTATATAAAATTTTTTTAGAATGCCGTTAAGATTGTGTTAAAAATGCGCAAGGAGCCTGTCGCCGGCCAAAAATAAATTGCCAAAACGCCCCGCCCTTTTCAGTATGTGCACAAATGAAAGACTCTTCCATGCCCAAAGAAAACGCACCGCAGTACTTCAACCGCGAACTAAGCTGGCTCGCCTTTGACAGGCGCGTGCTCAACCTGTGCTCCAGGCAGGAATTTCCCGTTTTGGAAAAGTTGAGATTTTTGTCGATTGTCAGCAACAACCTCGACGAATTTTTTGAGATACGCGTTGCGGGTCTGCAGCAGCAGCTGGAGTCCGGCGTGCTGGAGGTCGGCTTTGACGGCCTTGGCCCGCGCGAGCAGCTGCGCAGAATAAGCGCGGTCACAAACGCGCTGATAGCGGACGAATACAGATGCTGGACGGAAGAGCTAAAACCCGCTCTCGCAAAGGAAAAGCTGTTCTTCAAAGTTCCCCGCGAATGTTCGCAGCAGCAGAAGGCCTGGCTGGAGGACTACTTTCAGAAAAACGTCTATCCCGCGCTGACTCCGATGGCGATAGACCCCGCCCACCCCTTCCCGCACATACGCAACAAGGGGCTGTACGTCCTCGTCACGATAGCCAATCCGCAGGTGCGCCGCGCGCCCGGAGAGCTCGCAATTATCCCCGTTCCGCCGATACTGCCGCGAATAATCCGCATCGAATCGAACGACCAGGCCGGAGAGCACTTCGTATTCCTAAGCGACGTCGTAAAGCATTTCGCCGAAACGCTGTTTACCGGATACAAAGTCCGCAACGCCTCCGTATTCCGCATAACGCGCAATTCCGACCTATATTTCGACGAGGAGGAAACCGAAAACCTCCTACTGACAATAGAGAACGAGCTCCACAACCGCCGCAAGGGGGCGGCCGTCCGCTTGGAAATCGAGGACAATGTGGGGGAAATACCCCTGAGGATTCTCGCCGAGGCCATGGACATAGACGACAACTACATTTTCAAAATCGGCGCCTCCCCGATGAACTTGGCGCGCCTCTCGCAGGCCTACGACATAATAGACCGTCCGGATCTGAAATTTCCGCCCTTCCGCCCCTACACCCCTCCGGAATTTCACAACTGCAGCGACATATTCGCCGTAATCAGGGAATCCGACAGGCTCCTGCATCACCCGTACGACAGCTTCACGCCTGTCGAGGATTTCATAGACCGGGCCGCAAACGACGCGAATGTCGTGGCAATAAAGCTCACGCTTTACCGCACGAACAAGAACTCGCGCATAATAGACTCGCTCAAAAGGGCTGCGGAGGCCGGGAAGCAGGTGACGGCGCTAATCGAGCTCAAGGCCCGCTTCGACGAGGAAAACAACATTCAATGGGCGCGCGAGCTTGAGGAGGACGGCGCGCATGTCGTCTACGGAATGGTCGGCTACAAGACCCACTGTAAGACGTGCCTTGTGGTGCGCAGGGACTCCGACGGCGTAATGCGCCGCTACGCCCATTTGGGAACGGGCAACTACAATTCCAAGACGGCGCGCATATACACGGACCTCTCGTTTTTCACAGCGAACGAGGAGCTGACGCAGGAAGTTGCAAATCTGTTCAACGCGCTCACGGGAAAGGTCGCCTCGCCCGATTTTAAAAAGCTCATCGTGGCGCCGTTCAACTTCCACTCGAAATTCATAGAGCTCGTAAAGCGCGAGACCGAGCACGCGAAGGCTAAGCGCCCGGCGCGCATAGTGCTCAAGGTAAACGCCCTCATAGAGCAGTCGTCGATAGACGCATTGTACGAGGCCTCCTGCGCGGGCGTAAAGATAGACCTGATTGTGCGCGGCATATGCGGGCTTGTGCCGGGCGTAAAGGGAATGAGTAAAAACATAACGGTGCGAAGCATAGTTGGCGTCTACTTGGAGCACAGCAGAATATATTATTTTGAAAACGGCGGCAATCCCGAAGTCTATGCGGGAAGCGCGGACATAATGTCGCGCAACATGTTCAAGCGCATCGAGTGCGTATTTCCGATTGAAAATCCCGCATTGAAGGCGCGCGTGACGGACGAAATCCTTATGTCTATGCTTGAGGATAATCAGTACGCAAATCTCCTCCACCCGAACGGCGCGTATTTCAAGCCGCCGGAGATGAAGAAACAGCCGAAATTTTCCTGCCAGCAACACTTCATGGACTTAAGTTGCGAAAGAAACGCCGCATTGCAATCTGGCAAAAAATCCCAGAAGGCCTGAAGTTCTGCGGCGCGCAAAAAACAAAACTCTGCGACGCGTAAAAAACGGCATGGCGAGGAAAGCCGGCAACGCGTAAAAGCGCCGCGCGCAAAATAGTATGTCGCGGGAAACCGGTAGCGCGCAAAAACTGACGCGAAAACTGCGCCCCCGCCGACGTATCAAGATGTTCTATTACTATGTCGGAGCGTTCAACCCTGCAATTTTTGCAACTTTGCAATTCCGCGGATTCAAAATGGAATCCGAAAAGACAACGGCGTTTTTAAATTTAGGCAACCGCAAATCGCGCGGAGAAAAATTCCAGAAACCTCTTTCCGCAGACGCGAAAAAATCAAAGGCGCAAAACTGCTTTGCCGCATTTTTCGAGGAAACTTTATTATAACCCAGCTCTATCAAAAAGTCCGATTCCGCAATTTCGCGATTCCGCAATTTTGTAATTTTGTAATTTTGTAAAAAAGAAATAATCCGCGAAAGACAACGGCGTTTCCCGACGATTTCTTGGCGGAAACATCGCAACCAAACCGCCTTGAAACGTTGCAAAAAAACTTGCGCCTCCGATTTTTTTTGCGGACGCGCGCAGGAAATTCTCAAGCGCATCGTTTTCTGCACCGCGCGGTTCGCAGATAGATTTTTCCGCCCTAAAAACCGCTTCAAACCTTGTTTCACAAAGTGAGAGGCATCAGCGCGCGCAGTTTTGATGCGAGCACTTTGATGCGCGCGGTTTGATATGCGTAGTTTGATGTACGCGGGTTGCCCGCAGGAATTTGCGCCTGTCAGACGTTCCGCACAAACTCCCGGCCGCACGTACAAATTTTGCAACTACTCAAAGGCGCCATAGCACAATTTTGGCGCGCTATTAAACCAAGCCGCAATCTCCCCCGGCGTTCGCCCGCCGCTCTACGTCGCCGACCCTCCGCTGTATAGCGTTTGCAACAATCTATGGGGCAAAAAGCTTTACAGCCGGCAAAATCGCTGTAAAGGTATCGCAGTATGGGCGTTTTGGCAGTGTTCAGATTTCTCATTGTGCTCCTATTTGCGGGATTTTTCGGAATAGCGGGTCTGCTGTTTTTCGCCATAACGGGAATGAATGAAGAAAATGAGGAATTGCGCACGACGGAGAAAAAGCTGTCAAACCAAATAGAGAAATTGTCCCGCGAGCGCGACTACAAGAGAGAATACTACCACCGCCTCCTCTACGACGAAAAATTTGCCGAGCGCATAATTCGCCAAAAATTGGGATTTTCAAATCCGGACGAAATAGTGTTCCGCTTTGAGGAATCCGCCCCCGTTCGCGTCTCCGACCCGTTTTCTCCAAAGCCGAACGCGCCTGTCGCCGCGGGCAATGTCCCCGCGGGCAATCTCCCCGCAGGCAATATCTCCGCGGGCAATGCTGACGCAGCCGCAACCGCCGAAACGTCGCAGACCTTTGCCGAAAAGACCCTCGGCGGCGCAGGACAAGATTCAAATCAACTCGGGCAAGCCAATGCGCAAGACGCCCCGGCGATTCCAAAAGAAAAGTCTCTGGTAGACTACCTCATGTTTTGGCGCGCCAACGGCAAATCTAAAAATTCCTCCGCGCCCGACGCCGCGGAAGCTCTGACCGCCGCCGAGCTGCCCGAAATAGCCGCCCCCGGCGAATCAAACGCTAAAAAAGACGGCGCCCCCGACGCGGCCGAAGAACCCGAAAACGCCGTTGCCGCGGCGCGCGCGGAAGAAGCGGCGGGAGAGCTGAAAACTATCTCCAATCCCCCGCGCGACAGAATAAAATTTCTAACGCAATCCACTTCGCGCCTGAAAGCCAAGGCCGCGCCGCCGCCCCAGCCCATCATATTCTCGAACCATTGAACGCGAATATGGGCGCGCTACATTTTGAATTTGTCCGCCCCGCTTGCATTCGCGAAAAAAAAGCACTCCGAGCGCGGGCGGCGAAAATTTTTATGCATTCCCAATAAGAACGCCTGAACAAAAGGCAATAGGATTCTGCGCGCTTGCAGTTCATTGCGAGATAGTTTTGGCGCCGCGCAACCGCATTCAACAATCGCCATTGGAATATTTCACACGGCGGCAATTTTTGCCGCACTAAAATTCCGCGGCTCTAAATCTAAAGAGAGTCCCCCCACCAAAAAAATCGCTCTTACCGTAAACTTCCCCCCACACAATTCCTTCTCCGCTTCAAAAAATTCAAAGCCGTTTTTTTAAACGCCGCTTATCTTAAAAAATTTTTCCTCCCCTGCACGGCTTCGCGCCAATATCCCTCTGCGGCGCAGTGAAAAATCCTCTCATTGCAACTAAAAGATTTTTTTACAAGTTGCGGCGGCGGAAGGCCAAGTACACGCATCGCGATGTCCCATCGCTTCCGCGCGATTCGCAACGCGCCGCAATCCTAATCCACAATCCTAAAAATCTTCCAAAACAAAAAAATTGCACATTCCCAAGCGTAAATTTTCAAGCGTCAAAAAAAAACGGCGGCGGCGCAAAAGCGCGCCGCCGTCCGAAAGCAACTAAACTGAAAACCGATTAAAACTAAAGAGGACTAACCCGCAAAACCGCCGGCCTGCCCGTCCAGTTCTTCGGCTATTCCTCCGGCTCCTCCCTCATCACTTCGGAGATTTTCGAGCCGACGACCGAAGAAGCCCCGAGCGTCCCCATGGACTCCCGCGCGCTCTTCGATATTTCCGCAAACTCCTTTGAGTTTTCCGAGAGCGCAGGTTGTTCGATTTTTTTGGCAAACACGATATACGCCTTGCCCCCTACCGTCTGTGGATCGGAAACGGAACCGGCCTTCATGCGCGGAAGCTGGTCGCGCAGAACCGAAAGGGTTTGATAGTCGGAAACGTCGGGCTTTGAGAGCGAAAAGCCTTTGAGTTCGGAAACTGACGCCCCGCCGGACTTTGCGGCCGCCGCAAAATCTTTGCCACCCGCGGCCGCCTTGCGCAAAGATTCCGAAAGCGACGCGGCCTTCTCGTTGAACAGCCTGCGCTTTTCCGACGCTACAAAATCTTTTTCAACCTTCTGTTTCACCTGCTCGAAAGTCGGCAGATACGAATCCAGCCTCTTGGATATCAGAACAATCCATATTCCGTCGTCCGTGAGAATCGGGTCGGAGTAAAACTGGTCGGTCGTCAGGCGCATTGCGGCGGCGGCGACCTGCGCGGGAAAGTCCTTCGGAAGCGCCTCGTCCGTCATGCGGATATCCCCGATTTTCTTGGGCTCAACCTTCATGTCGGCAAGCAGCTTTTTTAGCTCCGCAGAATTTATCTTCGCGCCGGACTCGTAGATTTTCATCGCCACGTCTTCGCCGGCCTGTTTGGCCTTTGTCTGGGCGGCGTCGGTCAGGTAGTCGGCCAAAACTTTGCTCTTAATTTTTGAAAATTCGGGAGTGACGATGCGCCCGTCCTTATCCTCCGAATAGCGCTTCATATTGGCCCCGTAAAAGACCTGCAAGTCGGAATCCTTAGGCGCCGGAACAAGGGCCGCAAAATCCTTGAGCGGCATAAATATCGCTTCGACCGAAGCCCCCTCACCCACCTTGTACGACTGCGCGTTGGCGTCGAAAAACTTTTTCAGCGCGGCCTCGTCGGGCTTTATTTCGGGATTGAAATCGTCGAAAGCAAGCGAAGCCAGCGCCAAGTCCCACTTGGCGTTCAGGAGCTTGAATTGCCGCTCTATCTGGCCCGGAATCACATATCCCGGCCCGCCGAGAATTTTGGAAACCTTGTCAACCATCGCGTTGTTTGCGATGATTGAGGTAAGCTGGGCGTCCGTCATTCTGCCGGAGGCCAAACGCTCGCTTTTAAACTTCTCCCACGCGGAGGCGTTGAAAGAGCCGTCGGGATTCCTGAAAAGCGGGCGCGAATGAAGGTAGTCGGACAATTCCTGCTCCGTCACCTGCCGCAGGCCAAGCTCCTTGGCCAGCGCGGTCAAATACATCTGGCGAAGCATGAACATCTCGACCTGTTGCTGCGACTGCAGCATCTGTCCGTCGAGAATTATCTCGTAAACCGCCAAGTTCTGAAAATAGGCCAGTGTGTTTTCGTCCTTGAGGTCGTATCCGCAAAATTCCCTTTTTTCGCGCACTCCGCCGTACGACGGAACGTCCCCGAAAAACGGCACGGAACCGATTGTGAAGACAAACGCTATTATTATTGCTACAAGCAATATGCCGAACACAAACTTGTGGTGTTTCTGAAGTACTGTCTGAATCCAAGTAATCATAATTTATAAAAAACTTATTCGGTCATTTTGCGGCCAAAGCCCGCATTGTCAACCACCGAAAGCCTCCGCGCGCAAAATTTGCGCGTTTGGTCAGCCCAGCGTTGAGACTATCCCGTCCACGATTCCAAGCATCTGCGCGATGCCCGCACCGTCGGGAAACGAGATTTTCCTGAACCCGGAAGACTCGTGATAAAATCGGAAGAACTGCCCGTCGAAATTCGCCGCGAACGCCGCCTGGCAACCTCCGCCGAGCCCCGACAGAAAGCGGCGCTCCAGCGCGAACATATCCGCGCTCGCCGAATCCGTCATGGAGGCGTATTTTTCGGCGTCGGAAGCCCTGCACTCCAAGGCTATTATTCCCTGCCCCACCGCCGGAACGCAGACGTCAAGCTTTAGCGGAACGAACCTCACGCCGTCAAACGAGCTTATGCCCAAGCGCTCAAGCCCCGCTTCCGAAAGCACGGTCGCGTCCGCAACGCCGGAGACTATTTTTTTCAGGCGCGTCTCGACATTTCCGCGAATCTCCGTCCACACCGCCTGCGGAAACATTTTTTTCAGCTGCGCCCTGCGGCGCGGGCTGCCCGTGGCTATCAGCGACGGAATCCCGACGCCGGAACGCAAGGCCAAGACGTCCCTGCACGCCCGCCGCGGGAGAAAGCCGAATACGGAAAAGTCCGCCGAAATACGGGTGGGCAGATCTTTCGCGCTGTGGACTGCGACGTCGGCGACACCTTCGGCGAGGGCGTCCTCAATCTCCTTTGTAAACAGCCCCTGCCCGCCGAACTTTTCCAGCGACCAATCCTGGCGCTTGTCGCCCGAAGTCTTAATTTCGACAACCTCAAACTGCGTTCCCGCAGATTTGCTCCCCATAAACTCCGCAGCCATTTCCGCCTGCTTGAGCGCGAGCGGACTACCTCTGGTTGCCAGTCTTATTTTTTTCATAAAAATTGAAGGCGCGCGGCCGGAAGCCAATTTCCGCACCGCGCAAAATAATTAAAAAAAAAGCGGATTTCTCCGCTTTTGACGGCGCGCAAAAAACGCGCTTTTTACTTCTTGTCAACGGCGGCCGAATACGCCGCCTGCGCACCCTTGATATTCTGCTTCGCAACCCAGGGCATGAGCGAGCGGAGGCGCTGGCCAACCTTCTCAATCGGGTGCTTTTCACCCTCGGCGAGAAGCTTGTTGTAGTTCTTCAAGCCGCTCTTGTACTCCTTGACCCACTCCTTCGTGAATTTGCCGCTCTGGAT
>CALXMX010000179.1 GCA_944389575.1 uncultured Opitutales bacterium
CGCATGTGCGCGCGTCGGCGACGTGCGTGACTATGGCGGCCAGCTTGAGCTAGTCCATCAGGCGCTCCGCTGCCGCCCGTCAGCCTTTGGGCCCGAATGTCATTACGCCGCTGCATGCGGACAGATACTTTTTTGCCAGTTCGCGGTACTTGGACGATTTCAATCCGGGATAATTCACCCATTCCACTTTCGGGTGGCCCTCCAGATACTCGGCGACCTTTTGCGCGTTTTCGCTGTGCTTTTGCATGCGCAGCGGGAGCGTTTCCAGATTCAAGTTTGTCAGCCAGGCGTTGAAGGGGGAAATCATCATTCCGAAGTCGCGCATAATGTGCGTGCGCGCCTTTGTGATGAAGGCCGCATTTCCGAAGGCCTCGGTGTACACCAAGCCGTGGTAGCTTTCGTCGGGGCGGGTAAGGGCGGGGAATTTTTCCGAGGAGGCAAAGTCGAAGTCTCCCTTGTCGACGAGTATTCCCCCGAGGCTGCACGCATGCCCGTCGGCGTACTTCGACAGGCTGTGCACCACCATGTTCGCGCCGAAGTCGAACGGCCTGCACAGGCACGGAGTCGGGAACGTGTTGTCGACGGCAAACGGTATGCCGGCGCGCCGGGCGACGCGCGCGAACTTCTCAAAATCCAAAACCCTCACGCTCGGATTCGACAGCGATTCGGCGAACAGCAGCTTCGTATTCGGGCGCACCGCCGCGAAGATCTCTTCCTCGCCGGCGTCCATGTCGACGAATGTGGCCTCAATGCCGAGCTTTTTAAACGAGTGCCCGAACAGGTTCGCCGTGCCCCCGTATATTGCGCTCGAGGTGACTATGTGGTCGCCGGCGTCGCAGAGGTTCATCACGAGCGCGGCGACCGCGCTCTGCCCGCTTGAGGTCGCCATTGCCCCTATGCCGCCTTCCAAAGCGGCCATTTTTTTCTCCAAAACCTCCGCCGTCGGATTCGACAGGCGGGTGTAAAAGTGGCCCGCCGCCTTGAGGTCGAACAGGTCGGACAGCTCTTGGGCGGTGTCGTATTTGAACGTCGTGCTTTGGACGATGGGGGCGATTCTGGGGTCTCCGTTTTTCGGCTCCCAGCCGCCCTGCACGGCGATTGTCTGCTGATGGTATTTTTTGTCCATATTTGTCATGAATAAGTTTTTCTCAATGTTTCGAGCGCGTCTTGGAAATCCCGCGGAGGGTCGGCGCGCAAGTCGAGCGCGATGCCGGGTCTGACGGGGTGCTCCAGCGCCAGCCTGCTCGAGTGCAGCATCACGCGCTCCGGAGGCTGGACGAGCTTTAATTTGTTCTTTTGAAATCCGTAGGTGTAGTCGCCGAGAATGGGAAACCCTATGCTTGACATGTGCACCCTTATCTGGTGCGTCCGCCCGGTGAGGATTTTGCACGACACAAGCGCGGCCGCGCAACCGAACTTTTCGACCACGAACCATTCAGTGCGCGCCGGGCGCGCGCCGCCGGCGTCGGATACGCACATCTTTGTGCGAAAGGTCGGGTGGCGGCCTATGGGCTTGTCTATTATTCCGCTCCTGACCGTCGGGACTCCGCATATTATGGCGGCGTATTCCTTTTCGAGCTCGCGCCTTGAAAACATTTCCACTAACCGGTAGTAGGCCTCGTCGGTCTTTGCCATGAGCATGATTCCGGAGGTCTCCTTGTCAAGCCTGTGGACTATTCCCGGCCGCATCGCTCCGCCGGCCATGCTCAGCTTTCCCCCGCAGCGGTGCATCATGGCGTGGACGAGCGTGTCTTCCCCCGTTCCGCTGCCGGGGTGTACCGTCATTCCCGCGGGCTTGTTCACGGCGACTATGTGTTCGTCCTCAAATACGACTTCCACAGGTATGTCCGCGGGCGCGACTTCCGTGGGAATCGGCGGGGGCATTTCTATTTCCGCGCGCTCTCCGGGAAGAATTTTGCGCCGCTTTGGCACGGGGGCGCCGTTGATTTTCACCGCGCCCGCGCGAAAGCTCTCCTCAAGGCGGGTGCGCGAAATCTCCGCACCGAAGCTCTGCGCGAGAGCCTTGTCAATCCTCACGGCCTCGGCGTCGGCCGGGTGCGCGTATATTCTGATGTCGGGCATCTGCTATGAGGTGAGGTAGTCGGGATTGAGCTTGTCTATCCCTTCGCCGACGAACAGCCCGTCCTCGCGCACGAGCTTCCCGTCGAAGTATATTTTTCCGCCGCCGTATTCGGGCGTCTGAATGCACACCATGTCCCAGTGTATGCGCGACCTGTTTGAATTGTCGGCCTCCGCGTAGGCCTGCCCGGGCGTGAAGTGAAAGGAGCCCGCTATCTTTTCGTCGAATAGAATGTCGAGCATCGGGCGGGTGATGTGCGGGTTGAAGCCCATTGCGAACTCGCCTATCCGGCACGCGCCTTCGTCGCTCGAAAGGATTTTCCTCAGGGCGTCGCCGTTCGAGGGAGAGTCCGCGCGGACTATTTTCCCCCGCTCGAACTCAAGCTCGACCGACTGGAACGGTATCCCGTTGTAAACGGTGGGCGCATTGTACGCCACGCGGCCCTCGACGCTGTCCAACACGGGCGCGGTGAAAATTTCCCCGTCCGGAATGTTGTACTGCCCGCCGCACGGTATGGCGCGCATTCCCTTTATGGAAAATCTCAAGTCCGTTCCGGGGCCGGTTATGCGGACGTCGCATGTGCGCTCCATGAGCTCTTTCATCGCGGCCATTCCCTCTTCCATCTTCGCGTAGTCCATCGTGCAGACGCGGAAGTAGAAGTCGCGGAAAGCCTGCGTGCTCATGCGCGCCTGCTGCGCCATAGACGGATTGGGCCAGCGCAGCACCACCCACTTGGTCTTGTTTACCCGCCAATCGACGGCCTCCTTCATGGCCTCCTGTATTTCCGCCATGCGCTCGTGCGGGACGTCGGAGTTTTCAAATATGTTTTCGGCCCCGCGTATGGCGATGTAGGCGTCCATCTGCCTTATGCGCGCAAGCGCCGCCGCGGCGTCGGCCGCCAGGCGTTCGCCCCCGGACGAGAGCGCCAGCTTGCGCGATATGCGCGCGTCCGAAATCTCGACGTGCGCGTACGCGCCGAGCGAAGATATTTCGTCTATGAGAGCCTCCACCATTTCCGCCGGAGTGTCGCGCACGTCTATGAGCGCGTGTTCGCCGGCGGATATTCTCGCCGAATGGCGGCAGAGCGTCCTCGCCAATTTGCGGTAATTTTCGTCCATGTTCTTTCGCCTGTATCAGACAGTTCCGCCGCGCATATCGGTCGGAACTTTTTTTTAAAAGTTAAAATTCTTCAAGCAGGGGCTTTTCCGGCCTTTTGCCGAGCGATTCGGGGGAGAATATTCCCTTCGGCAGGGCGGCGCGCATCTTTGCGGCCGTGAAGCGCAGTATGTCTTTCGAGCGCGTAATGTCGTCGCGCAGCTCGAGTTTTGCGGCCAGCCATACGCCGTCGATTTTCTTTGCCGAGGCGAGGGTTAGCGTCTTCAGCAGGCGGCCGAAATTTGAGTAGACTTCCGCCGCCGCCGGCGTGTCGAATTCCCGCGTGAGGGCGACGCGTACCTTGCCGACCTTAACGTCGGGCTCCCCTCCCGGCAGGTTGAAATCCTCCGGAGCCTGCAAGTCGAAAAAGTGCACGGCCTGTCCGATTCTCCCAGGGCCCGCGTATTTTGCCTCCCAGGATTTGTACGGCACGAGAAGGTCGAACGGCGAGTAAATCAGCCCGTCCATTATCGGGGAGAGCCACTCGGACTTCGGCAGGCGGACGGCCTTGTTTCCGTCGAACTTCCATACCTGCGCGCCGCCGGGGGAGTTTATCAGGAGAATGTCCGCGGCGTGTCGGGAGGCTGCGGAAGCGCCGCCGCCGTTTCCGGCCTTTTCGACGAGTATGCGCGTCAGGGTCGTCGCGCCGTCGTTGAGGTTGAACAAAGTTCCGGCGTATTCGACGCTTTCGCCGCGGCGCGGGGCGTGCTCGATAGTAAAGTCCATGCAGCAGTCCGCCGTGCGGGAGGACTTGAAATTTTGCCACTTCTGCCGGGCGTCGTCCTGCTGGAGCGGAACTACGCGCGTGTCGGCGCGCCTGATTTGCGCGTCGGTCTGGCAAATAAAAATGAGCGCCCATAGAGCGCCCATAGTCAAAGCAAAAATTTTTTGCATAAACTATTTCTTTTCGGGCGCGGCCGATTGCGTTGTCTGTTTTTGTTTCGCCTGATTTGCCGCAGAGTCGGAGGCCGCCGGCATTGCGGGTTTCTGCCCCGCCTGCGCCGCCTGCGCCTGTCCGGCAGGAGCCGCCGCGGGTTTTTGTTCAGCCTGATTCGCCGTCTGCGCCTGCCCGGACTGGCTTGCCGCCGGAGCCTGTTTCGCCGCAGAGGAAGCGGGATTTTGCGCCGCCGCCTGCTGTGCGCCGGAAACCGCCTTTGAGGCCGCCTTTTCGGCGACGGCCGAAATGGACAGGTTTGTCGGGGCGGTGTCGTCCTTTTGCATTGAAAGGTATATATATCCCATATAGAGGCCCGCGGCCAACACGAAGAACAGCACTGTCAGCTTTACTGTGGTGCGCGTGAGAACATTGCCGGCTTCTCCGCCGAATGTGGATTCCGCCGCCCCGCCGCCGAGCGCGGCGCCCATGCCGGAATTGGCGTTAGGACGCTGCATGAGTATGACGAGCACCAGCAGCACGCAGACTATTACCAATGCCAGTGTAAATACGCCTAAGATTAGTGAACCCATTTTTATTCCTTCAAGATATTCTTATATATTTAAATGCGGCATTATGCCTGTCGCACCGTCCATTTCAACACTTTTTTGCCTTTGATTGGCGGAATTTGCCGAAGAATTTTTTGTCTCTTTCCCCCGCGCCGCTCGCCCGCGTTTGAAGCTTGCGCGTCGGCGTTTTGGCGGAGCGCGCCGGTTTGGGATATCCGCAATGTGGGGCGGGCGGCGTTTGGGCGGAAGGGCATAGGAATTTTTTGTGCGCGTTTAATTTGCGTCAGGCTTTTTTAGATCGCGCCTTTTCTTAGGGGACGCGCTTTACGGGGAGCGCGCTTTACGCAAGGGAAAGGTTTAGCGGTTTGCCCGCGGCGCGGCTGTTGGCGAGTCGGCATGCGCTGTTTAGAAGCGCGCAGAAAAAAATCTTTCCGCCCCAGCCGCGCAATCCGGTTTTATTAAGTCCGGTTTTGTTAGGCGCGTGGAGCGATGGATTTTCACGGCATAAACACAAGCCGCGATACTAACTTTTTTTCGGCTTAATTGGCTGCCGGTTTGGCGAAGAGCTTTTTGCGGCCTCCCCCCCAGCCGGGCGCCGCGCTGGACAGCCGCAGGCGCCGTTCGCATTATTCGCGTCTTTTCGGAGAGCCTTGTTATTTTCGGCGCGTCGGCGTTTTGGCGGAGCGCGCCGGTTGGATATCCGCAATGCACCGCGGGCGTCGTTTGGGCGGAAGGGGTTTTTTCGCAAAATTTTATCCCGCATCAGAGTTTGCGGGAAAGCCGTTTGCGGGCTCCGCAACGCCCGGCTCAATAGAGCGATTCCGGCTTCAGCCGTTCAATTCCAGCCTCTTTAGCATGGCGGCGAATGCGCGTGGCAGGGGGGCTTCTGCGCAGATGTCGCCGATGTCCGAAAGGCTGTCGTCGGCCCTCATTTTTATAGAGGCGCAGTGGAGCGCCAGATGCGGGTAGAGCGGGGGTTCCTCCCTCTCCCCGCGCCGCGGGCGGTAGTCGTCCTTCAGATCCGACAAATAGACGTATCCGCCGCGCGCGTACAATTCTTCCCCTATAATTTTCAATCCGTTTTCCGCGGCGTGCACCCGCACTTGGTGCGGTCTCGCGCTCTTTGCGCTCGCCCGCCACAGCTCGCAGCCGCGGCGGGATTTCAGGCGGGTGAAAGACGTTTCGGCTTTTTTGCCGAAACGGTGGGATACTATCCAGACCGGCTTGCTTTCGTGCATCAGTATCGGCAGGTCGGATTTGAACGAATCGGGCGCGGAGGACTTGCGGGCGAGAAAGAGGTACTCAATGTCGAACAGCCCCGACCACGCGGCGTTGCGCAGGCGCATTGCCGCGCCTTTGTCCATGGCTAACAGAGCCGCCCCCGACGCCTCGAAGTCCGACTGGCAGACGGAGTAGGGCGACTTCAGCCCCAACCTCGCAAATTCGGGCTTTTCCCCCTGCGCGCGTATCGCCTGCATTACCGACCGCATTTTCGGCGCGCCGGGATACGCGTCGAACAGCATGTCCGCCGGCTTGTTCAGTGCGGCGTAAACTCCGTTTTTTAGCGCTACTATGTCCAATCGCAACGCGGAGTTCGTCAGCGTTCCGGGCGGAAATCCTATTTTGGGAAAGTTGTTCAAGCTTCTCGGCCGTGTTTTGTCGTCAGTCCGGAAATTTAGCTTCGAGGGCCGAAGCCGTCTGGTCGCGCCGGAAGGCGTCGAGAACCCGCGCCCATTTTTCGTCGGAGAGGGCCAGCATCTGGAGCGCGGCAATTGCCGCATTGACCGCGCCGGCCTTGCCGATTGCGACAGTCAGAACGGGTATTCCGCGCGGCATTTGAACCGTCGACAGCAGGGCGTCCATTCCGTCCGTCGCCCAGCCCTTCATCGGAACTCCTATTACCGGAAGCCCCGTGTGCGCCGCGAGCGTTCCGGCCAGATGCGCGGCTCCGCCGGCCGCCGCTATCAGCACTTTTATTCCACGCCCGCGCGCTCCCGCCGCAATGGATACGGCCTTTTCCGGCGTGCGGTGTGCGGAGGCCGCGTTTCTTTCGTAGGGAATGCCGAATTTTTCCAGCATGTCCGCGCAGTTTTTCATTGTGTCCCAGTCGCTGACGCTCCCGACTACTATGCTTACGAGTGGCTTTTGTTCTTGCATATCCATAATTTTTTTTAGCGGCAAATCTTACATTTGCGCCATTCAGTTTTCAACAATAATTGGTCGGCCGAAAGCGATATTTGCGCGCCGCCGCATTTGAGGGTTCGCATTTATGTCTTCGCCGCGGGCGGTAAATATCGCGCGGGTTGCGCGGGTGCCCTGCGGCGCGCCGCCGTTTTTCCCGTTTGGGCGCGGTGCGATGTTTTTGCGCTCGAAGCCGCGCGGAATGCGTCCGCAAGAGGGCGTTGAAGGGTGTGCGGCGCATGGGAAAAGCGCGCGGGAATCTGAACAGAGTGCGAAGCGCGTCTGCGAGGGGGCGAAAAGCGCGCCGCCTTTTCGCTCCCCCTCTTTTTGCGCGTTTTTTGCCGCGTCAAAAAAGTCTTGTCATTCCGCGCGAATTTGCGATGCTATAAGGCGCAATTCAAAGGCCTTTCGCCTTGCGCTTTGATCCCCGTTCGGCGGGGCGGCGGCGCGCGCGAAAGCTCTTTTTAAAACGGGATTGACGCGCGGACATTTTATTGTAAAATCTGAATGGAAAATATGAAAAAATACTTGTACTTATCGCTTACGCCCGAAGCTCTTGTGGCTTCAAATCTGTCGCCCGAAGAATTCGGAAACTACTACGCAACCGGAGCGTTCCGCCGCAACTGCGACCAAGCCATGTTCTTTGAGCTGGATCCGCATTTCAAGTCGGACTATCTACCCATTGACCGCTTTGAGGAGCTTTGCACTCCCCATTCGGACGGTTCTCCGCACAAGTCGGTTTATCTCTCCGTGTATAGGGTTCTCGAACATGTGCCGATGTCGGCGTTCAGAAATTTATATTTGGTGACTTCCGACGGAAAGACGCTCGAGCTTTCTCCGGCCCCGTTTGTTCCGGATAAGGAGAATCACATATACTTGTATCAGGATCTGGCTCCGGTAAAGCCGCGCGTGGCAAGCATTCTGAATCCGGCCGAGTATGTGAAGCGGCTGACGTCGTCGGAGCGCCTCGTTCACCTTCCGAAGATAGCGTTTTGCGACTTGAAACTCGGCGCGCTCGAATCCGACCCCCTCAACGGCGATTTGGGAGATTTGCCGTATATCAACCAGTTCCACCTGCGCGAGTGCCTCAACCATGTCAAGACGAAGGGCGGCAAAAACAACAAGGTTGCGGCGCGCTCGTTTGGAAAGTTCGTTTACAGAACCGTAAGGAGCGGATTCTATGTGGGCGCCGGCGACGAGATGATTTTCTATCCGATGCCCTCGAAGGAAACTCTCGAAAACGACCATTTCTCCTGGTGGCGCAACGCGCAGTCCTGATTGCGCTTTGCGCGCGCGGCGGCGCGGTAAATATGTCGCCTTGTTTTTTCGAGATTTTTTGTCTGCGGCGGGGCGGACGCGTTTTTCGCGTTCGCCCCGCGCGTTTCTTAATGGCGGCGCGCGGCTCTTGCGCGAATTTTCTCTTGCGCGAATTTTTTTTAGCGGCGCGCGTTGTTGCCGTCGCCAGGGGGAGGCGTTTCGCTCAATATCGGCTTGCGCGTAGTTAGAGCGCGCGATGGGCCGAGCAAATATTTGCGATGTGGACAGCGTTTTGCGCGTTTATTGGGGATTGCGCGCGGAATTGCGTATTGAAGAATGAAAAGAGGAAGGGCGGGGGAGCGCGGAGATTGCTCCGCCCTGCGCGCGCCGTTTTGCTTTTTTTTAGGCGCCATGCGCGTTGAAAGTACCGGCGTGCCGGACGGAAGCCGCATGCGCCTATTGATGCGCCTATCGGCGCGCACGATAGGCGCGGTTCGGAGAGGAACGCGGGAGTTTTTAATTCCGGCTGCGGCTGCGGAGCGGTTTTTGCTCCGCATTTGCCGCCACAGCCGCTTTCGCGTTATGTCCGCTCTTTGCCCTCGACGAGCATTGCAGTTTTCAACTGCCGCTTTGTCCGCGGCGAGCTTGTCACAATATACACCCCCGCAAACACCAGCAGCGACGCGCAGAATTTCGCCCACGAAAATTCGTCCTGCCCGACCGCTATCGCCACTGCGGACGAGACTATCGGCTGGGTGTATATGTACATTGAAACCGTCGTCGGGCGCATTCTTTTTATGCCCATGTTCAGCAGCAGGTACGTGCAGAATGTCGCTCCCGCCACCACGTAGACAAGCCCGGCTATTTCCGCCGCGGCCATGTCTCTTTTGACGAGTTCGCCGTTTGCGGCCGCTTCCGGCAGAAGCGGAATCAGAATTATAGAGGCGGACAGAAACATCCACTTCATCATCGTTATCGGATTGTACTTTAGCGCGTACGGTTTTGAGAGCGTGAAAAAAGTGGCCGCGCAAAATGTGCTAAGCAAAATGAGCAGGTCGCCCGACAGGGAACCGGCCGTTTCGCCGCCGCCTCCGCCCGCGCTCGCGCCGGGCGCCATCAGCCATATCGCCCCCGCGGCTCCGGTGCATATTCCGGCTATTTTTCTGCGCGTGACGGGGTCTTTCAGAAATATTGCCGATATTGCCAGCGTCGCCAGCGGGGTGGCGGTCAGGATAACCGAGGCGTTTACCGGCGAGGTGAGTTTCAGCGCCCACATGAAAAGCCCCTGGTTTAGGGCTATCCCTATCAGCCCGAATAGGCCGAGGGCGGCGATGTCACTCTTGGAGGGCTTTGCGCCCCTTACGAAGAGCGACGCCAGCCAAAACAGAGCCGCGGCCCCCACAAATCGGCAGGTCGTCATGAACAGCGGCGACACGCACTCCTTCAACAGGTATTTTGATATCGGAATGAATATGCCGAACATCGCGTTCGCCGTCAGCACGCAGACGTGTCCAAATGCCCTTTCTGATATTGCCATAAAATTCCCGCAGTTCTATGCGCGCGGGAGATTTTGTCAAGCGTCGGCAGGGGGGGAGGAACGGCGTCGGCGGATTATTCCGACCGCTTCCAGTCTATGAGGGTCGCCTGCGGGGACTTCCTCTTGTTCCACCTGTTCCAGTTCAGCTTTACCGCGAGGTCGATTTTTTCAAACGGCGGCGGAACGTTGTCGGAGAATCTCCAAGCCACCGCGCCTATCCATGCGCCGTTGCCCAGCATTATCGGAAAGCGGTAGTTCCCGGGCGTGCTGCCGAACGGCTCCGGCTCCTTTTGAAGCACCACGTTCTTTAGCGCGAATATGGGCTCCCTGTTTCCCTCGCCGAATGGGTGCAGAAGCTCGAGCTCGTCGAGCAGCTCGAATCCGACGTCGGACGGATCCAGCTCCATACTTATGCGCACGCTCGGGGAGAGGTCGAGATCCTTGCCGTACTTTTTCTCTATCGTGGCGTTGATTTGGCTGCGGAAGGCGATTATGTCGCACGTCCTGACGGAGACGCCGACGGCCATGGGGTGCCCGCCCCAGCTGCCAAGCAGCTGCTGGCAGTCGGCAAGGCACGCCACGAGGTCTATTCCGTGCACGCTCCGCCCCGACCCCTTTAAAAACTCCCCGTCCTTCTCCCCGAACACTATTACCGGACGGTGGAACTCCCTGCTCAGCTTTCCCGCGATTATCCCCACGACCCCCGGGTGCCAATTCTGGTCGTAAACGACTATGCAGTGGTCTTTGGAAAGCCCGTGGCGCGAGATTTGCGCCATGGCCTCGTCGAGGACTCCCCGTTCTATCTCCTGGCGCTCCTTGTTTATTTCGTTGAGCTCGCACGCGGCGCGATAGCATACGGTGAAGTCGTCGCCGAGGAGCATTTCGAGCGGGAGGGAGGCGTCGGCAAGGCGCCCGCTGGCGTTGATTCGCGGCCCGAGCTTGAAAGAGATGTCTATCGGGGTGATGTCCTCCCCGTCCGCTATGCCGCTTGCGCGTATCAGCGCCTGTATACCCATTCGGTGCGAGGATTTCAGCCTCTTGATTCCGTAGCGGGCGACTATCCTGTTTTCGTCGAGCAGCGGAACCAAATCTGCGACCGTGCCCATGGCGACGAGGTCGAGGTAGTCTTTCAACTTGATTTCCCACGAGCGGCGGTCGTTGCGCAGGCGCATTTCCTTCACCAGCCCGTGGGCGAGCTTGAACACCAGCCCCACCGTGCACATCTGATGCCACGGCGCGCCCTCGACGTCGTGGACGTGGGGGTTCAAGAGAATGTAGTCGTCCCCCGGGTTGCCCTTGGCTTGGTGGTGGTCGACGACAATCAAGTCCACCCCCTTTTCCCTGATGTATTTTATGGATTCGGCGGCGTTTGTTCCGCAGTCCAGCGCGATGAACAAATCCGGCGTTCCGCCCGCCATCGCCCTGTCTATCGCCGCGGCGCTCAGGCCGTATCCCTCCTCCATTCTGCGCGGCACAAAGTAGGCCGGATTAATTCCGAAGTGCCGCAGCACGCAAACCAACAGCGTGGTGCTGGTTATGCCGTCCACGTCGTAGTCGCCGAACACGAGTATGTTTTGCCGTTTTTCAATAGCCTCGGCTATTCTAAGCACCGCGCGCTTGAGGTTTTTCAGGCGGAACGGGTCGTCCAGATCGAGGAGCTTTGGGCGCAGAAACATTTTCGCCTTGAGCGGATCGGTATAGCCGCGCTGGAGAATCAATGCGCCCAGTATGGGGCTGACGCCGAGGTACGCCCCCAAATCGGCGGCCAACTTTTTGTCGTACTGCGCATATTCCCATTTCATATTGCGCGCCATTATAATTTTTTTGTCCGGATTAGCCAGACGTTTTTTATTTTCCCGGCGGAATAGGCGGAGGCGGCATTTCGGGAAATTTGATTTCGCAAAAGCGAAGCGGGGTTTGGGGGACGCCCCGGCGTTTCATTCGGCGCCGTTTTTTTTCGCTTTCGCTTCTTCCGTTTTTTTCCGCCGCCTCCCGTTTTCTTTCGCATCTTTCCGGCCTCCGCAGGCGCCCTCCGTAGGCTTTTGGCGGAGCACGGAGGAGTAGAGCGGTGTGCGGCGGTGTGCAACAAAGTACGGCGGTGTGCAACAGAATGCAACAGAACGCGGCGGTGTGCGGTGTGGCGGTGTGCGGGGTACGGTAGGTGCGGAGCGTCGCGGCGGCTTTTTTTTTGGAAAAAACGGGCTTTCCCGCCTCTTTTTTGGCTTTGCGCGGGGGGGGAATCCCGGTGGTTCCGCTTGCGGCGCGCGCCTCCAATCGGGCTTGGATAGTTCGCTTTCGCGCGCCTGCCCTGAATTGCCTTTCGCGCTTCGGCTTAGGGGGGGGACTCATTTTCCTTAAATCCT
>CALXMX010000180.1 GCA_944389575.1 uncultured Opitutales bacterium
AAGGTAGAGCTGCGTGTTTCTGGCTATGCGCGCGGAGAAGTCCGTCGGCAGCGCAATGGCCTCGTCGAGCGCGTTTGTGTGCAGGCTCTGCGTGTGGCCCAGCGCGGCTCCCATCGCCTCTATGCACGTGCGGGCGACGTTGTTGAAGGGGTCTTGCTCGGTTAGCGACCAGCCGCTGGTCTGCGAGTGCGTACGCAGCGCAAGGCTCTTGGGATCCTTCGGGTCGAAGCTCTTGACAATCTTGGCCCACAGCATTCTCGCCGCGCGCATCTTCGCCACTTCCATGAAGTAGTTTTTGCCTATCGCCCAGAAGAAGCTCAGGCGCGGAGCAAACTGGTCGACTCCCAGCCCGGCCTTTACGCCCTCGCGAATGTACTCGAGCCCGTCGGCCAGCGTGTACGCCATCTCGAGGTCCGCGGTCGCGCCCGCTTCCTGCATGTGGTAGCCCGATATGGATATGCTGTTGAATTTCGGCATATTCTTCGAGGTATACGCAAAGATGTCGCCGATGATTCTCATGGACGGAGCCGGCGGATAAATGTACGTATTACGCACCATGAATTCCTTTAAGATGTCATTCTGTATGGTGCCCGTCAGCTGTTCGAGCTTCGCGCCCTGTTCGAGGCCTGCGACGATGTAAAACGCCAGAATCGGCAGAACCGCCCCGTTCATCGTCATTGAGACGGACACGCGCGACAGCGGAATCTTGTCGAAGAGAACCTCCATGTCCATGATGGAGTCCACAGCGACGCCCGCCTTGCCCACGTCGCCTATCACGCGCGGGTGGTCGGAGTCGTACCCGCGGTGCGTAGCCAAGTCGAAGGCCACTGACAGGCCCTTCTGCCCCGCGGCGAGGTTGCGGCGGTAGAACGCGTTGGATTCCTCCGCGGTGGAGAAGCCCGCATATTGGCGCACCGTCCACGGGCGCACAACGTACATCGTCGCGTACGGCCCGCGCAGGTTTGGCGCTATTCCAGCCGTGAAGCCCAAGTGCTCCATGCCGGCGTAATCCTCGGCCGTGTAGAGCGGCTTCAGGTTTATCTGCTCCATGGTCTCGGTCATCAAGTCGTCAAACTTGCGGCCGGTTTTCTTTTCGAGCCGTTCCTGCCACTCCTTCAGCGAGAGCTTTTTTGCGCTGTCGTCAAACGCTATTTTCGTAAAATCGGGATTGTTGCTCATCGGAAAAATTCCTTTCTTTTATTAGAGAACGTTCAGCGCGGCGAGTATGCCCTTGAGCGTTTCATAGTTGTTGCTCTTGATGCTGATTGCGCCGTCGCAGCCGGCCTGCTTGTACGAGGGCTCGGCCTCCGGAGCGGGCGCGCCGGCCATGAAAACGGTCGAATCCGGCACGGCGGCCTTCAGCGCCTTTGTGACGGCGGGAACCAATTCCGGATAGGTGTCGTCCGTCGAGCAGATTACCGCGTATTTTGCGCCGCTTTCGGCGAAGGCCTTGGCGGCCTCCTCCGGAGTCTGAAATCCGTTCGGATATATCACGTCGAAACCGCCTACCTCAAAGAAGCCGCGAATGAAGTCCGCGCGCGCCTTGTGCTGCAGAAGCGGGCCCATTGTCGCCAGGAACAGTTTTGGGGCGAATCCCTTTTCGGCCTTGAATTTTTCGCTGGCCGCGCGAAGAGCCTCGTAGTGTTCGACCGCCCTGTGAATGCCGAGCGCAGGCACGGAGGTTTCGGCGCCGCCGCAGCCGCAGAATATCCGCGCCAACGCCGCAAGGCTTGCGCCCTTTTCCGCCGCGGCCACGGCCTCCGCCATTTTGGAGCCTTCCGCTTTTCCGCCGGTGGCCGCTTCCGCGTCGACCTTGTCCGCCGCTACCTGCTTGACGCGCTTTTCAATGGCTTCGTCGGAGTAATCGGCCGACTTCTCAAGCGGCTTTTCGAGCTTGTTCGCATAGTTGTTCGTGCCGACGACGGAGCTTCTGCGGGTGTCGTACAGCTTCTTTCTGCCCGCGGCCGTCGCCGCTATTTCCGCCTGAACCTCTCCCGATTCCAGCGCGGCCGCCATTCCGCCCTTCGCCTCGATTTTTGCGAAGAACTCCCAGGCCTTTTCGGCGAGCTCCTTAGTGAGAACCTCGACGAAATAAGAGCCGCCCGCAGGATCTATGACGTCGGTGAGCTCGCATTCCTCCTGGAGGATTATCTGCTGGTTGCGCGCTATTCTCTCGGAAAATTCGTCGGGCCTGCGTATTATTTCGTCGAACGCGCCGACCGTCATGCTGTCGCAGCCGCCGATTGCGCCGGAGAAGGCTTCGGTAGTCGTTCTGAGCATGTTGACGTAGGGGTCGTAAACGGTCTTGTTGAAGAACGCCGTGCGCGCGTTCACCCTGATTTTGCGGGATTCGTCGCTCCCGCCAAATTCGGATATTATCTTCGACCACAGCTTGCGCGCCGCGCGGAGCTTGGCTATCTCCATGAAGAAGTTTGAGCCCAAGCTGAAGCGGAAGCGGACGAGCTTTGCGATGTCGTCTATCTTCATCGAGCGCTTGAGCATTTGCCTGATGTAGGCTACGGCCGTGGCCATCGCCGCGCCGAGCTCCTCCGCAGCACTGGCTCCCGCGGAAGAGTAGGGCATTGTGTCTATGCCTATCGCGCCGAATTCCGGCATGTTGGCGGCGTTGTATGAGGCAAGCTCAAACATTTCGTCGTACGCGCAGTCGAGAGTGCGGCAGATCTTTCCGTTTTTGGCCAGCTG
>CALXMX010000181.1 GCA_944389575.1 uncultured Opitutales bacterium
AGCGTACCGCTTATCATCTGGACGCCGCCGGTAAAGAATATTTGGTCTCCCGTGAGGGATTGAGTGTTGTTTAGGTATTGGTATCCGCCGCCTTCAAGCTCGATAGAGCTGCGCATGACGAGCGCCAACTGCGCGCCGCCGTCCTTGTAGGAATATGTAGTCGTACCGGGGGCGTAGTGCCCCTCCCAAATGCTTCCGGAGGTCTCCGAGAACGTGTCGGTCGCCGCGAGAATCACAGTCAGTTTCCCGGTGGAGGAGGCGTTTCCGCCCACTAACAATCCCGACTGTCCTATCATGGAGTTTATGCGAACATAAGAAATTTCGTTTACGGCGCGGTTCAGATGGGCGCTGGTTGTGGCGGAACCGTAATACAGCACTCCCGTGTTGATGTCTGAAGATGCGGACGCAAGCACGTTTATTTTGCCGTCCGGATTGTCTATGCCGTGGTTTTCAACTCCGTTCGCGCATATGGTGGAAAAGAAAGTGCCGGTACTGTGGGTCGATACATAGAACGTTCCCGTCACATCAAAACTCTTTATCGGGGTTCCGGACTCTCCGAAAGTGGTTATTCCGTTGCCGCCGATTGGGACTTCTCCCACGGTGACGTTTGTGTCGGCCCCCCTGAATCCGAAATTGAATACGGTGCCGTGCCTCAGGTTGGCAATGTTGATGTCTATGTCGGAGGAGGCCGCCTGCATGAGGAAATTTTTGTCCTGGCCGGAGGAGTATATTTGCGCCGCGTTTAGGTCGGTGTCTATTATTATCGTTCCGGAGGAGTACGTTTCTTTTGAATTGAATATGTAATTATTCGCGGGGTCGGAGAAGTCGGGCAGGGCCTCGAGCGGGGTTGACATGTCGGCGTCGGAGAACCAGAAGTAGCGGGTTTGGGAGGTTTCCGGATCCGTGTATGAGAGCGACTGGCTTAAGTTTATCTGGCTTCCGAAATAGTTGAACGCGACCAAGTCGAAATAGTAGTCCGTGGCGCGCGCGGATTGCGGGGCGGCAAGCGGCAGGAGAGCCGGAAGAAGAAATGCCGAAAGCAACGGCGAAACGCGGGAAATTTTCATGGGCGACAGCATTTGTGAAATTTTCATAAATTGTAGTTGATTTGATTAATTCTTTTAAATGTGGGTAATTTTTTTAAATGTGGGAACGGAGTTGTCAAGGCATAATTACGTCGTTGTCCGTCCAATACTTGCCGCATTCCGGCGATGTATTTCTTCCCCCCTTTTTATTTAGTCCGCTTCCCGCCGCCCCATTATTTTTCGCCTCCAGATTTCCCGTTTTTTGCGAATTACGGAAAATAATTTCTTGTATTTGATTTTATCATATTGTTAGTCTTAACCCATGAACATGTGCAAAAGATACCTTTCGATCGTTTTGTTTCTATTTTTGTTCGCCCCGGCGCTGTCCGCCCAGTTTAAAGACGCGGCCTCATACGGATTCTCTCCGGAGAAGTCCGCCGCGGAGAACGTCAAGGCCCTCCAGTCCGCGGTTTCCGGCGGCGGGACGATTCTCGTTTCCAAGCCCGGAACTTACGACCTCAACGATTCCATACTTTTGGACGACAACACGAAGCTCGTGTTTGGCGCGGGGGTAGTGATAAGGAAGGTCGCCAAGCCGCGTCCCTTCAACCACGTCTTTATAAACCGCGGCGCATTTGAGAAGAAGTGGAATTCCAACATATGGATAGACGGGCTCACCTTGAGCGTCAACGGCGTCGACAGCGGGGGAAAGATATTCGGCCTGCGCGGGCACGTGGCGTTCTTTTACGCCAAGGACATAAAAATAACGCGCTTTCGCTGCTACGACCTGATGAAGATGCAGTATTGCATACACGTGTGCACCTTTGAAGATCTGTTGGTTGACGACGCTATAATATACGGGAAGAAGGACGGCATACACCTCGGCCGCGGAAAGCGCTTCAAGCTTTCCAACTGCGTGTTCAGGACGTTTGACGACGCCGTCGCCCTAAACGCCCACGACTACGCCTCCGGCAATCCGGAGCTGGGCTGGATTGAGGACGGGGTTGTCGAGAACATGACAGACCTTACGGAGGAAAAGACGACCGGATATTTCTGCCGGATACTCGCGGGCTCGTGGTGCGACTGGCGGGAGGGCATGGAGATTCAAAATTCCGACACCGTCGTTTGCAACGGCAGGCTTTACCGGGCGGCCATGAAGCCCGACGGCAAGAAGTACGTCTCCAAGACGCCGCCGAGCCACGAGTCCGGCGTGAAGGAGTACGACGGCATTATGTGGCAGATGGTGCAAAACGATGTCACGTACAATGCGGGGGTGCGCAATGTGGTGTTCCGCGACATATTTCTCCACAAGCCCCGCACCTGCTTCAGTGTGCATTTCGACGACGACAAGTACAGCCGCTCCTACTATCCCGGCGCGCCGTTTGTCGGGCAGGAGAACCTTGTTTTCGACAACGTCCACGTGCTTTTCGACGAAAACCGTCCGTTCATATCCACGCGCACTCCCATAAACGAGCTTGTCCTCAACAGCTGCTTTTTGCGCAACAATCCCATTCGCATAACTCCGCTGGCGCGCATGAAGGACACTTCAAAGACCGCGATAAAAATGCTGGGCTGCACTGTTAGCCCGACCTCCAGCTATGTATTTTTGGAGTCCTCAAAGGGAAAGCCGGTGGATTTTGTGAGCGTGGCCTCGAGCAATTCGAATCCGAAGGCGGAACTGACCTACAAAACGGATCAGAAGTGCTCCTCCGTCAGTTCCGACTTTATGCCGAATTCAAAGCTGAAGCTGGATTAGGGGCGCAGGATAGGGCAAACGGAAGGAAAGCGCGCAAAAGCGCGCGGAGCCTCTGCTGGAACCTTTATTGCCTGCCGTACGGGCGCATGAGGAGCAAGCAGACGTTGAAGCGCGCGGGAGGGAATGGCGTAGCCTGTGCGCTGGGGTGTTCGCTGGCGCATTATCGTTGCTGTTGCGCTTTCTCGAAGGCGCGCGAAAAATTCGTTTTTCCGTCGGATTGCGCGTCCGCCGGATTTCCTGCGCGGCGGGAGGCGCGGGGGTAGTGTTGCCATACGGGCGCATGTTTACGCGCAGACGGGCTTTCGGAGGAATGGATTTCTCTTTCCCTTTGAAAGTGAAAGGCGGGCCGCGGATTGCGGCGCGGGGCAATTGAAAGCGGATGTTTTTTTGTTTACTCGCAGGCTACGCCTTCGTAACCCGCCGAATTTAGATGCGGCGCATTTGCATTTTTTTCGTTGCGGGTGCGAATGCGGGCTTTGCACGGGCGCGGAAAATTTGTTCGGTTTGGCGTCTATGTCCGGTTTTGTTTTAGTTTGCGTTTGAGCGGGGTGCGGTTGTTCGGGTACCTGGTTTCATTTTTTTTTATTCTTTGCGCATCGTTTTGGAAGAATGCCTCCCATGCGAGCTTTTGCGCGCGTCCCGGCGCGCGGAGGCCGCCGTAGTTTTCCGCGGCGCGCATGCGGCGGAGCGTTCAGCTGGGGCTTGCCGCAGATGTTGCAGCAGATATTGCCTCCGCCGCGCGGTCGGGCCGAAGGGCTTGGCGGAAGGAAAGAGTGCGCATGGAGGCGGGCGGATATGATTTTTTTCTTTAAAGAAAGTTAAAATCTGTCTTGATGGATAATCACGCCGCGAGGCGGATTATGAGAATTCAAAAATACATTTCGCAATGCGGCGTCTGTTCGCGCCGCGAGGCCGAGCGCAAGATATCTAACGGCGCGGTGACCGTGAACGGAGAGCCCGCGCGAATAGGGCAGGATATTGACGAGTCCAAAGACGCCGTTTGCGTGGACGGAACTTTGCTGCGCGGGATAACGGACGAAAAGGTCGTTCTTGCGCTGAACAAGCCCAAGGGTTTTTTGTGCACCAATTCCGACCCGTTCGACGGCGGGCGGACTGTGTTCGACCTGCTTTCGCCGCCGTATTCCGAAATGAAGCTCTTTTGCTGCGGCCGGCTCGACCGCAATTCCCAGGGGCTGCTGATTCTCACAAACGACGGCGACCTTTCCAACAGGATAACACACCCGTCCTCCGGAGTTATAAAGAGGTACCGCGTGGAGCTGAACAGGGCGTTGGATCCGAAAGTGGCGTCCGTGTTGCTAAGGGGGGTGGAAAGCGAGGGCGAAAAGCTGCGCGCATACAGGATAATTCCCGATTCGAAGGGCGCGCCCGAGAGGGCGGAAGTCTGGCTGAAGCAGGGGCGCAAGCGCGAGATACGCAGAATGTTCGAGGTCATGGGATACTTTGTAAAGCGCCTGAAGCGCTTTCAGATAGGCTCGTTTGAGATGCGCCGGATTCCGGAGGGATCGTACCGCGTTCTCGGCGAATCCGACATAGGCAAACTTTTGAGGAATCCCGCATAGGGAGGTTTTGTTTGGGGCGATTTTGTATGGACGAAAACGGAAAAATCTTCGACAGCGTTGAGGACTGCATAGCGGAATTTGCGCGCGGCGGGGCTGTCATTGTGACGGACGACGAGTCCCGCGAAAACGAGGGCGACCTCATTGTGGCGGCCGAAAAAATCACGCCGGAGAGCGTCAACATGATGGTGCGTTTTGCGCGGGGGCTCGTGTGCGTGCCGACGACGGGCGAGCGCCTTGCGGAATTGGGGATAGACGACATGGTCCGCCTCAACCGCGACGCCAAGGGCACGGCGTTTACGGTGACCGTGGACGCGGCGTCGGGAATTACGACCGGCATAAGCGCGGCCGACAGGGCGCGCACAATACGCCTGATGGCTGATCCGTCGGCGGGAGCTTCCGACTTTGTGAGCCCGGGCCACATAAGTCCGCTCAGGGCGCGTCCGGGCGGGGTTCTTCAGCGCGCGGGGCACACGGAGGCCGCCGTGGATTTGGCTAAGCTCGCCGGCCTGTATCCGTGCGCGGCGATCTGCGAGATCATGAACGACGACGGCACAATGGCACGCCTTCCGGATCTCTTGGAATTTAGAAAGAGGCACAACTTGAAGCTGATGAGCGTGGCGTCGCTCATCGAGTACAGGCTGAGGACTGACACTCTTATCCGCCGCGTTTTTGAGCGCGACATGCATACGGCTTTCGGCGACTTTAAGTTGGTCGGCCTGCGCGCCATGGACGGCAGGGTTCACTACGCGCTGGTGAAGGGGAGCATCGGTTCCGAGCCCGCATTGGCGCGCGTGCATTCGGAGAACGTGTTTGAGGACATGTTTTGCGCGGGCGAAGCTGCGGGCGGTTCGGGCTCGTTTGCGGCCGCGCTTGAGATGATTGCGCGCGCGGGGCGCGGGGCGGCAGTTTACATAAGCCAGCCGAATTCCGGCGTGAAGGTTCCGGAGGGCGAGGTGATTCCGCCGACGATGCGCGACTACGGAATGGGGGCGCAGATACTGCGCGAATTGGGCTTTAAAAAAATCCGCCTGTTGACGACGAGGCCGGGCCTGCACAGGATACCCGAAGGGTTCGGCTTAGAAATATCGGAGGAAATAAAAATAGAGGAGCGCAAATGAGTCTCGACAATGCAAAAAATCTGAATTTAGACGGTTCGCAGTGCGCGTTTGCGGTGGTGGCGTCGCGCTACAACGGGGAGCTTGTGGACGCACTGCTGTCCGACGTCTTGGATACGTTTTCAAAATGCGGGGTTTCGGAGGATTCGGTGAGGGTCGTCCGCGTTCCCGGCGCGAGCGAGATCCCCGTAGTTGCCTCAGTGTTGGCCTCCACGCGAAATTACGACGCCGTGGTTGCGCTCGGCGTAGTTATAGCCGGCGACACTCCGCACCACGACATCATAGGCCGCAGTACGGCCGACGCCCTTCAGAGGGTTGCGGTGGATTCGGGCATTCCCGTCGTAAACGGCATAATAGTGGCCAACACCCGCGCGCAGGCCGAGGCGCGCACAACGGGCTCCATTCGGCGCGGGAGGGAGTTCGCCGAGTGCGCCGTCGATATGGCCGGCGTCTGTTTCGACGTGCTGGAAGAGTACATGCTTTCGAGGGCGTCCGACGGCGACGACGAAATGGAAATCGACGACGGATTCGAAGTCTTGGACTCCGGATTCGGCGGCGGATT
>CALXMX010000182.1 GCA_944389575.1 uncultured Opitutales bacterium
CACAGGCGGCGTATTCCGGCCTCCAAGTTCGCCGGACGCGCGGGTTATAAATTGTTTCGATATGGCGGCCAATTCGGCCGCGCACTCCTTGACAAGCGCAGTGATAGCGTCAATCTCAGCCAAAACAGGCATGACTGCCTTGCGGAGCTCTTCGCCGACTATGCGCGCGATTTCATCATTTGAAAGTTGACGCCCGACGGAACCGGCAACTTCGGAAGGCGATGAAGCCTCCGGCGCACTGCCGCCGTCCGCGCGGGCGGACGCTTTGGATTTTCTTGGCGTTGAAACGCCTCCACGGACGACATGCGCGTCGCTGCCGCCCGACACAGCATTATATGAAGAATGAATTGCGCCGTTTGCGGTAGGCGACGCAAGAACAAGTAAATTTTCGCGGATTCCGCGCATGAGTTTTTCGGAAACGGAATACCGCGCGCCGTCGAGCGACAGGCAAAAATCGCCGTCCGCGATTGCGCCGTCTATCTGCTCAACGACTGCGGGAATCTCCGAGCATGCCAGATTGAACCGCCTCACATTGCCGCCGAGCGTCCAGAATCTGAGTGAAAGATTTTCGGGGTTTATGCGCGCGGTTTTGAATGCGTAAACCGCCGCCCCATTTCCGAGATTGCCGCTTTTTTGTTGACTCTCCTGTGCCGTCTTTTGCATAACGGCGCAAGAATATCAGATGTTTTACATGGGGCAAAACACAGCGCGCCGAATGCGCTTTCTGTTCCGAGTTTTTAATAAAACCGGAATTTTTTTGGGGAAAATATTACGCAAAAAAAACCGCTTTCTAAAAGAAAGCGGTGTGTTAAGCTAAAAAGTATTATTCAAAACGTTTCTCTGCAAGTTGCCTTGCCTTTTCCGTAAGTTTAAGCATTCTTTCCATTCGTTTTTTCGCGTTTTCCCTCAATATGGCTTGTTCTTCGACGCTTGCGCCCCACTTTTTGAGCCTTTCGGAAACTTTCTCTTCCTCGGCCAAAATTTCATCCATCTCTTTTTCTATTTTTTCAATCTCTTTGTTTAATAGAATTATTTCGTCGCGGGTCTCATAAATATGGATATCCCCGTCTTTTGGCTTTATGTACATTGCGGCCACCTTGTAGGAAAATAAGCCGTCAGATGATAGCACACCCTTAAAATATTCAACCGACCAAGCTCCGAAACCGTTTTGAAATGCGACATCTCCAGAAACTATATTTCCACTCGCTTCGCATTTGCGCAGTTGAGATTGATTCTTTGCAATGTTTTCCATAAAAGATTCCACCGCGCTTTGCTTTGCAAAGTTAAGGTATGCAAAATATGATATTGGTATGGACAAAACGCATACTATCACCGCTGCGAACAATATTTTTTTCATGATTTAATTATTGTATAGTTAAACGTGTACGCAAGAATTATCTTGCGTTTTTGTGTATCAAATTGCGATTAGTCGGTTTCCTTACTTGGCGGCTCGCTATTTGCTATCGCAAAACGCCTTTTATAGACGCGCGCGGTCACTTTCTTGCCAAGCACGTCTCCCCTCGCCGTAAAGTTGTAGAGCGCCATAAACAGGTTGTATTCGTCTTGGGTGATAACCTTTCTTTTGTCGAGAATGTGCGCAAATGTCAAAATCATGTCGCGGAAGGACGACATCTCAACGCGAATATCTATGTAGTTTTCCTCGGGGTCGTTTCGCACTACCGACGCGAAGTCGTCCACAAAGTCGTCGTCCTGATTGTTAATGGGATATTTCATTGAAGTTTTTTGTTTGCGTGTTAATCTGCGTGTGTGGCGGGCAAAACTAATTTCAAAGGGAAGAGGGCGAATGAGAACGGCGAAATTCAGACGGACTTCTTTGCCTACCTTGACAATCCCCTGAAAATTAAATCCGATTTGGAAGCCATCGTGTTTTTCAACAGTCTTTCTCAGGCTAAGAAAAACGCATGGCTACTCTGCCTTCTTCTTGCGCTTGCGCGCGGTTATATCGGCTAAGAGCCCTTCGGCCATCTTTCGGGCTTCGGCGATTTCCTCCAACGTCGCCGGCCGTTTTTCGGCCTCGGCTCCGCCAATCAACCGTTCCAAAGCCGCCCTAATTCGGTCTATTTCGGACTCAATTCTGTTGAGGCGTTTTTCCAGCGGATTTATCCCCGTTTCATTTTTCAAAATGGCCACAGTGGCTACTTTGCCGTCATTGGTTTTCAATGAGTTATGTTTAGGATTTTCCGCTTCATAATTATTTCTTAGCCCTTTAATAAGTTTAACGGTTTCGGCCATTCCGGTTTCAAGTTTTTCGAGGCGGTCTTCAAGCCTCGGAATCGCTTTCATGGCGTATCCCGCCCCAATAAGGGCGTCTGCGATTCTTGCGGCGTTGGCCTCGCTGTCAGGAAATAAGCTCCGTGCGGCTTCGCCCGCATCCTTGAGCGTATCACAGTGTTCTTTGAACGTGAGGCTCGGCAGCTCTTGCGAGTCGTCCGTCAAAACTTCTGGATTGATTCTGAAAACTTCTGATATTTTCTTTATTTTATCTGGCCGTGGATATGAACCCTCGGAAAGCCAATCACTCACTGTACGTTGTGATACACCGACCAATATGGCTGTTTTAGCCTGACTAAGGCCGTTATTACGCATCAAGCAAGATAGTTTCTGTTTAAAAGAGGCCATTTCTACGAATGTTAAAAAACTTCTAAAAATCTCTTGACATTAGAGGTTTTTAGAACTTTATTTGTTTACAGTTTAAAAAAATAACATACCCAGAACGCGAAACAAGCAAAATGAAGGCCATCGAACTAAAAATAGAGCTGATTAAAAAAGGCTGGACTCAGAAAGACGCGGCAACGGCGCTCGGCATTCACCAAGTCTATATGAACCAGCTTTGCAATGGCAGGCGCAAATCCCGCCGGACGGCGACGCGGATAATGCTCCTTCCCCCCTACAAGGAATATCTCAAATTTGCGGGGCGGGGCGCATAATGAAAATACCGGAAGATGAGAAACACTTCCTTTACGGGAGGGCGTTCAAAAAAGGAGACAACCTGATGCCGTGCGACTGTGCGGAAATTATAGGCAAACGCCGCTTCCGTAAATACGGCAAAGAGGAATGCATCCGCGTGATTATCGAGCTAATGCAACGCTGCAATTTCTACTGCGATTCGGAAGAAGCCGAAATCGCCCTCGATATATTTCCCCAACAACCATAGCAGAAAGTGTAAAGATGAAAAAATACCTACATATCTATTATGAACAAAAAACAATCGCTGTTTTTGACTATCTCAACTCCCGCAAGCCTCGCGAAAGCGAAGTGGTGGCAAGATTGGCCGTTGCTTTCATAGAAAAGGACAGCGTTAACGGGACAGGCGCATTTGTCTTTGACGACGACGCATGCAGACTTGCGCTTGACGAGGTTTCTTGCGGAGAGCGTCCGCTTTCATGGTCGCTTGAAGACAGCATAGACTGAAAATGCCGCGCGATTACGGACAGCTTGAATTTCCCTTCTTTTCGATGGACTTCGCCGACAGGTCGGCGTTGTCCGTGAGGGAAGTCGCGGCAAAGTTCGGCTGTTCGGAGCGGCATATAAACGACCTCATAGACGAAGGCGCGCTCGGCTGCATAAACCTCGCGCCGAACGGCCTGCGGGCCTACCGAAAAATTCCCATAGAAAGCTACCGCGATTTTATCCTCCGAAACTTTTCCGGCGACCTGCGCCGCAGCTTCCTGCGGACGCTGCCGCGAGACACTCTGAAACTCCTAAAAAACGACATAATCCAAATTCTGGCCGACAAGGACTGGCTCGACTGAAATTTATGAAAAATCCTCAAATCGAAAAACAACTAACCGTCGTTGAAACGTCGCTGCAAGCGCGTTTCAAGGGCATTTCCCCCGCCGAACTCTGCGCGGCGTTCGCGGACACGGAGCGCAAACGCGCAAACTGGCTCGTTTCCGCCGTGATGTTCGGCTTAAAATGCGTCGCGACAAAACCACAGGTTAAGCGCGGCGACTTTATGGATTTCATAGCTAAGGCAATAAAAGACAAGGATGGGAAAAGCCTTCGTTCCGCGCGCCGCTATATAGGCCTTGCGGGAAAGATTATGGCGCAGGTCGCCATGCCCGACGCCACAAACGAAATAGGCGCGCGAGTCGTCGAATACTTCAAGGGGACGAACGGCAAGAAGCCGAAGTTCGAGCGCGTCCTTTCGACGGAGGAAGGCATACGTGAAATCCTGAAATTCCTGCTTGAAGGGCTTTCGCTGCACGGGCTCACAAAGGCGTTGCAGGGGGCGGACGCGCGGGCCGCGCTCGAGGAAAAGTGCGCAAACCCACCCCCGCGCGAGATTCCCGAAGAGGAGGTTGAGGTCGTCCAGCTTTCGTTCGAGGAGGAGCTATTCGAGCCCATCGGCAAGATACAGAAGCTTATAAAGACCGATTCGTTCGCGGGGCTTCCGAAAGACAAGGCCCTTGAATTCGTCGACGCGCTCATCGCGGAGGGCACGGCCTTGAAGCGCAGAATAAACGGGGGCAAATAGCGATGGGCACGGAACTGGCGACATCGAGGAGCTTTTGCGAGGCTTGGTGGGCGCTGCGCGACCCCGAGCGCAGGCGCATAAGCGAACTGCTTAAATGCTTCAAGGAAATCGACGAGTCCGGAGCCGTCGTCCGCGCCTGCAAGGAGGCCGCCGCCCGCCGTTCCCATCTTTCGGGCTTCAAATGGAAGACGATTTACAACTCCTACAAGGCGTGGAACGAAAACGGCCGCTCCTGGGCGGCGTGCGTGCGCGAATGGGCCGGCCGCAAGTCGAGCCTTCCGCCGGAGTTCGTCAAGTTCGCAGTTCCGTTTTTAATGAAGGGCAACAGCGGGGACAACGCGCGGCAGCGCGTAAACGAGCTCAAGCGGATGTGGATACGCAATGAGGAAATCCCAGGCTACGGCATTCCGATGGAATGGTGGGGCGCGAACCGCCCCGGCGTGCCGTTCCCGAAGGCGTACATTGAAAAGCGCACGTTCGACTTTCCGCCAGGGTGGACATACCGGAACCTCGTAAACCTCCTGCCGAAGCACAAAGCCGTCCAGACGCTCGTCCGCCGCGGCTACCACGCCGCCCACGGCTACCTGCCGCAGGCGTATCTCGACCGCTCCAAGCTGCGGCCACTGGAACGCGTCACCTTCGACGACATCCGCCTCGACGTAAAAGTGCGCGCCGAGGTGGACGGCAAAACGCATCTTTGCTATGTAAACGCCATATTCGCGCTCGACATCGCAACGGGCATGATTCTGCCCGCGTTCTGCCTGAAACCGCGCCTCAAGCGCGACGATGAAACGCACGTCGGGCTTTCCAGAAACGAGACGAAGGAAATAGTGCGCCGGATTCTTTCGATGCCGCTTCCCACGGACTACAAGACCACGTTTCTCTTTGAAAACGCCTCCGCGACCCTCGACGCTCGCGACCAGGAAATGCTTTCGGCGGTTCTCGCGGAGCGCATAAACATCAAACACACCGACCTCGAACACCGCGCGCTTCTCGGCGAATGCGGGTTTATCGAACGCGGCGGCAAGCCGTGGATGAAGGGGCAGATAGAGGCGGTCTACAACCTCATAAGGACGATGACAAACGCCCTGCCGATGGCCACGGGCAACACCTACGAGGGAAAGCCGGGAGACCTGGAAGACAAGTGCAAATATACGCTCAGGGTGCTGCGGGCCGCGGAGAAGGACGGCGTCAACCCGAACGGGCTATGGTTTCCGAACATGACGTATGCGCAGCTCCACGAAATTTTATTGGAAATAGTGGAATGCTGCAACAACCGGCACGACCACAGCCTCCAGGGGTTCGACAGCATTACCGAATACCTCGACCCCGTTTCAAAACGCTACTATTCGCGCGAGGAGGTCAACTACCTCAACCCCGACATTGTGGACGCGCTGCGTCCCGTGGCCTATCCCGAAAGCCCGCGCCAGCGTTTCAACAGGCTCGCGCGCGGCGTGAATTTCGCGACGCTCCCGCCCGCGGCCCTGTATCCTTTGTTTCTGCGCAAGAAGGAAGTGACAGTCCGCAACGGCAGAATCGAAATGTCCGACAAAAACTTTTGCTTCGACAAGCTCATATACCCTCTTCCGTCCGAAGTTGCGGCAAGCGGCGCGCTCGAGCGCAAGACGTTTACCGCCTGCGTTGACGACGACCGCAACAAAATACACCTGTGGACGAACGAAGAAGCCCCCTCCTATGTGGGAACGCTCGAACGCATACGGCGCGCGGATATGTCCGACGAAAACGCGGTTCTCGCCGAGGCGGGAAGAGTCGGGCGCGAGCGCGAAGTGTTCTATGAGGCCGCATCCAAACTCAAGCGCGACGAAGCGCGCGAGATTCTCGCGGGCAAGGCGTTCAACTCCGCCAGACTTCCGAGCCTTGAACGCGAGACAAAGGACGACGAATCAAAGGAAAAAATCAAGCTTTCCCAACGGCAGGAATCGCGCCGCAACCGCGCCCTGCGGGACGCGCAGGCGGAGAGATTCGCGCGGCAGGCGGCTGCGGCGCGCCGAATCGAAGGCGGAGAAGAAATCTTTTAACACAGCAAAGGAGAAAATAATGGCAAAATCGTTA
>CALXMX010000183.1 GCA_944389575.1 uncultured Opitutales bacterium
ACACGCGCGGGAACACGCCCTTTTTTTTATCGATGGGGGGTCAGAGATTTAAGACGCTCCAAATTACTACGACGCTGCCCACGCTGGACGAGCTTTTGGGAATAGTCAAAACGGACGCCGTTGCGGACATGTATTTGGGCGATATTTCCAAAATGGATTTCTCCGTCATGACCGTCCATGCCGAACTTGAAGGCGGGGCGTACGCGCGCCTGTTCGGGGACTTTTTGTCCAGGGCGGCGTCTGAGGGCGTGGAGTTCGCGTCTTTGGAGGCGTGCGCGCGAAAAATTTTGTCCGCTCCGCATTCGGTTCCGGCGTGCGAGATACGAATGGAGGAATTTCCGGGGCGCAGCGGACTGTTGGCTCAGCAGGCGTTATGAAAAAACTTAAGGCGGCATTTGCGCTTTTATTTGCGCTCTCACTCGCGGCGAACGGACAGGATCCGTTCGCCCAGACTCAAATTCAGCCCGCAGCGGCTCGGGCGCCCGGCGGAGCGCAGGCTCCGGCGCAGTCTGCGGGCTCGGCGCAAACTTCGGTATCGGCTAAGGCTTCGGTATCGGCTAAGGCTGCGGTTTCGACGAAGGCGGATCCGAAGGAGATTCTCGAAAAGGCGATGGCGGGGGACGCCGGCGCGCAGTTGGCGCTCGGCTCGTTCTACGCCCTCGGGCAGGGCGGATTCCCGAAGGACGCCGCGCAGGCCGTAAACTGGATAACTAAATCGGCGCGGCAAAATTTTGCGCCGGCGCAGGTGTATCTCGGCATTTTGTACGGCAACGGCTCGCTCGTAAAGCGGGACTTGAAGGAGGCGGTGCGCTGGCGCGAGCTCGGGGCCGAAAACGGGGGAGCCCAGGAAAAATGGGTCTTGGGCAACGCCTATCTCTTCGGGTATCTCGTTCCGAAAGATCCGGAGAGGGCGGTGTATTGGATAGAGTCCGCCGCGGAATTGAACCACCCGGACGCCTTGGTAAAGATACTCGAAATATACAGCAAGAACGGCGACGCCCAAAAATACGCAAAGTGGAGCAAGCGTTTTTCGGAGCTTGAAGTCGACGCCGCAAAAAACGGCAACGTTCTCGCGATGAATTCGATAGCCAAAAAGTATCTGCGCGGCCGGGACGGGCTTCCGCGCAACGTAGCGCAGGGGGTGTACTGGCATTCTCGGGCCGCGGAAAACGGAAATTTGGATTCCGCCGAAATTCTTGCCAAAATGTATGCCCGCGGCAGATACGTGTCGAAAAATCCGAAAAAGGCCAGGGAGCTCTTCATGAAGATAGCCGAGAAGGATCCGTCGTACGCGCTGAAGGTCTCAAACCTGTATATGCAGGGCAAGGACGGTTTCCCAAAAGACGAGGAGCAGGCGTTCTATTGGCTCGAACACGCCGCCGAAAAGATGGACGACCTCACAAGGCTCTACGTGGCATGGCGCTACTGGAGCGGCACAAACGCGCCCAAAGATTTGCAGCGCGCCGTATTTTGGTGCGAAAAATGCTCGGAACTGCGCGAACCCGCCCAAAGAATGGCCCGCGACATACGCAAAAACAAGCCCGCCCCCGAAAATCTGACGGAGTATGTCGATATGAAGGTGGATATCGTTCAGCCCGTAAACAATCCCTGAAGATTCATTTTGGGGCGCCGCCCAAAGCGGCCGCGGCATTTTTTTCGCAATGCGCCTAATGACGAGCCGCGCAATCGGCGCAAACGCCCGTATTGGTTAGCGTCCGTATCGGGCTAATTTTCGCGCATTGATGAAACTTCTGCGGCTGATTGTTTCGCGCGCAATTTTGCGGCGCAATTCGCGGCGCAATTTACGGCGCCGGAATATTCGTTGGATATTCGCCGCAGGGATATTGGGCGTAGTTTAGCGCAATCCGGTTGTTTTTTCGCGTTTGACTTTTTTTTCGCGCAGGTCAGGAGCGCAATTTGTTTATCTTATACCGCACAATGCGAACCCCCCTGGGGAGGTAACGCAGAGGCGCGTAAAATATGTACGACAAAAACATTATTGCGAAACTGTATTCGCGCAGCGCCACAATCAGAATAAGGCAGATTATCGTCAGTATGAACGAGCGAAACCTCATACTCGTCGTCCAGGTTATGTGCTTGAACGACGGATACGGAATATTGCTGACCATCAACCATGCTATGAGTATCATGAGCGGCATGAGGATTGCGCTGTATTTGCCGAGGTCGAGGCTCAGCATCGTCAGCGCAATCGACGCGACCGCTCCGGCGGCGGCCGGGGCGGGCAGGCCGGAGAAATCCCCCTGCTCGTATTTCTCGTGGCCGGGTATGTATGGGTTCGTCAGGACGTTGAAGCGCGCCAGCCGCACCGCCGCGCAGAGCATAAACACAAAGCCTATCAGCCAGCCGGTGTTGCGCAGAAAACTTCTGTATCCGGCGGACATAGTTTCGGTCGGGCTGAGAATTAGAAAGAACACCAGCAGGCACGGGGCTATTCCGAACGAAACGCTGTCGGCAAGAGAGTCGAATTCCTTGCCGAACAGGGAGGACTTCCCCGATATTCTCGCCACGCGGCCGTCGAGAGCGTCGCATAAGAACGCCGTCAAAATGCAGATTATGGCGAGAAGATAACCGGCGGAACTCGACGACATCGCCGCGCTCGGCGAAATCAGCAACGCGACGTTTTCGAGTATTTTTACGGTTTCGTCGTCGGTGGAAAACTTGGCCTGTATGCACATTATAATGGAGAGAAATCCGAAAAACAGGTTTCCCGCCGTAAAGAGGTTAGGCAGAATGTAAATCTTGCTCGCCTGATGTACGTTGAGCCAAAGCTTCGGGGACTCGTTCATTTTTTTAGCGATTCCAAATACTTCCAAAAGTTGTCTTCCTGCTCTATTGCGGTCTCTTCCTTAAACGGGAGCTTGAAGCGAAAGACGAAATCCGCCAGCGTGTGCTGCTGGAGTATGTAGTGCGCATATAGGGTCTGCTTGTCCTCAAGGAGCTCGAAGTATATGCGCAAGTCTCCCGTGCGGAAGCGGTAGAACTGCTTTCCGCCGCGGTTTATTTTCCCGATACTTGGAAGGCCGCCCTCAAGCTCTTCCTGGGTGAGCGATCCGAACGAGTCTATGACTTCCAGCTGGGCGAGCTTGTCCAGCTTGTTCAATTCGGCCATGCTTTGATTGCTGAAAGTGACCTGATACATTGTCTAAAAAATTATTTGCCTGCAAACTCTGTCCCATCGTAAAAAATATTCAAACAAAAATATTCCGCTGAAACTTCTTGCGCATGCGGGCGTTTAAGAATCCGAAAGGCAAATTTTTATCTTCCTCCCCGAACCCATAGGACTCTATATGAAAAATATCATCATAATGTTGGCCGCATCGGCCGCCCTGCCGCTGGTATCGGCCGCCCAAGACGCTCCGCGGCAAAACCGCGGCTCTAACGGAGAAAATATGGCGATCTTTTCCCAGATGGATCCCTCCATGCGGATACAGCTGATGCGCGAATACGACAAGGACGGCGAC
>CALXMX010000184.1 GCA_944389575.1 uncultured Opitutales bacterium
CTATGCGCGAAAGATATGCGGGAAAGCCTTCAAACTCGTACTTTTCCACGGACAGATAAGACAGGTTCAGCACATCGTCTCCGAACGCGTCCCTGGCGACCTTCCATGCCGACGGCCCGTCAACGGAAAGCAGCGACCACGAATCGGAAATATCCTCAAATCCGTCCCCCTCCGACGCAAACGCGGCGCCGATTCCGGCGCGGGAAGTCTCGCACAGGGCAAAAATTCTGTCGTCTATATTGGCGGCGAAAACCTCGGCCTCCACGCGGCCGTCCTCTCCCGCCAAAAACGTGTCGCAGACGCGGCCGTAGCGGAGCTTGAGAATGTCCGCCGGCAGAAGGCCGTCCAAAAACTCCGCGCCGCCAGACTCGCAATAGGAATATTTGCGGTAAAACGAGAAGTCCGCAACTGCCGCCGAAGACCTCAAAAGCTCCAGCTCTTTCTCCGCGTCGCCGAAATCGGATACGAACTCCGCGCAGCCGATTTTTCCGAAATTCGCCCCGATATTCAAGAGCGCGTCCCTAAGCATTGCGCGCCTCCGTTTCCGCCATTATAAAATCGACCAGAGTGTTGAACGAACGCAGAATCGGGACGCTTTGCTCCGGCATTTTTATGCCGAATGCGCTCTCCACGCACAATACTATTTCAAGTATGTCCAGCGAATCCAGGCTCAATCCCGAGCCTATCAGCGAAATGTCCTCCGACAGATCCGAGGGTTCATAGGGAATGTCGAGGCTCTCTATGAGCTTTTTCTTCAAAGTGAGCGAAATCTCTCTGCGCCTGTTCAGCTTTTCGACGTCAAAACACATAAATATTATTGCAGGGTTGTCCTTAATTTTTATCTTATCCAAGATATTTATGAAAGCGCGACAATTCAAGAACAAACATGGCAACCCCGCCAAGTTTTGCATCGTAATACCCTCCTACAACCATTCCGACACTCTGATTCCGCTGCTGTCCGCGCTGCCGGAAATAGACACTATCGTCGTGGACGACGGCTCCGTGCCGAAAATAACCCTGCCCGAACTTCCCGGGAAAAACGTGTCGCTGATAAGGATAGAGAACAACTCGGGCAAGGCAGCCGCGCTGAAGGAGGGCTTTTCGGCCGCCCGCAGCCGCGGATACACCCACGCGATTACGATGGACGCCGACGGACAGCACGCCCCGGAGGCCATTCCCGACTTTATCCGCGCCGCGACGGAAAACCCGGAATGCATAATAACTGGCGTGCGCGACTTTTCAAATCCCGCCGTTCCGCCGGCAAGGCGCACCATGAATTCGTTTTCCAATTTCTGGCTCGCCGTCGAGACTGGCGTGAGAATAGGCGACACGCAGTGCGGATACCGCTGCTACCCGCTGCATGCGCTGGAAAAGGTGAAGGTCGCGCGCAAGGGATTCCTGTTTGAAGCCGAGCTTCTCGTGAAGGCCTCGTGGGCGGGCATGGGAATAAGGGAAGTCAAAATCCCGACAATCTACACGCAGTCCAGCCTGAGCAGATCGCATTACAGGCCGCTGGCCGACACCTTTAAATTCGCCGTCATGAATCTGCGCCTCAGCGCGGCCGCGCTGCTGCTGGGGAAGGAGACGCGAAGAAAAATCGCCCTAAAGTCCGCCTCCAAAGAGTCATGAATCCGCGCAGGGGAATGCTGTTGCCGGCGCTGCTGTGCCTGGCGTGCGCGGTTGCCGCAGCGATTGCGGGAAAGTCGAGCTCCTACCGCGAAAACATACTGGATCTAATCCCGTTTAGGGATTCCGTTTTGGACGACTACGCGCGCGTGGCGGACAAATTTTCGCAATCCCGAACGCTGTACTTCAACATTTATGACAAGGCCTCGCCCTCGAAAGTCGCCGACGCGCTCGAACGAAGGCTGTCCGAAATTCCGGAGCTGAAGCGGGAGCCGTCCGAATCCGAAGACGCCGGCAATGCGCTGGCGCGCGCCGCCGCCGCCCTGCCCTCCATTTTTTCGGAATCGGCCGAGGCGAAAACCGACGCAATGCTGTCGGCGAAATCCCTGAAGGAGAGAATGGGATTTTTCAAGGCGAAACTGGCCGCTCTCGAATCTCCCGCCTACAAGCAGGCGCTTCTGTCCGATCCGCTCGGCCTCTCGCGAATATTTTTCGGCGAGCTCAAAAACGCGCGCTTAGCGCGCGCGGAAATCTCCGCCGGCCGGCCGGTCGACGCTTCCGGAAAGAACATGCTCCTGACGGCCTCCGGGAATTTCGACCCGGCGGACTCCGCAAAAAGCGCGAAGCTCGTATCCGAAATCGAGGGGAAAATACTGGAGGTAAAAAGGCAGTTTCCCGGCGCGCAGATAGCGTTTGCCGGCGCGTACAGAATCGCAAAAGAAAACGCCGAAATAGCCGCGCGCGACTCGTCGTTTTGCATCGCCCTGACCGTCGCGCTGATGTTCGCGCTGTGCCTTTGCGCCTTCGGCAGAAAAATCTGCGGAGCGCTGGCGGTCGTTCCGTCGCTGTCGGCTACGGCGGCGGCCTTTGCGATTCTCAGCCTCGCGATGCCGGAAATTTCGCGCATATCGGTCGCGTTCGCAAGCATAGCAATAGGCGTGGGCATAGACTACGCAATACACGTGCTTCACGCGCTCGAATCCTCTCCCGGAAAATTCCCCCGTGACTTGGTCAGGCCCATTGCCACCGCGGCCGGGACAACTCTGATCGCATTCGGAATAATGTGCTTTTTCGGGGGCGGCGGATTCCTGCAAATAGGGCTTTTCGGGGGAATGTCCGTCGCGCTTTCGGCTCTGTTCAGCCTGTACATGCTCCCGCGGCTATTTCCCAAGGGCTCCAAAGAAATGCGCAAAGCCCCGGCGGACGCGCTTGCCGAAAAGCTTGCGGACGCGCGGGCGAAACTGGGGAGGCGCGGGCGGGCGATAGTCGCGCTGTCGCTCGTTCCGGTCGCGCTGCTTGCGCTGGGAACGGGCTTCGACGGCAACATCTCAAACCTGAACGCCTACGGCAAAGCCGCGCGCGCCGACGACGCGAAAATCCGGAGCATATGGGGAAAAATCGCCGGACAGAAAAAAATCGCCGTAATATCCGCGGACTTCGACGGCGCCGCGGCGCAGCTGCATAAGGTTTCGGATTTTCTCGACGCGAACGGAATCGAGAACGCCTCCGCCAAAGGCCTGCTTTTCACCTCGGCCGCGCGGGCTCAAAACCGCGCCCGCTGGCGCGCCTACTGGACGGAGGAAAAAATCGCCGAAACGAAATCCGCCCTTTCGGAGGCCGCGAGAGGCGCCGGAATAAATCCGAAGCCCCTGCTGGCCGCCCTTCCCGACTTTCGCGCTCCGGACTCGCAGATGGAAGCCGACTACGAAAATGCAAAAAATATGCTCGCAGGGCTTGCCGAATCCGACGGAAATTCGTACGCGTTCGCAATCGACGTCTCGCCGGGCGCACAAACTTCGCCCGAAGATTTTTACGGCGCGGTCAAGCGCGCAAGCCCGTCGGCGACATACGTCGACGCCGGCTACTTCGGCGCGCATATATCGAGTTCCACGCGCAACTGGCTCGTAAAATTCGCGCTGATATCGGGGGCGGCGGCCTTCTGCTATTTGGCCGCCACATACCGCAGCCTGAAAGCCGCCGTACGCCTCGCGTTCCCCGTGTTTGCGGGGCTTCTATGGACTTTCGCCATACTCTCCGTGCTCGGAATCGCGATAAACATAGTCAGCGCGATATTCGTAATATTCGCCGTCTGCATGGCGCAGGACTATCCGATTTTTCTCGAAGCCGGAAAGAGGCGCAACGCCGTGCGCAAGAGCCTCGCCCCCGTCATGCTCTCCGCCGCGACCACCATATGCGCCTTCGGGACGTTCGCGCTCGCCGAACACCCGGTCTTAAGCAGCCTCGGAACGGCGGCGGCCGCGTCTATCGCGTCGATATTCATCGCGTCCGTTCTCTGCGAGGACGCGGATTGGAGGGCCGGAAAAAATGAATAGCCCCAAATGGACGGGCCGCACGCGCGGCGGATACCTCGGCAACCGCATTTTCATGATTCTTTTGAAGGTGGGGCTCGCGCCAGCTTACGGGCTGCTCGCGCCGGTGTCGCTCTATTACATGACGTTCAGGCGGCGGCTGTGCGAAAGCGCGCGGGACT
>CALXMX010000185.1 GCA_944389575.1 uncultured Opitutales bacterium
GGAGCAAAAAAAGCTTGAGCAAAGGCGGGCGAAGGAGCGGGCGAAGCTGCGCAAAGGCGGGCCGCAGGGGCAGGGCGAGCTTCTCAATTTCGGGGATTCCGCCGAAAAGTCCGCGGCGTTTTCAGCCGGCGCCGGCGGCGCTTCCACCACCACCTCCTCCACCACTACCGCCGCCTCCGCCGGAGACGGTTCCGGCGGCTTGGACAGCTTTGGCGATTTTGAGGGCTTGGGCGGCTCGGGCGATTCCAACGGCTCGGGCGATTTGGGAAGTTCGGAAAATTCGGCAAGTCCGGGCGATTCGATAAGCCTGGAAAAATCCGGCGATTCCGGCAATTCGGGGAAAGTGTCCGGCTATGCGAATCCGCGCAATCTCGCCGCGGGAACGATGAAGCTGTTGCCAAAGACGTTTGAGGAGAATCCGGAACTTAAGAATCGGGAGCTGTTGGCGGTATTTTATTCCATAGGCGCGTGCGAGGGCTTCCGGCTGCGCAGGCAAAGCGATTTGCCCGCGACGTTCAAGCGCTGGGGCCTGCCGTGCGTGGACTGGTTTTGCGTGGCCGACGGCGTGGATTCGGCCCTTGAAAAAATCGCGCAGTTCGACTCCGTCCGCAGAACTTTGCCGTACAACACCGACGGGGCCGTTTTGAAGCTGGATGACGTGTCGCTTCATTCGCTCGCCGGCGCGACGGACAAGGCGCCCCGCTGGGCGATAGCGTGGAAGTATCCGCCCGAGCGCAGAAAGACGCGCCTTAAGGCTGTCACTTTGCAGGTCGGCAGGACGGGAGTTGTGACGCCCGTGGCGGAGCTGGAGGAAGTGGACTTCCCGGACTCCAAAGTTTCCCGAGCGACGCTTCACAACGCCGGATACATAGCGCAAAAGGACATACGCGTGGGGGACGTGGTCGTCGTGGAAAAGGCCGGCGAGATAATTCCCGCTGTCGTGGAGGTTGACAAATCGGCGCGCCCTGCGGATTCGCGGCCGTACGAATTTCCGGAGAACTGCCCGGAGTGCGGGGCGAAGCTGGCGCGCTTCGGCGAAAAGATGCTCTACCGCTGCCCCAATTTCACCTGTCCCCCGCAGGTGCGCGGCAGGCTCGCGCACTTCGCCTCTCGCGGCTGCATGGACATAGAGGGGCTGGGCGACAAAATGACGGCGTTTTTAGTGGAAAATTTCGGCGTCGCCTCTCCCGCCGACCTGTACGGCCTCACTGCGGAAAAGCTCCTTGAGAACGAAAAGTTCCGCGACGGCAAGGGCGGGCTTTCCAAGACCGGCGCGAATCTGCTCGCCGCGCTGGAGGACTCAAAGCGTCGCCCGCTCTGGCGGCTGATTTTCGGACTGGGAATTTTGGAGATAGGCGCGCAGTTTGCAAAGGAGCTCTCGCGCAGGTTCGGCTCTCTTGACGCAATCATGAACGCTCCGCTCTCCGAGATTATGGCGATTGAAAACTTCGGTTCCAAGGCGGCGAAGGACGCGCAGTCCGTCCGCGCCCTGTCGATTCGGGCGTTTTTTGACGACTCCCGCAACCGAGAGACAATCGAGCGCCTGCGCGCCTGCGGGCTGAACTTTGCCGGCGCCGATTCCGGAGGCTCCGGCATGCCGGGCGGCGCCGGGGCTTCGGGCGGGATATTCGCCGGCAAGGCGTTCGCAATCACAGGCAGGTTGGAGTCCATGGACAGAATGCGTGCGCAAGCCTTGATAGAGAGTTTGGGCGGCAGAAGCCAGTCGGCGGTTTCATCAAAGACGGACTATCTGATAGCCTCTCCGGATTCCGCCGGAAGCAAGCTGGAAAAGGCTCGCGAACTCGGCGTGGAGATTATAGACGAGGCGCGCTTTTTGCAGATGTTGGCCGAGGGCGGTGTCCGTCCCGGCGCGGCGGCGCCGGAAAATTTGGAGGCGCCCAATCCCGCCTGCCCTTCGCCCGAAAGCGGAGGCGCAAAGGCAAAAACAAAAGCTTCGCAAAAACGCGCTGAAGATTCCGGCGGGCAGATGTCGCTTTTTTGATTTTTGCCGAGCGTTTGCGCGGGAAACATTTGCCCCGGCCGCCGCGCGCAGCTTGCGCGCAAAATTCGGAATTTGGCCGGAATTTCAATCCGCAAGGCGGCGAGGCTTCGTTGCGCGCAGTCGCATATTGTGCGATTGTGCGCGCGGCTTGCGCGCAACTTTGCCGAAATTTTGATTGGAAAAAATGCTTGCGCAAAGTTTGCGCCGCCGAAAGTTGGGCGGGCTTTTCGGAAGCGGCAAACTGGGTTGCGGGAATTAAAAACGCTGTGCCTGACGGTTTTTGGGCTTAGTTAAAGATAAATATAAAGACAGATAGATTGGCGCGCGCAAGGAGATTGGCGCGCGCAATGGCGGCTGGGGGAAGGGAACTGCTATATACAAAAAAGCCAAAAAGAAGCCGGAGCGGATTAAAAATATTCCGCTTCCGGCCGGATTTTTCGAGCGGCTTTTGACGCCGCCCGGTGTTTTTTCGCCTTATCTTTTCTTCCTGCGGTATGCGGCAGCCGCAAGCGCGAGAGCGCTGAATATCGCTGCGATTTCCGCAGGCTCCGGAACCTGCACGTAGCCTATGTACAGCCCGTCGGCCCCGTTGTACGTGTCAAAAACGTATTGGACGCCCTCGTATTCAAAAGTCTTGTAAAGGTCGGTCGTAAAGTTTATTCCGGATTCCGCGGCCTCGCTCCACGATATGACTTTCTTGCCGTTTGCGGCGACGTCGTCAGTAATCAGGTAGGATAGATAGTCGTAGGGGTCTCCGCCTTCAAAATTGCCAAGAGATATTACAACTACGCCGCTACCCGTGGCCTTACCCGTGAATGTGAGCGTGTCGAAAACCAAGTTTGTGCCGGAGTCGTCCATGCCCAAACGGACGCGTATTGCGCCGCCGCCGTCGGAGACTTCGAGGTCGGTAAATACGAAGTTTCCGCCGATCGTGGAGTTGGAGTTTCCGAAGGTTGCCGCCTGCGCGCCTGCGGCCTTTGCGAGCTTCAAGTTTCCGTGGGTTGCCGAGGTGTTTGTCGCGGCGTAGTTGAGAAACAGCCCGCCGCTTATCATTGTCACGCCGTGTTCAAACAGCATGTAGTTGCCGCCGAAAGACTGGGAGTAGTTTTTGTATTCGATGATTGAGTTGTCGTCGGCGTAAGTCGCGCTCATCATAACCAAGCCGAGATTGGAGAGCACCGCATTGTTTGCCGAACCGAACCCGCCGCCCGAGGCGACTTCGTCCCTTACATTGTTCGTCATGACTAAGTACACAATTCCCGTGGAACTTGTAGAGCCGGAAGCTCCAAATCCGGTGTTTTGGGAAAATCCGTTGACCCACACGTATGCGTCGCTGCTGATTCTGCCGGAATCCCAAATAGAGCCGTAATTGAGTATGTTGTACGAGGCGTAGTTGCTTGTCACGCGCCCCTTTATCAATACGGAAGGATTCATGAGAGAGGATTCGGCCAGAGTGTAAACGGACGGATAAGTTGTGCTGGTACCCATATACACGTCCCCTCCAATTACGAGGCTGTTGATTCCGCCCCTGTCCGCGCGCGCGTCTCCGAACGAATTGGAAGAGGAGGTGGCAAAATACACGTTGCCGCCTATGCTGATGTCGATGTCTCCCGCAAATCCCGTGGCGTAGGTCGAAAACGTGACGTCTCCGGCGACGTTTATCGACCCCCCGGATACGGTGGTGACATTGGCGAAATAACCCGTTCCGACAGTTAGGGAATTGAGGTTTACCGATTCGGCGTTGAACGACAAATCGGTCCAATTCGGGGCGTTTCCGCCTATGACGATGTCGGAAGTCCCGTCGGAAAAGTTGGGGACGTAGCCGAGGGGCGTTGAAAAATCCGCGTCGGAATACCAGTTGTCGGCAATGGAGAGGTCGACCGATTCGGAGGAGCTATTGTAATAGAAGGTGTCGGCATTGGCGACGGCAAACAGGCTTGCGGAAAGCAAGACGGCGGACAATTTTTTCATGTGAGAAAAATGCGGTTGATGTTAAGAATAAAATTAAAATATGAGAGGAAGATGTAATTGCAACATTTTTCTTGGTAATCTATTTCTCACATTCTTCATATTTCCATACTTTCTGTTTTTCTTTAGCGCACCTTTTCCCTTTTTTTCGCAACATTATCCCCCCCTTCCTTCCCAAGCAATAGCCATTCCATTCAAAAACCGCGGCGCGACAGAATGCGTGCTATTGTTTACGATCATAAGAGCTTGAGGGCAACTGCCGCATAGCGACGATATGCGGCGAAAAGCTATGGCGGAAATATCTGGCAAAAACGCATAGCGGAAAGCATGCGGCGGAGGCGCTGGACGCAGCCGGGAAGGCGGCGGCCGCACGCGCGTTCAATGGACGCAGGGTATGGGATAAGAAAATATTGCGGATAAGTTGCGGGCGGACAAAATGTTCGGCAACCGAAAAACAAGGCCGCCGCAGGGCTTTTATTTGACAAGCACGCTGCCGCGGTTTAATTGGGAATTATGAACAGCCGTCTATTTAAAACCGCCATTGCAATAGCCTCCACTTTGTGCGTTCCGCTCTTCGCAGGGTGGAAAGCCGACTTCGACGAAAAGTCGTCCACTCTGCGCGCCTCTTTTGGCGCGGCGAAAATCGAGGGCATGCTGAGTTTCTCGTCGGGCGGAAAGGATTGGAAGGTCGCAGCCCCGCGCGACGGGGTTAAAAACCGGCTCGCAATAGTAGACCATAAGGGCGACGTTCAGAGCTACATAGCCTTTCCCGAGAAATCCGGCCGCCTCGAAATATTTTTCTACCACCGCACGGCGCAGGCCTACAAGGGGACGCTGGCGTTCGGCGGCAGGATAGCTTT
>CALXMX010000186.1 GCA_944389575.1 uncultured Opitutales bacterium
CGATGCGCAATGCGCGCCGACACTGGGGTATAACGCGGGAGAGCAGCGCGCGATTCCCCCCGCGCAAAAAGAAGCCCCGCGGCACAGAGAGGCGCGCTTTGCATTCCGAAAAAATCCCGCGGGCAAACCGATTATGCTTTTACAATCGCAAAGGTTGGTGTTTAATGGCGCCGCATTATGGAAGATGAAAAGCTATTCGGCGCGCAATGGGCGCGCAAGAGAATTTATGTGAAGTCCGGCGGGGTGACTGTCGCGCTCTCGGAAATTTCGCAGACGCCCACACGGTTGAAGGACGGCACAATCCGCCAAAATCCGCCCGTGCGAATTTACGACACCGCCGGCGCGTGGGCCGACGAAAATTTCCACCGCGACCCCTCGAGGGGGCTGCCGGACGTCCGAAGCAAATGGATAGACGCACGCGCCGACACCGAGCCTTGCGGGCAAACCAACAGCTCCCCAAAATGCCCGTTCGGCGGGCGCAAAATCCGCCGCGCAAAATCCGGCGCGCGGCCGACGCAGCTAAACTACGCCCGGCGCGGAATAGTGACTCCGGAAATGGAATACGTCTGCGCCCGCGAAAATCTCGCCCTGCTGAACGCGGCGGAAGGCAAGATGTCCGCAAGCGCCCCGCGCGACAGCCTGTTTATCCAGCACGCGGGAAAGCTTTTCGGCTCGGGCGCGCGCGCGGAAATCACGCCCGAATTTGTGAGACAGAAGGTCGCCGACGGAACCGCAATAATTCCGGCCAACGTAAACCACCCCGAACTGGAGCCGGCCGTCATCGGGCGGGACTTCCTGGTAAAAATCAACACGAACATAGGCAACAGCTCCATGGCCTCCTCCATTTCCGAGGAGGTTGAAAAAATGCTCTGGGCGATAAGATGGGGCTCCGACACCGTAATGGACCTCTCTACCGGAAACGACATCTCCGAAACCCGCGAGTGGATTGTGCGCAACAGCCCCGTTCCGATAGGCACCGTTCCGCTCTACCAGGCGCTGGAAAAGGTCGGGGGAGTAGCCGAAGACCTGACTTGGCAGGTTTATCGCGACGTGCTGATAGAGCAGGCCGAACAGGGCGTGGACTACTTCACCATACACGCGGGAGTCCTCTCAAAATTCATACCTGCCGCCGCGCGGCGCATGACGGGGATTGTGTCCCGCGGGGGGGCGATCATGGCGAAATGGATTATGGCGCACAAGCGCGAAAATTTCCTCTACGAGCACTGGCGCCAAATATGCGAAATAATGTCGGCATACGACGTTTCGCTGTCGATAGGCGACGGCTTGCGCCCCGGCTCGATAGCCGACGCCAACGACGAAGCCCAGCTCGGCGAGCTGAAAGTCCAGGGCGAGCTCTTGAAGACCGCGCGCGAATTCGACGTCCAGGCCATGTGCGAAGGCCCCGGCCACGTACCTATGCAAATGATAGGCGAGAACATGGACAAGCAGCTCGAGTGGTGTTCTGGAGCGCCGTTCTACACGCTCGGCCCCTTAGTGACGGACATCGCCGCCGGTTACGACCACATCAACGCCGCCATAGGAGGCTCAATCATCGCCTGGCGCGGAACGGCGATGCTGTGCTACGTCACCGCGAAAGAGCACCTCGGCCTTCCCAATAGGGACGACGTGCGCGAAGGCGTTGTGGCGTTTAAAATCGCCGCGCACGCAGCGGATCTGGCGAAGGGGCACCCCGCCGCGCAGTACCGCGACAACGCCATGAGCATGGCGCGCGCGGAATTTAGGTGGGAGGACCAAATCAACCTATCGCTCGACCCCGACAGGGCGAGGGCTTTCCGCTCGAAGAACGACCGCGAATTTCTGCGCGACAACTCCGCAATCCACCACTGCTCAATGTGCGGCCCGAAGTTTTGCTCGATGCGCACTTTCACGCAGATAAAGGAGTATCTAAATTCCAATCCCCCGCAAATCGACGGCAAGTGCGAATGAGCGCACAGGAGTGAGTTTCAGCGCGCCAAGCTAAAGCCGCGTTCGGGAAAAATGCGGCAAAAAGCGCGGGGAAAAAACGCTCCAAACGCATTTCAAATTGGGAGCGCCAAACCGGGCGAATGCGAAGAAAGAGGACGAATGCCGCTTTGCCCGCGCGAGGCGGAACTTTGCGCGCAATTAGCAAAAATCCTAAAGATAGGCGACCCGCTCCTAACCTTGTCATTTGACGTCCTGTGCAAAGCGGCAAAAGAGGGAGCGGCTCTTACAGCCTACGGCGCGCCTGACTTTTGCGCTTTGCCTTCGCAAAAAGCGTAAAAAAAATTTAGCTGAAACATTCGCGATAGAACAGTATAAATCCGCGCGCGCAATCCGCAAAAATTCCGGGCTAAGGCTGCACTCACGCAACTTTATGCGGCGCGTAAAAATTGCGATTGGAAAAATTCAAAAGAAGCCAAGAGAGCTTCGCTCAAAAATTTTCCCTGCAAAAAAGCCGCCGGCTTTTAGAAGCCTTCACCTCCGCATTTGCGCGCCGCGCGCGCCGGACGCCTTAACTTTGCCCGCCCCCCGGCCGCGGCAAAGCGCGGCGCGCCCGCGAAACAAAATCTTTGGCGCCAAATCTCAATCCCCGCCGCGCGCCATAAAAATCCGCGATGCCCCATAAAAAAATCCTCCGCGCAAAAAGGCGCGGCCGGGCACATTCAGGCAGGCGCAAGTTGCGCGAAACAACTCGCGCGGCTGCCGGCGGACGAATCCCGAAAAACGCGCGCCCAATAAAACGCACGCTTCAAAATAGCGCCGCAAAATCCGGCGCCCGCAAAGCCGTCAAAAACGCCCGCAAAAAG
>CALXMX010000187.1 GCA_944389575.1 uncultured Opitutales bacterium
GGAGTTCCGCGCTCGTGACGATGAAGCACGTGGGGTTCAACGTCGCCCAGGACCTATTTTTTACGGCCGCGTACAGCGGAATTGAAGGCTCGTACGTAGCGGTGGTCGCCGACGACCCCGGAATGGCCTCCAGCCAAAACGAGCAGGATACGCGCCCGCTGGCTTTAGCCGGCGGCCTTCCCGTGCTCGAGCCGTCGGATTCGCAGGAGGCGTACGACTTTGCAAAGCTTGCGTTCTTCCTTTCGCGCCGCTGGAAGATTCCGTTCATACTCAGAACGACCACGCGCATAGCGCATTCCAGCACGGTCGTCTCCTTCGAGGATTCGCGCGCCCCAAAGCCGCAGGCCGACTACAACCGCGACATATCGACGCGGGTCATGGTTCCCGCGTTCGCCAGGCCCGCCCATAGGGTGCTGCGGAAAAAGCTCGCCGAAATGCGCCGCTGGAACGATTCCGAAGGGCCGAACGTCGAAATCGACGGGGCGGACGACTCTCTGCTGATTGTGGCTGACGGGGTCTGCTATTACCATGCGCGAGAGGCCTTCCCCGATGCGGGATTCTTCAAGGTGGGCATGGTCAATCCGCTTCCGGTCAGGCGCATAGCTTTGATGGCCTCGAAGTACAAGAGGTGCGTTGTTGTGGAGGAGGGGGATCCGTTCATTGCGACGCAGCTGCGGGCCGCCGGCCTGAAAGTTGAGGAACGCGACGAGAAGTGGCGCTTTGGCGAGATGAGCGTCGATAAGGCGCGCGCGCAAATCGAAGGCGACTTGGATTACGAGCCCGCGCCGATAAAGGCCAAGCCGCCGCAGCTTTGCGACGGCTGCCCGCACAGGTTCAGTTTTGCGCCGATGGTGGAGCTTGGCTGCATAGTCGCCGGCGACATAGGCTGCTACACCCTCGCGGCGATGAAGCCCATAAGCGGCATGGACATTCAGATTTGCATGGGGGCGTCTATAAATATCGGGCTGGGCCTCAGAAAGGTTTTGCCGCCCGACAAGGCGCGCAAGGTCGTCAGCGTAATCGGCGACAGCACATTTATGCACAGCGGCCTGACGGGCCTGCTCCAGATGGTTTACAATCTTCCGGACACCGGGCATGTCGTGGTGGTGGTTGACAATTCGACCACCGCAATGACCGGCCAGCAGGAGCACCCCGGAACGGGAAGGAAGCTCGACCACGTCACGCCCGCGCACAAGGTTTCGATTGAAAAGGTGGCGGAGGCCATAGGCGTAAAAAACGTCGCCGTGTTCAATCCCGTCCGGGAGGGCGAAAAATTCAAGCAGTACCTGCGCGAAAAGCTCGAGACAAACGATTCAACCGTAATAGTCTTGCGCCAGCCGTGTCTGCTTGCGGCGGCCAATCTGGCAAAGCTGAAGAGGGGCGTGTGAATGAAGGATAGCATAAATATAAGGGTTGCGGGGCTCGGCGGAATGGGCGTTCTGAAGGCCACGCTGATTTTGGGCGAAATGTTTTTCGAGCTCGGATTCGACGTAAAGAAGGCGGAGGTGCACGGAATGGCGCAGCGCGGCGGATCGGTGTCGAGCGATTTGCGCGTCGGGAAGCGGGTGCTCAGCCCGATGATTCCCGACGGGAAGATAGACTATCTGTTGTCTCTCCAGCCGGAGTGGTCGGACGCGCACAAGGCGTTTTTAGCGCCGGGCGGAATCGTGGTTTCGCCGGAGGACTTCGACGTCTCCAAGCTCCCGAGCCGGAAGTCCGTCAACGTGGCGATACTCGGCGCGCTCAGCAGGCATTTTCCGGAGATTCCCGAATCCAAGTGGCGCGAGACGCTCAGAAAGTTCTTTCCGGAGAAGCTGTGGGAGGCCAACGAAGCCGCGTTCGCGCTCGGCAGGGGGGCGACGCCTGCGGCGTGATAGGGGAAGTCCCCGAGGGGCGCATTTCGGCATAAACTAAGACGCATTGCAATGACACAGAAGTGGAACGATATTAACGGAGATTTTCATCCCGCCAGCGGAATGGATTTTCTGCCGCGCGAACATTTGCGCAAGATACAGTCGCAGCGCCTCTCGGCTACGGTCAAGCTGGCGTACGAAAACGTGCAGCTGCACAGGAGCCGCATGGACGCTCTCGGCGTCAAGCCGGGCGACATAAAGACCGTGGACGACATCTCGAAACTTCCGTTCACCGAAAAAACCGACCTGCGCGACACGTATCCGTACGGCCTTTTCGCCGTGGACATGTCTGAAATAGTCCGGCTTCACGCCTCGAGCGGGACGACGGGCAAGCCCATAGTCGTCGGCTACACGCGCGAGGACATGCGCCTGTGGGAGACTTCGGTAATGCGCTGTCTGCTGATGAACGGGGTGAGGCGTTCTGATTTTGTTCAAGTGTCTTTCGGGTACGGCCTCTTTACGGGGGGGCTGGGGCTCCACGGCGGGGCGGAGGCTCTCGGCTGCACGGTGATTCCGGCCTCCGGCGGGAACACGGAGCGCCAGCTTATGATTATGCGCGACTTCGGCGCGACGGTCGTCTGCTGCACGCCGAGTTACTTCGTGCATCTGATTGAGGAGTCCAAAAAGTACGGGGTGGACATGAAAAAGCTTCCGCTTAGAATCGGCGTTTTCGGGGCGGAGCCGTGGTCGGAGAGAATGCGCGCGTTCATGCGGGAGAACGCGAATATTGAGGTCTTCGACATTTACGGGCTGTCGGAAATCGCGGGGCCGGGCGTCGGCGGCGAGTGCTGCGCGCACGACGGAATACACATTTTGGAGGACAATTTCTATCCGGAAATAATAGATCCGGATACCGGGAAACCCCTGCCGGACGGCGAGGAGGGCGAGCTTGTCATAACCACTCTCGCCAAGCGCGCAATGCCCATACTCCGCTACCGCACCCATGACATTACCTCCATAATAGCCGAGCCCTGTCCGTGCGGGCGCACCGTGCGCCGCATTCGCCGCATCGACCGCCGCTGCGACGACATGTTCATCAGCCGCGGCGTAAACGTCTTTCCCTCGCAAATCGAGGCGGGGCTTGCGCGCGTCGAGGAGTGTTCTACAAACTACCGCATAATATTGGAGCGCGAGCGCGACCTCGACAGAATCACCGTGGAAGTGGAGCTCCTCGAAAAATATTTCGCCGACAGCCTGCCGCAGCTCGACGCAATCAGGAAGAAAATCCAAGCCTCTATTATGGGCATTATCGGGATTCGCGTCGAGATCAGGATAGTCGAGCCGAATAAAATTCCGCGCTCCGAAGGGAAGGCGAAGCGCGTTTTCGATTACCGCAAAATATAGGATTGGCCATGAGAATAAAGCAGCTTTCGGTCTTTTTGGAAAATACTCCCGGTCATTTGTGCAAAGTCTGCCAGACTCTGAAATCGGCCGGGGTTAACATACTCACGATAACCATAGCCGAGACGAAGGAGTACGGCATAGTGCGCGCAGTCGTGGACAAGACGGAGGAGGCCGCCGCCGCCCTGAAGTCGGCGGGCTTTTTCGCGAAGGTGGTGGACGTGCTGGCCGTCGAGGTTGAGGACCGGCCCGGCGCGCTCTTGTCCGTGCTTGCGCGCGCGTCGGATTCCGGTTTGAACGTCGAGTATATGTACGCGCTGACGCGTCCGAACAACGAGAATCCCGTGATGGTCATGGCGTTTAAGGACATAGACGCGGCGGAGAAGGCGTTGGGGTAGACTCGGCGAATTTTTTTCGCTCGCCTTGCCTTGCGATGCGTAATAGAGCTTTTTTAAAAGCGCGCGCGCAAGTGCAAGCTCAATCGCCGCTTAGCGCCGCTTAGTTTCGCTTGGTGTTTGCGCGTGTCTGATTCCCGCTTGAACGCAGGGCTCATGGTGCGCGCCTGCGCGCCCGAACAAAGGGGACTGCGCGATGTTTGTGACACTTAAAGCAAAGGCATGGACGCGGCGGAGAAGGCGTTGGGCGGCGTTTTTTTGCATAGTTTAGCCTTGTCTTGCATTGTTTCCGGATATTGCCGGGTTGGGCGGAATAAGCGTTAGTTTTTTTTCGGCGAAAGGCGCCGGGAAGGGGCGCCGCAGATGGATCTGAAAGTTTCGCATTCGGCGCATTCGCGTTGTAAAGGTGGGGTTTTTTTCCGGTTTTTTTTAATTGAATGCCGCCGAAAATGCGTTCTGATACGACGCATAAGTTTTTATCTGGTATGTCGGGGACCAAACAGAGGCCGGTTGAGGAAATTTACGTCGTCGGAATTACGCGATGGCTGTTCGGCATATTTGTTGCGGCGTCGCTGGCGGTGATATTTCTTTTAAATTCCACGACCAACGCCGAACTCAAGCTCTTGGTAAACCAGTTCCCGGAGGTTTCCGGCGCGTTCAAATCGACGTTTATCCACACGTACCGAATGGGAATGACGCTCGCGCTGTTTGTGGTGGACATAATCGTCGTGGGGCCGTTCGCGTATCTGGGATATTTCAGCGAGCATATAAAGCCGCGTCCGGGAAGGTTCGTAAATTCGGTTAGCTTTTTCGACTTGGGGATACTTGCGGCGTTGATATATACGATTACGATCGGCTGCATGAATTTTGTCATAACCAATTCCGTCGCCGAGAGTCCGCGCGATGTGAACGTAAACGCGATAGTCGTGCTTTTGGGGGCGGCGTTTTTGGCGTGGGCTCTGCTGCTGCTTGCAAAGATATATTCCTATTCGCGCGACCAGCGCAGGGAGCTGAAAAAGTACGCTATACGCCTCTATTAGGATACTTATTAGGAGACCGATTTGACATGGCGTTTTCAAAAAATTTGTCGAATAGATGCGCCGTCAGCGCGCTGTTTTTGCTGCAGGGATTGGTGTTTTCCTCTTGGGCCAGCCGGATTCCCGCGATTAAATCCGCGCTGGAGCTGAACGACGCCCAGCTTGGAACGTCGCTTTTTGCGCTTCCGCTCGGCCAGCTGTCCACGATGTTTTTTTCGGGCATGATGGTGTCGAAGTTCGGGAGCAAGTTTTGCACGGCGATAGGCTCGTTCATGTATCCGACGGTGCTGATTCTCATATCCTATGCGGATTCGCAGCTGACGCTTATCGGGGCGCTGTTTCTGTTCGGGGTTTCGGCCAACATAAATAACATTGCAATAAACACGCAAGCGGTGTCGTTGGAGCATTTGTATGGGCGTTCGATAATGGGTTCGCTGCACGGCGTATGGAGTCTGGCGGGATTTTTCGGGGGGCTCATCGGCACGGTGGCTATTGCAAATTCCGTTTCGGTGAGGGGGCATTTTGTGTGCGTTTCGATACTGATTTACGCGGTGTATCTGGCGGCGCGCCCCTTTCTTCTGCCCTCGGACTTTTCCAATACCGGCGACGACGACCCTTCGCAGCGCGGCAAGACGCGCGGCTATTTGCGGCCCACTCCGTATATAGTCACGCTCGGCCTCATCGCGTTCGGCAGCATGTCTTGCGAGGGAACTATGTTCGACTGGAGTGGCGTCTATTTCAAAACGGTGGTGCGCGCGCGGCCAGAACTTGTGTCGCTCGGGTTCGTGTGCTTCATGTGCACGATGGCCGCAGGGCGCTTTGCGGCGGACAAGTTTGTGATGCGTTTCGGGCCGGTGAGAGTCATACAGGCAAGCGGGCTGATAATATTTTCCGGAATGCTGATATCGGTGCTTTTCCCGACGGTCGTTGCGGCGTCGGTGGGATTTATGCTTGTGGGGCTGGGCGTCTCAAGCGTGGTTCCGACGGCTTACAGTTTGGTCGGGAAGTCGCGCAGAATGAAGATAGGCGTGGCGCTTTCGTGCGTTTGTACGATAGGCTTTTTCGGATTCATATTCGGGCCGCCTATAATAGGATATGTGGCGCAGGCCTCCAGCTTGAGGGTGTCGTTCATGATTATGGCGTGCATAGGGCTCTGCCTGATATTCTTGGCGCCGCTGTTGCGCTCGCGCATTGAGGAGTAGGCGCGGGCGGATATTGCCGGCCTTTGCCGATTTTGATTGCGCGCAGGCCGGAAGTTTTTTTAGGCCGTTCCGCCTGATTCTTTGCAGCGCCCCTTTTGCGCGGCGGCTGTGTTCGAGCGCGGAGCGGTACGGGAAAGGCTGCGTTTTTTTCGGTCACGCGGAACGCGAAATCGGCGTTTCGGCGCTTTTGTCTGGAGTTTTTCATCTGGCGCGCGCGAGCGAGATGCACATTGCCGCTTTTGCGCATGGAAAGCTAAGGTTGCCGGGCAGGGTCCTTTGCTTCCCGCAAGGCCTTTGGCGCGGGAACTGTCCGAATGCAATCGGCAGGAGTTGTCAAACGCTCGGCTGTTCGCGCGCCGCTTTGTGCGGAGCAAGTTTGCATGTACCGGGCGTAGTTAAAAAAAGCGAAGTTTTCCGTTTGTTAAGCGCGCTTAAAAAATCGGAACGTTGCGTTTGCTTTTTATATTTTACGCGTGCAAAAAAAACTTGCCGGCTGTTGGAAACAGAGGGGTTCAGCCCCCTCGATTTCCGTGCGACTTCGCGCCGCACAGCCCAGGCAAGCATTGTGGAAAGCCGTTAACAGCCGCTATAGCGAGAGGACGTATTCCTCCAAGTCGCGCAGCTGTTCGTCGGTGAGCTTCGAGGTCTTTCCGTGTTTGTCGTCGTGGTTGAATTTGCGCAACATTTCGAAAATGGTGCGCGCGCGCCCGTCGTAGAGATATGGAGCGGTGCGCCAAACTTCGCAGAGCGTTGGGGTGTCGAACTTAAAGCCTATGTATTCGTTCAGCCCCGAGCCCACGTCGTGCCGCTTCATGTCGGTATAGTAGGTTCCGGTGTGGCAGTGCACGCAGCCGGCCTTGTTAAAGATCTCCATTCCCCTCTTTGCGGATTCGCTCAATTCTCCGTCCACCAAATACGGGCTTTCGACCGCCTCAAGGCTCTTTAAGTAGGCGTCTATCGCCTGCGAGTCCTTTTCCGGCCTGCGGGTGAATTGTATAAACTGTATGCCCTTTCGCACGGCGATTTCGGCGCTCTTTCGCACGGCGCTGATCATCGCGGGCGGAGTGTGGTGCGAATACAGCATGGACTTGGACTGTTTGGGATTCCCAATCCCGTCGTTTAAGAGGTCCCAGTTGAGGGCGTCGGAGCGGACTTCCGTGTGGCATGTCACGCAGGACAGCCAATGCTGGAAGCACAGCGACGCGTCGTGGTAAAATAGATCCCCGCGCCTGACCTCGTTCATAACCTCGTTTCCCCCGATGGATATTTTTTCAGGGGCGGTGGGATTTTTGAGGTTCAGCTTGTTGAGGGTGTCGGAATAGTACATTCCGACGTAGGCGTTGTCGCCGAGAATCGCTATATGCCTCGGCCCGTATCCGTTCATTAAGACGCGCTTGCGTATGTTGGAGAGGAAGGAGAGGTCGTTGCAGATGTCTTCGTAGGTTTTGGCGGCGTCCTCGGATTTTGCGTAGCGCTCAGATATGCGGGATATGAGGGCGGGCAGGTCTATGATGCTGACCTCGTGCGAGCCGGAATGGACGACGACGAGATTCTTGCCGGCCTCGTCTATCGCCAGCCCGTACAGGTTCGCCGCCCCCAGTTCAATGTCGTCGAGCAGGAACGTGGCGAATATTTTGTCTGCCTGCGTATCGACGATAGTGACGGCGTTTGTGCTTATCCAGCCGCGCTCGACCTGCGTCGTCGGGACGTTGAAGCGTCCGACGGCGTGCGTGATGAACGCGTACTTTCCGTCGGGCGACAGCGCGACCTCCTGGCAGTTGATTGAGCCGTTTGGAAGCGGGAGATTCGCTATGGTCTTGAGGGTTTTTGCGTCGAGAATCGTGATGGCGGCGGCTATGTTTTCCTCGTAGAGCCCGCCTTTGGATTCTGGAATTTGGTTTGCGACGACGAGCTTTTTACCGTCCTTGGTTTCGGCTATGGAGAACGGGTCGCGCACGGCGTTTCCCTGTCCCTTTTGCTCGAGCGTCTGCGCGTCGAAGGCGGTTATTTTGTTTACAAACTGGTTTGCGACATAGACCGTTTTGCCGTCGTTTGAGAGCGCGGCGGCGCGGGGCATGTGCCCGGCGGGAGCCGTCTGGGAGACCGCGTTTTTTTCGAGGTCGATTTTGAGCAGTTTCCCCTTGGGGTGGGCTATTGTGACGTATGCGGTTTTTCCGTCCTTGGATACGGCAAGCCCCGACGGGTGCCCGCCGAGGGGAATTTTCGCGGCGACTTTCTCGCCCTTTATTATTAAAAGCTCGTCGCCCGTTCTGGCTGTGACGTATAAGTTGTCCGGCGGATGAGAAACGACAAAATCAGGGCTTAGATACTTTTCCTTGTAGTCTGGAATGTCGCCGTAGACGGTGGGCTTGTATGGCATTTGAGCGGCGCAGAAGCTGGCGGAAAGCGCGCTTAAAGCAAATACGGCGATTTTTTTTATTTCAAACATATTAATCTCCTGTGATTTTTTGTTTCAATCGGAAAATGCGGCGCGCCGTTTAGGACGCCGCCTTCCGCAGAAGTGCGGACGCCTTCCTCCCAATTTGAGATCGGCGCGCATTCCGCAACGCCCGGACGCCCTGTCCGTTTTCCACATTTTTCTCCGACCGCCGTCTCCGGCGTCTTCCGGAAAATCCTTAGGAATAATCCCCCCTCCGCGGGCCGGTGTCAAATAAAATCTTGGCGGAAAAATTTTAGTGTTGTAAAAGGGGGTGCGCAGGTGCAAGATTCAAATTTTGCGCCGCAATATATGCGAGTGTACGCGCGCGCGCAAAGCAGACTTTCATTTTAACGCAAAAATGGCACTTACAAAATTCAACGGTCAACTGATAGCGGACGTCGGCATAAGCATGGGCGACGAAGGCAAGGGCAGGCTCGTCTATGAGGTGATAGAGGAGCTGAAGGACAGGAGCGGCCGCAGCGACGCCGCGGCGATGGTCGCCAAAGTGAACGGCGGCGCAAATTCCGGCCATACGGCGGGCGGCATAAAGCTGAATCTGCTTCCGGCCGGCGTCATAGAAAACGACGTTC
>CALXMX010000188.1 GCA_944389575.1 uncultured Opitutales bacterium
TTTCTCGCGTCCGTGTTTTTATGCGGGAGATGGCGTTCGAGGTACGTTGGTGACTGGAGTGTAGACCGGTGCTCTGCCTGTCTGTTTCGTGCGCGCGGCGGTTTGTGGCCGCGTCAGGGTGGGGAAGCTTTACTAAAAAAATGTCCGGCTGGAATGCGGCGGGTGGGAAAACGATAATTATTTTTCGCGCGGGTTTGTTTGCGAGTTTATTTGCGGGCGGGGGAATCTCTGTGCGGTTACGGGAAATTTCAACCGCCGCTTTTACCGCCGCTTTTTGATGCGGGCCAGATTCGCTGCGGAAGGTTATCGCATTTTTTTACGGGGAGTTTTTTAGCGCGCCTTTTGGATTTTATATTGAATTTATTGCGGCCGGCTTTTAAATTACTTAAAAAAATAAATGCGCGGAAAGTTTCAGCCGTTGTGGTTATGGTATCGGGAAGTTTTCATGTCAAATTCTGGAGCGCCGTCGCGGCGCATTTTGTCTGTGCGCCGCTCTTTTTTGCCGCGCACGCGGGAGAATCTTCGGACAATTCGCCGAAAGTTGCCGTAATTTACACGATAACAAATCCAAAGTTGAAGGAGGACGTGGAGAGGGCGGTGCGCGACGAGTTTGGCGGGAAGGTCGAGATATTGCGCTATGAGGACGCCTCAATTTTTGAGGAAACCGCGAAAGCCGGGCGCATGGGACGCGAGCCCGCCGCGAAATTTGTCGCCATGTATGCCGATTCCGTGAGGTCGGGCGCGCGCGCCGTTTTGAGCGTATGCTCAACCGTGTCGGATCTGGCTTATTCCATGAGGGAAACGGGCGAGTTTGTCGGCGTTCCCATTGTCGGCATGAACGACGAAATGTGCCGCGAGGCCGTGCGAATCGGCGGTAGGGTTCTCATTGCCGCCACATTTCCCAGCGCGGTGGAGCCCACAAAGAGGTCGATACTCCGCGCCGGCGCTGAGCTCGGGCGGAATGTCGAAATTTCGGAGGCGGTCGTGGGCGGTGGGTTCGGCTCCGATTCCGGCGCTTTTGAAAAGCTGCTTTCCGAGAAACTGCGCGAGCCCGCGGAGTCCGCCGACGTCATAGTATTTGCCCAGGCCTCTATGGCTCCATACGCCGATTATGTCGAAAAGGCCTGCGGAAAGAGGGTGTTATCGAATCCGAAATTCGGCGCAAGGGCCTTGAAGTCCGCTTTGGCAAAGAAGCGGCGGTAGTTTTTTGTCCGCCGTTTCTTCTCGCAGTTTTTACGCGGCTTTGGCGGTTTGGACGTAGCAGTTTGGCAGCTTGGCAATTTGGCGGTTTTGGCGAGTTTGGGCGCGCGCGTCCGGCATGCGGCGCATGGGAGACGTCTGCTCGGGGAGTTTGCGGCGGCAAAAAAAATCCGCGCGGCTTTGCGGCTTATTTTGCGCGGATATAACGGAGGAAATGCGACAATTCGCGCGCGGAGGTTGTGGCGCGGCAAAATTTCTCGGAAGCGGCAGAAAGATACTGCGGCAAGGCTTGCCAAAAAAAATCGGCGGCATTTCGCACGTTTGTCGGGCGTGCGGAATGCGCCGATTTAAGCTTTTCGGCATGCGGCATTAGGTTCGCCCAGATGGCCGCTTCCCCGGTTTCAGCCCCCGCCCGGCGGAGGTTCGGAATGGCTTTGCGCGGATTACTCTTTGACGATTTCCACAGAGAGAATTTTTTGCTCGGCAAGCGGCTTGTCCATGGGGCCCGTCGGGGCGTCCTCAATCTTTTGCACACCGACGTATCCCGACACGACTTCGCCGAAGATGGTGTGGTGCATGTTGAGCCAGCCGGTGGGAACTGTGGTTATGAAAAATTGGCTGCCGTTTGTTCCGGGGCCCGCGTTGGCCATGGCCAGCAGGCCCTTTCTGTCGAACCTGACATTCGGGTCGCACTCGTCCTCAAACGGCGCGCCCCACGCCGACTGCCCGCCGCGCCCTGTTCCGGTCGGGTCGCCGCCCTGAATCATGAAGTCCTTTATGACGCGGTGGAAAATCACGCCGTTGTAGTAGCCCTTTTCGGCGAGCTTTTCAAAGTTTTCGCACGCCTTCGGAGCGACTTTTTCAAAGAGCTCGACCTTGATGTCGCCCCGATTCGTCTTAATTACCGCAAATGTTTTCATATGCTTATTCGTTTTTTGTCATTTTGTTATGATTATCTCTTCGGCCGATTTGCCCGGCGGAATGAAGGGCAGCACGTGCTCGTCGTGCTCGACAATCACTTCGAGCAGATACGGCTCTTTTGCGTCGAGCATCTTTTTGACGGCGGCCTCAAGCTCGCTCTTCTTATAGACCCTGGCGGATTTCCACGAGTATCCCTCCGCTATTTTACAGTAGTCCGGATATATGGCCTTGAGGTTTTCGGGGCCGCCGATGTTGTTCGGGTCGACGGACAGTATCGTGTTGGCGCGCGTGCCGTTGTACAATATGTCCTCCCACTGCATGACCATGCCCAGAAACTGGTTGTTTATCAGCATGACCTTGACGGGTATTTTTTCCGCCACGGCGGTGGCCATTTCCTGAATGTTCATTTGGAACGAGCCGTCTCCGTCTATGTCCACGACAGTTTTGCCGGGGAGGGCCACCTTCACTCCGAGGGCTGCGGGAAGCCCGAACCCCATGGTGCCGGAGCCGAGGGAGCTTATGAATTGGCGCGGCTTGTCGAATATGAAATTCTGCGGCGTCCACATCTGGTGCTGGCCCACGCCGGTTGTGACGATGACCTCCCCGCGGCTGACTTTCGCAAGGGCGGCGATTGCGTCCTGCGCGGTGATATTTTTGCGCACCGTTCTTGCGAACGGGTAGGGGAACTTCGCCTTTATCTCCCCGATGTATTTGAGCCAGGCAGAGAAGTCGGGCTTGGCGATTTTGTTCTTTTTCGCCAAGCTTATGAGGCGTTCCAACGCGTATGATATCTCGGAATTGACGCCCAAATCGACGGCGACGTTCTTGTCCTGTTCGGCCACGTCGATGTCGATTTGAACTATCTTGGCCTTGGGGGCGAACTTGCTCACGACGCCTGTGACGCGGTCGCTGAAACGCGTTCCGAGGGCGAGGACCAAGTCGGAGGCGTATACCGCCTTGTTCCCCGCGTATGTGCCGTGCATGCCGAACCAATAGAGGTTTTTCGGCTTGCGCGGATCGACACAGCCGATTCCCATCAGGCTCGTCGCCACGGGGATACCGAACATTTCGGAAAATTCGTCGAGCAGCTTTTCGGCTCCCGCGCTGACGATTCCCCCGCCCGCGTAGATGACGGGCCGCTCAGACTTGCAGAGCATGTCGAGAACTTCCATGAGCTGCCCGTCCGAGGCCTTCGGAGCCGGCGGCAGTCCGGGAAGGTCGGGTTTCGCGTCGAAATCGGGCACGAAGAACTTTTGCTGCACGTCCTTCGGAATGTCTATCACGACCGGGCCGGGGCGCCCGGACTTGGCTATGAGAAAGGCCTCCTTGACGATTTGCGGCAGATCTTCCGCGCGCAGCACCAAGTAGCTGTGCTTGACGATCGGGAGCGTCATACCGAACACGTCGGTCTCTTGAAACGCGCTCTTTCCTATGAGCTTTTGAAATACCTGACCGGTGATGGCCACCATCGGGACGCTGTCCATGTACGCGTCGGCGATCGTCGTCAAAAGGTTCATCGCCCCCGGGCCGCTGGTCGCCATGCACACGCCAACTTTGCCGGTGGAGCGCGCGTACCCCTGCGCCATGAATCCGCAGCCCTGTTCGTGGCGGGGGAGAATGACGCGGATTTTATTCGTGCGGGTAAAGGCGTTGTGCAAATCTATCGACTGCCCGCCCGGATATGCAAAAACAGTGTCAACACCCGCGTTTTCAAGACATTTTACCAGGACATCGGCCCCTTTCATAGTCTTTTCGGGTTTTGAGTGCGTCGGTTTTTTTGTTTTGGATTTCATATGATTTTACGATTACAAAGTCGGGACGTCTATCCGGCTCGGCGCGTCCTGATCGATTAAAATTTCCCGAACCTACACAATCGTCGTTTTTCTTCAATATTTTTTTTGAGTTCTCCAAATAGGAATTTTGAAAAAAAAGCTGGAAAAATAAAAGGTTGTATATTCAATTAAACAAATATTCCACAACGCGCGTTTCGCGGATTCGCGTTTTCCCCCTGCGGAACCGGCGGGCGTATGTGCGGATTTTACCCATTCAATTCCTTACGAGTTAACCCATGTCTAACTTAAATATATTCAAATACGCACTGCTGGCGCTTGCTCTAATGCTGCCGTTGAACTGCGCATTTTCCCAGAACGCCAAGGAAATGGGAACTACAGAGCTGAAAGACGCGGCTACCGACCTGATAGAAAAGAAGGATTATGTCGGTGCGCGCCCGTATCTCGAACAGCTGATAATACGCATAAACGACAGCGACGACAAGAAACTCAAAGCCCAGCTGCCCGACTTGTACTTTTTCATGGCCTACGGATACATGCAGGAGTCTCAGGCCAAGGAGAATCCCAAGCTCTTGAAGCAGGCCATTGCCAACTTTGACAAGGTTCTGTCCTTTCCCGAAGCGACCCTCGCCATAGACTCCATAAAAGCCAAGGCCGACTGCTACAACGGAATGAAAGAGTTTGTGAAGGCCGCCGAAGCCCGCGCGGTTTTGCTGAGGCCGCCGCATGTGAACAAGCTCTCTCTGTCCGAACAGCTTTCGATTATAAAGCAGACCGCCACCTCCTTTTACAATGCGCGCAAGTTTGCCGACGGCCAAAATTGGTTCAAGCTGTTGATGGAAAAATCCAAAGAGGGTTCGCAAGACCAAGTCTTTGCGGCTTCGGCTCTCATACAGGGCGCCCTTGAGGCAAAGAAGTACGATGCGGCAATGCCGTACCTGAAGTACCTGTCTTACGACGTTCCGGCGCGCTCCGACATCGGTCTGAATTATTCGATGCTCATAGCCAGCGACGAATTGGTCAAGACCGGGAAATTTTCCGACGCGGCGCTATTCTTAAGTTTAGTGCTCGAGAGGGACGAGCTTTTGAAGAATATCGAGGGCTTTGAGGCCAAGACGAAGCGCTATCTCGACCAAATAAAGAAAAACCCCGACAATCCGAACATTCCCGAAATGGAGGCCATGCTTCAGATATTGGCCGCCCAGAAGGCGTATCTGAAGGATTTGAAGCCCTACAAGGTCGATTTGAGGGCGCGCGCGGCTCGCAATTATTCCATGACGAAGCGCGACTACGAATCCTATTGGTCCTATCGCCAGCTCTATCGGGACTTCCCCAACCACGACGCCATTGAGGACTTCTATTTTGCCGCGTTTGCCGGCGCGTTCAAAATCAAGAAGAACGAGGATTTGTTTGAAATCGGAAGTGAGTATTTGGAAAAATTCCCCAACGGCCGCTACAAGAAGGAGTTTGAGTTCTACTTAGCCCAGTACTACCTGAATAAAAAGGACTACGACACCTTCTTTCAAAAGGCCAACGAATACGTCGTCAACAATCCGGACGAGCAGCATTCAGTCGAGATGGTGTTCCTCATGGGGCGCACGTGGATGGATCTCAAAAAGTACGACGACCTGATAAAAACCTTTACGAAATACGATAAGGAGTTTGAGGCCTCTCCCATGCGCGAAGGCTGCATGTATTGGATAGGCATGGCGTACATGGTCGAGGGCAAGTACGAGGACGCGGCAAAGTGGTTCGGCCTCTTGATAGAGAACTATCCGATGGGCTCCTATGCGGAGGACGCCACCTACCGCAAGGGGGTTGCCGAATACGGCAGCGCGCAGTTCACTAAGGCGCGCGACACGTTTGAGGGCTTTATCCACCGCTACGGCGAAAACCAGCTGGCGGGCGAGGTGGAGTTCTTCCTGGGCGACATATATGCGGGCGTCGGCGAAGTCGACATAGCTATGAAGCATTACAGCGCCGTGGAGGAGCGCACGAAGAATATGGCGTTTATCGACAACGCGTATTCGCAGGCCGCGAAGCTGTTGCATTCCTTTGAGATGTACGATCGCGAATGCGAGCTGATGGATAAGTATCTGAAAAAGTATCCGGACGGCGACGTTTCCAACATCTCCTTCAACAAGGCCGCCGCCCTCGAAATGATGGGGCGCCCCGTGGAGGCTCTTAAAATCTATTACGACACCATACTCAAGTGCGGCGACAATCCAAAGGACGACGGCGTGGACAAAATCATACTCGACTACAAGAGAATGTACGACCACAGCCTTGAGATGACGAAGGCCACCGTCGAGTTCCTCGACAAGATGATAAAGGATTCCGACTTTAGGAAGCTGATGGTGGAGAATCCGGGCAAGCGCTACCAATACTTTCAGGCCAATCCGAAGATAGACCGCCGCATATATTTGAAGCTCAAGAACGACGGATCGTTCAGGGAAGTTTTGGCGAGGGACTTAAAGCCCATAAAAGACATGTACGAAGCGTCCAAGAAGGAATTGGACTCCTTCCCGAAAGGCGGGGCGGAGGCGGCTATGCAGGATATTTTGCAAAAGGCCGTTGCCGGTGGCCGCCAGACGCTGGAGTATCGCGCGAAAATGGGCATGCAGTCTTACGGAATGCCCGTGAAGGTGGATAAGGTCTTTACGACCGACGACCTCAAGAAGGCCTCAGTTCGCACTTTGGTTTGGATAGGGGCGCAGAATGAGAAGTACGGCGCGGACGAGGCTCGCAAGGCCTTTGCGGAGGCCGCCTCGCGCGAGGAGGTCGCCTACGAGCTCGACGTGCTTTTTGCAAACGCCGATTTGGAGTCCCGCCAGGGGGGCGAGGGCATAGGCAAGGCGATAGATATATATTCTAAGATAGAGCAAGACTATCCTCTGAACGAGCGCGCGGCGGAAGCTGCGCTCAAGCAGGCGGCTTTATACGTAAAGCTCGGCGATACGAAGAAGGCGTATCAGAAGTACGAGAGGATTCTAAAATATCCGTCGTATCGCGGCGAGCCCTTTGCGGAGGCTCTCTACAACCTCGGCCTGTTGTCCGAGAGGGACAACAGGGTTAACGACGCTTTGATGTGGTACGACCGCTGTTTCCTTGGTTATGCCAACTGTTTCGACTGGAGCGGGAAGGCCGTCCTTGCGGCGACTCGCCTGATTTCCAAAACCGACGTGGAGAGGGCGAAGAAAATCTGCGACGAATTTCTTGATAACGAGCGCAACAAGCGTTCGCCCGAATACGGCGCGGTGAGGACTTTCAGGAACACATTATAGGCAAACGGGAAGGTTTTTCTTATGAAATTTTTCAAGACATCTGCAGTTTTGGCATTGGCGTTGTCTGCGTTGGCCGCAAGTGCGGCGCCGGAGGGCGACCGTTCGCATGTGGCTGATTTCGCGGGGAAAAAGATTCCGCTGATAATGCGGGATTCCGTCGCGGGCAAGACGACGAATGTGACGTTTAAGGAGGCCAAGCCCAAGGAGTTGATTTTTACGGATTCAGATGCCGGGGGCGAACTTACGATTCCGTCGGACACAACGTCGTTTAGGTTTTCCTACGGGAAGCTGGACGATTTGAACCGCTCATTCCACGCGTTGAACCGCGGCGACGGGGAGCTGGCTTTGGCGGGAATGCGCGGATACGTCTATCCGGTTTTGGGGCTTCTCGTTTTGCCGGAGTCCAGCTTTTACCAGCTCAATGAGACGCTGGACAACTTCGTTTCGCTGCTTTTAAAGCAGGGCAGAATAAAGGAGGCCACTGCGTTGGTCAAGGCCATGCCCTTGGGGCAGGCGAGCGTTCCCGCGCAAATGAGCGCGATGGAAATCGGCAAGGCGATGGTTGCCGCGGGCGACGTCAAGGGGGCTGTTGAAGTCCTCAACAGGATTCCGCTTACGGAGGAATACGCCGAGATTTATCCCTCCGTTTTGGATTTTGCCGCGGCGATTCGCAAGACGGCCATAAACGACGACATTCAGCGCTTCTATGCGCAGCTTGGAAATTCGCAGTCCAATCCACTCAAGACCACCTGCACGCTTTGGGCGATATACTGCGAGATTTCGCGCGGCAGCCTCACTTCGGCAAAGTTGTCTCTTGGCACGATGAAGGACTCTTTCAAACCTTCCGACAAGGATTTTCCCCTATATAAGATGGTGGACGGCTTGCGCGCAGTTAAGGAGAACAAGTATGCCGAGGCGCTCGACTTGTTCGCAGAGGGCATAGTTTTCGCCCCGCCTTCCGATCCGTGCCTGCCGGAATTGCTTTACAATATCGGCAAGGCCTATAAGCACGAGAAGAATCTGACGGCCTCAAACGAGATATTTAAGCAGATATCGCTGCTTTATCCCGGCGATCCGATTGCTCCTGCCGCGTTGAAGGAGGTTGTCAAGGTTGAGGAGGAAAAGAGCGGCGCCGCGCAGAACTGATTCCAACATTTATAAAAGGAAGACGAGAGATGAAATTTCACCGTTTTAGACCCAAGAAGCAAAAGAGAGGCCTGTTGTATCAGGTGTTCGTGGTCGTAGCAATATTGCAGATCGCGGCGTTGTTGGCGTTGGGGGGCATGGTTGTGACGCGGACTATACTTCCTCCGGAGAATGTGATGCAGGCTCCGCCGCCGGCGGAAGTCATTGAGCCGCCCAAGAGGGAACATCAGGTTCAGGTTGAGCGCACTCAGAGAAAGTCCACGCGCATTAACAAGCGCATAAGCGTGGCGAACCCCACCCAGATAAACACGCCCACGGTAAATATACAGCTTCCCGGCGGAATGGGGGCGGGCGTCGGAATTTCCACTATCACGACCCAGAACCTCACAAAGACGTTCGACATAACGCTTACGACCGTCAATGTCATTGGCGTAAAATCCAAGACGGAGAAGGTCCTCATTTGCGTGGATACCGGCCCGTACCTCATGACCGACGAGCGCGGCGGCTTGCAGACGTATGAGGCTATTAGGGAGGATATCACGAACGTGGTAAAGCAGCTCCCGCCGACGGTATTGTTCAACCTTATGAGTTTCTCCACGCACACGGGGGCGCGCATATCGTTTTTTGAGCCGACGCTTGTCGCGGCGACCGACGCCAACAAGGAGGCCGCCTATAAGTGGATAGCTCCGTTGAACGTGAGTTTGAAATCCATTGGGCCGCGCGGGCCGCAGTACAATCTGAAGTACCCGTTTTTGCCGATACCGCCGTCGTCCAAATATTTTAACGCGGGGGTTTCCACAATTTACCGCGTATATCAGGCGGCTCTTGAGCAGGGCGCGGATACGATTTACTTTCTGGTGACAAACTGGGTTGATCCCGACCAGCTGAAAATGGCCTGGACCGACGCCGAGACTACCAGATTCCAGCGCGAGCAGGAGCGCTACGAAAAGGAGCGCGCGCGCCAGTTGAGAGCGGCCGGCTGGACCGACGACAAACAGAGCGAATACGAGCTCAAGGAGGCGGAGGCCAGGGCGATCGGCATCAAGAAGGCGCGCGACTGGATAAAGCGCGAGAACGAGACCCGCGCAAAGAAGGGCCAGAGCCTGTATGTCGGAACTCCGGAGCAAGCCATGCACCAGCAGAAGTTTTACGTTCCTCCCACAGAGCGTCCTCCGGCGATAAGGGTCAAGGAGCCCGTTCCGAAATTCAAGTCTTACGGCTATAAGGGGCTGTTCGATTTCTATGCAAAGCCTTTGGCGAAGGAAGTGTACTTTGACAAGAAAATGAAGTGGCCGACAGTCAATATAATCATGTTTGTCGGCGCAAACGAGAAGCCAGATCCGAAGAAGGTTCAGCTGATAAGGACATTCACCAGCAGGCAGAACGGCAAGAGCCGCACGCTTGTCGGGTTGGGAGCTGTCGGCGACGCCGCGAAGGCCATAGCGGAAGAGAACGAAAAGCCCAAAGAGACGCCGAAGAGTTCCGCGAAGGATAACGCCGCTAAGGGCAAGAAAAAGTAAGGCATTTTATAAAAAATAAATTTTGCAAGTTCCGCGTTTGAAACGAACGCGGAATTTTTTTTGGAAGAGTGGGATTTTAAGTAAAACGCGTTTTGGCAAAGGCATTTGCCGCAGGCGGAATGATTGAGCATGCATATTGAACGCGCGTTTTCTTGCAAATCCTGTCCCGCTTGCCGGCAGATTGCTTTCGCGGAAGCCGCGCGCTCGTGGAGCCGCAAGCCTCCGACGCCGCAAAGCCGCTGGAGGCGGACGGAAAAATCTGCGCAAAGCATAAGAATCTGTGCGGGCGCAAAAACACATCGGCAGGGGGATAAGAAAAAATTGGGGATTTATAATCGAGTTTTAAATTCCGCGCTTTTTTCTACATGGGACGCAGAACGTATCAGCATAGTTTTCGCGCTTTATCCAGCCGCGCTCCTTCTTGATGCGGGCGCCGCGCCGGGAAAATTTTCGGAAAGGCTGACGCAAATTGGGAGGAATTGACAGATTTGGGTCGTTGACAGATTTGGGGTGTTTGCCGACCTAAAGAGGGATAATGGTTCTATCGAGCAAGCGGAATTTTCAGACAAAATTGCTGGATATTTTTGCGCTGTAGCGCGCACATTTTGCGGAATCGCCGCGCGGGACATTCGGGAAAATTCTACCGGCTTTTATCCGCTTGCTTTGTTGGATTGCTTCAAAAGATTTGAGGAGCCGCCGGGAGTCGCTAAAATACGGGTAGTTTTTCCAAACGCTCGATTTTATTCCTCAAACCTTGCGATATGCAATGCGATACATTGCGCGCTGCATCAAAAATAATTGACACAAAATTTCGGCGTTTAATATTGTTTTTTTATGAACGTAAGGAAACTACTCTTGACGATATTGGCGGGTTTGATGCCCGTGTTTTTTGCGTGCGCAGCGCAGGCCGGAACGTTTGAATTGAAGTCTCCGGACGGCAAGCTGCGCGTTCTTATCGAGGACGGCGAACAAGTCAGATTTTCCGTCTTTATGGACGGCCGGGAAATTTTCAAAAATTGTGAAATTGGAATGTCGACCGACAGGGGGGAAATAGGCAAGAATGTCGAAGCTTCGTATACGTCGCTGACCTCCCACAGGGGGGAGATAAATCCGCCGTGGGGAATACGCAGCCGCATCAAGGACGAATACAACCAGCTCGTAATAGACTTCAAGAAGTTCAAAGTGACATTCCGCGCCTATGACGACGCTGTGGCGTACAGAATTTCCACGGCCTTGGGCGGCGGCCAGATGAAGGTTTTTTCCGAAAAGCTTGAGCTTCCCGTGAAGCCCTCCGTAAATCTGATAGCCTCCAAACACTCGGATTGGCGCACTTCGTTTGAGGATTTTTACGATAGAATGAAAGTCGGCGAGATAGCGTCGGATACGCTTTCAATGCCGGTGATATTTGATTTTGACGGCATGAAAGTTGCTTTTGTGGAGTCCGACGTGCTCTCTTATCCGGCTATACGCCTGGCGAAATCCGGAAATTCTGGGGTGCAAAAGTCTGCGGGGCTGAAGGCCGTATTTGCGCCGTACCCCAAGACGCTCGACAAGTCCAAGCCCACGATTGCCGTGAAGGAGCGCGAAGATTTCATCGCCAAGACCCAGGCCACGCGCGACTTCCCGTGGCGCGCGTTTATTCCCGCCAGGCTCGACGCCGATTTGGCTGACAACGACGTCGTCTATAAACTTGCGAGCCCGTCTCGCATAGCGGACACTTCGTGGATACAACCGGGGTTGTGCGTTTGGGAATGGTGGAACGACTGGGCTCTCGAGGGCGTCGACTTCCGCGCCGGCGTGACCGAAGAGAACTACAAATATTACACCGACTACGCCGCCGAGCACGGGATCCCGTACGTCGTTTACGATGCCGGCTGGCTTATCGGCAGGGACGTCGACGCCATGGGCAAGGATATCGACGAGCGTTATGTCAGCGGAAAGACGTTCATCAATTTGGAAAAACAGATAGCCTACGCGAAGGAGAAGGGCGTGAAGGTTATCCTGTGGATACTTGCCCGCTCGACCGATAAATATCCGGAGCGCGGTTTCGACCTCGTGAAAAAATGGGGGGCCGACGGCCTCAAAATAGACTTCATCGAGCGGGACGACCAGACCGTCTCGGAATTTTACGAAAAGATGCTCAAGCTCGCCGCCGAGCGCAAGCTATTGATAGACTTCCACGGCTGCGCCAAGCCCTCGGGCATACAGCGCACATATCCGAACTGCGTAAATTTCGAGGCCGTGCGCGGAAACGAATACAGCAAATTCTCCGACACCCCGCCGACTCCGTCGCACAAGGTGGATTTGATATTCACCCGAATGCTGCTCGGGCCTATGGACTACACTCCCGGCTCGATGAGGAACATTCCCGCCAAGGAATACCGCGTAAATTGGGCGCGCCCCGCTACGATTGGAACGCGCTCCAGCGAGGTTGCCATGTTCGTTCTCTACCACGCTCCGCTTCAGATGATGTGCGATTCTCCGAGCACCTATCTCAGGTATCCGGAACTTTTGTCGTTCATAACGTCGATTCCCACAAAGTGGGACGATACGAAGGTTCTCGACGCAAAAATCGGCGAGTGCGCAGTCATTGCGCGCCGTTCCGGGAGCAATTGGTTTGTCGGCGGCCTGACGGATTCTTCCGCGCGCAAGGTCAAAATCCGCCTGTCGGATTTCCTTCCCGAAGATTCCTCCTACAAAATGGAAGTCGTGCGCGACAGCGTAAATTCGGAAAAGACTCCGACAGATTACGCCTACGAAGTCCGCGACGTCGAAAATACCGATACTGTGGAGATAGACATGCAGCCGGGCGGCGGTTTCGCCCTGAAGCTCACACCGAAGAAATTGAATATTTTTGGAGTGGACTTGTTCTGAAACTTTGCTTCCGCGAAAAGGGCGGTTTGACGAGGCGGGGTGAAATCCGCCTCTTTTTTTTGCGTTTCCGCCCTGGGCGCGGCCAATTAACTTGGGGGAGGGAAGGACGCTTGGAATGCGGGGCGGCCGGCGCTCCGGAGGGCGACGGCGAAGTTTTTTGGATATTTGAAAGTTTGCGGCGTATTTTTTTCGGAAAAATTTTGCGCGGATTTGCACGGAAAATTTTTCGCGGCCAATCTTGCGGCGGCCATAGCGGAGGGCGGAGTGAGCGGGCAAAGCTTGGCGGAGCCAAGTGTAATTTAAAATGAAAACCCGCGGAAAAATTTAAAAGGCTCCGCGCTTGCGCCGCCCTTCGAGAATTGAATTCGTTGTTCTTTTGCGGCTAATCTTGCGGCGGCCGTAGCGTCGGGCGGAGGGAGCGGGCGAAGCTTGGCGGAGCCAAGTGTGATTGAGAATGAAAGACTGCGGCGAAGTTTAAAAGGGCGCGGGCTTGCGTCTGCGCCTTCAGGAATTGAGCTGCGTTTAAAATAGTTTACAAACGAATTTTGCCGACGAAATAGGGAACAAGATTTTTGCTTAAAAAAACCCGCGCAAATCGCGACGAATTTTTTTTTAACTTTTTCGGTTTTTTCTGCGCTTCTATCGCGCGCGCCGCGTTCGCCGTTGCGGAGTTTGCCTGGGGAATAAAAAAGCGCGCCGCACGGGCGCGCAGTTTAGGCGGGAATTTTTAAGCCTCAAACGTCTATGGCTTCCGACAGGCGGGCAATCAGCTCGGATTCGGAGAGGCGCACCTGATTTGTCGTGTCGCGGTCGCGCAACGTGACGGTTCCGTCTTCGATTGTCTGAAAATCGACGGTGATTGCGAAGGGGGTTCCTATCTCGTCCTGTCTGCGGTAGCGGCGCCCTATTGCGCCGGAGGCGTCGAAAAATACGTTCCAGCGGCGGCGCAGCTTGGCGAAAATAGCCGCGGCGCGCTCCATAAGTTCGGGCTTGTTTTTCACCAGCGGGAACACGGCGGCCTTGTACGGCGCGACCCTCGGGCTGAATTTCAATACTACGCGCTTTTCGGCCTGCCCCTTGTCGTTGGGAACTTCGTCCTCGCAGTACGCCGCCGTCATTATCGCCAGGAACGTCCTGTCCACGCCGAGCGAGGGCTCAATGACGTGCGGAAGGTACTTTTCCTTGCGCGCCTCGTCGAAGTATTCGAGAGTCTTTCCAGACGCGTTTTGATGCTGCGTGAGGTCGAAATCTCCCCGGACGGCTATGCCCTGCAATTCCTGAAGGCCGTGGGGAAAGTGCAAAGTTATGTCCGTGCATGCCTTTGCGTAGTGCGCCAATTTCTCCTGCGGGTGGACGTCCTCGCCGAGCCTTTCGGCGGGTATGCCTATGGATACAAACCATTTCTTGAACGCGTCAATCCATTCGCGGTGAAGCTTGCGCCAATCGTCGTGGGGAGAGATGAAATATTCAATTTCCATCTGTTCAAATTCGCGGCTGCGGAATATGAAGTTGCGCGGAGTTATCTCGTTGCGGAAGGCCTTGCCTATTTGGGCTATTCCAAAGGGAATTTTTACGCGCGAAGTGTCCACTATGTTTTTGAAGTCGGCGAATATTCCCTGAGCCGTTTCGGGGCGCAGATAGGCGATTGCCGTTTCGTCGCGCAGGGCGCCGACGTACGTCTGGAACATCAAATTGAAGTCGCGCGGCGGGGTGAGAGTGCCGGCGTTGCCGGTGGCGGGCGACGGTATCAATGCGTATTCCTCGGGCTTGGCGTCCATATAGTTTTTCAAAACGACGGGCTCCATTTCGCCCTGCTTGGAGAGCTTGCGCTTCAGCTCTCCGGCCTTTTTTTCGGCCTCGGCCTGCATTTGCTCGTCCTCCAATACGCTGACGTATCCGATCGTCTCCCCGCTAACCTTCACTTCGGCAAAAAATATCTGATCCGCGCGAAACCTGAGCTTTGATTCCTTGCAGTCCACCATCGGATCCGAAAATCCCTCAACGTGGCCGGAGGCTCTCCATACGTCGGGGTGCATTATTATTGAGGCGTCCAAGCCCACCATGTCGTCGCGCCCGTGGACAAAGTCCTTCCACCAGGCCTGCTTTATGTTGTTCTTTAGCTCCACGCCCAGCGGGCCGTAGTCGAAGAATCCGTTGAAGCCGCCGTATATCTCGGAGGAGCGGTATATGAAACCCCTTCTTTTGCAGAGTCCCTCGATTGTTGCCATGTCTGTCATAGTGCGATTCTCCAGTGCGTTTTTTGCATTCGAAATAAGCGGATTTTAAAATCACATTGTTTTGTAATTGTCGAATAAAAACTTCCCCTTGACCCCCCGATGCGGAGCGCGGCGGAGGGCGTCGGGGAGCGGAAGCGCCGCGCGGTTTCCCGCAAAATTCAGCTTCCCGCAAAATTCAAGCGGCGGAATGTAGTATTTTTCAAAAGGGCTTTGCGGCGGAAACCGCGGAGTGCGGCACGCGTTTTTTTCAAATGGCGGACGGCAGACGGCGCAGGTTGAATGAATGCGCGCCGTTTCTTTCCATAAAGCTCGGCGGATTGTCGAATTGTCGGATTGCCAGAACGTTTCGGCAGAGCTTTGGGAAAGAGCTATGCATTCCCCTTTGGGCGCCGCGCAGCTTTTAAACGCCGGGGGCGTTGCGCGGGATTTTTATTTTTCAACACGCTTTGCGGCGGAAGGCCGTTTGTCGCAGGCGCAATCGGAGCCGCCGCCGCATGCGCCCGCCGGAACGCGTGAAAGTTTTAGTCGGCCACATTTCGCGCGGTCAAATTCCGGAGCGCGTTCGCCCGTTTTCGCCTTTGCCTTTCGCCGTTTTATTTTTTGCCGCCTTGTTTTTTTACGAAGAAAGCGGATTTCGCAGTATCGGGGCGCCCGTTATTCCGCAAGCCCGCATGTATAGCAAACTTCGCCTGTCCGTTTATCGTTAAAAACGCCGCGCCGCGCCGCGGGTGGGAATCCGCTATTGCCCCCGAATTTCCGGCGCGCAATATTCGAGCTCCGCGCCTTTGGAATCGCGCACCGACAACGTGAACACTCCGCGCATCATCTTTGCGAGAATCCTGTTCTTGCCCCCGTTCAGGCGGATCTTGTTCGACCCAGATTTCAGTTTTACTTCCTCCCCGTTTATGAGGTATGCGCGCGCGTAAATGTTGTCCGTAATAATCTCGTATTCGCCCGCGTTCGGAGCTATAAAATCGACTACGGCCAATGTGAGCGCGTCCGCCTTCCAGCTCGTTCTGACTTTTTTCCCGGCTAGCAGGAGCGCGTATGGGGCATGTTTTTTACTGCGCGTAAATTCCCAGCTTTTACCGAGCATGTCCGCCAGCGGCGTTCCGGGTTTCGACATCCGCCTTATTGCGTTTTCGTCCGCCTCGCCCGCGGGCAGAGAGCCTATTGCCGCGCCCAAGTCCCGCGGACAGTTTTTCATTTGCACCGGCAGGCTGTCGACTGTCGTCAAATATACCCTTGAGGGCTGTCCCGACAGGAGAAAATCCAGCTGGACTGCGTAGAGTATTTCTCCCTCGTCGAAAAATTCGGCAAGTTCGTTCTTTTTCAGTTTGAGCGACGTTTTAAATTCGGCATTGGGAGTTTTTGAAAATGCGTCCGCCGCACGCTCGAAGCAAGGCGCCAGAATGTATGTCACTTGCAGGTTTTCGACCTTTGCTCCCGCGCAGGACATACTTGTGTCAAGCTTTTCGCTCTCCTTGTCCAAGCCCATGGAAAATCGCAGTTCCGGAAACTTTTTTGATTGGATAAATTTTGCGCTTCCGAATGGAATTTTTACGTGGTCGATTTTCTTCGGGGTGAGGTACTGCGGCGGGTGCGGAATGGATAGGGCGGTGGATAGGGCGGCTTCGCCATTGGCGGGCAGTCGATTGCCGTCGAGCTTTGCGGATTTTATAGGGGCGCTGAATGAGAGCGATAGCGGTATGTCGGAAGCCAGTTTAGTCGCCGCAGGGCGCACGATCTTGAAAGAAGCAACATTCCCCTTTGTCCCGGTCTTTTCGATTTTCGCGCTTTCGGCCTGCGCGCGGTACGCGGCGTACTCGTTTTCGGTGCAGTGCCAAAATTCCGCGGAGTCGTATTTATCGATAATTTCGCCGAGCCTCTCTATTCCGCCCTCGCGCTGCGTCGAGTGAACCCCGAGAGTGATATGGTTGTCGCCGCGCTGTTCGGCCTTTTCAATCGCGCGCTTGAGGCCGGAGGCGTACCGCTTTTCGTCGGGGTTGGAGTCGTTGGCGTCAAAGAGCGACGTCGAGAATATGTCCGCGCCTTCCGGCAGCGAGTATTTTTTACGGTTTTCAACGAGGTCCGGCGCGGAGAGATACCCGGCGTTCAAAATCGACATGCCCGTTATGTGGGCGACCTTCGGATTTATTGCCGTCGCATAATTGTGGAACGGCAGCGCGGAGGCCGCCACGTTCGCGTCTAACAGGCTTTCAAGCTCGATTCTCTGCATGGCGTTCTCCATGAATATTTCCGCGGGCATCAGCATTCCGAGAAGCGGGTGGGTGCGCGTGTGCGAACCCACGGCGTTTCCGCTTTCGAGCATTTGCTTCAGGATTTTGGCGTATTCGGAATTGACGGCGTTGGGATAGCAGGTGGCCTTCATTCCGCGCGCGTTGAGCATTTTTGAAAGCGGCAGCTGGCGCGGGTTTGAGTCGTCCCAGCGCGTCGTGTAGGCGATTTTTTTGCCGCCGGGAAATTTCTCTATGCGGGCTTGCGCCTCGTTTGCCGTTTTCGCGTCGGCGAATTGCACGTCGAGCGTTTGAACGTATGTTAGGTGTGCGAATAGATTTGCGCAGCTTGCGCAGGAAACGGCGAATGCGGCCAAAATTACGGTGTGTTGCATGCGCGCATTGTCCGATTTGCGCATGGCGGCGCAATCAAAAAAATTTTCGCGCGGACACAAATTTTTTTGGCCGCGCCGCCGCTGTGGGCCGGAGCGTTATTTTAAATGAAGAATGAACAGTTGCATTCAACTCTCCCGCGCAATGCGGAAGGCTTTATGGCTGAATGTAAAATGAACGGCGGCGACCGCGGTTGAGCAGGCGGCGGCGCCAGATTATCGATTCGCTGCTATCGCCCTTTGGCGCGCGCCTGCGGCGCATCTAAACGCGCCTCCGGATTTTTTCGTTATTCATAATTCTTCATTAAAGATTTCTTTTTCTCCTTATACGTTCAGCTAACAAAAAGGCGCGCCCGCAATCGCGGGGCGCGTCCATATGAAATTGCGGCGCAAAGAGCCTTGCGGAACGATAGGCTTCTTGCGGAGTGCGCATTGCGGCCGCTATGCCGCCAATCGCAGTTTGACAAAGCGTGTTTAGAGCGCTTACGCCTTTGCCGAGGCGTTTTCGCTGGCGCCGTCTCCGAACGATTTATGTTCGTCCTGTTCGTAGTCCGACGAAGCTTCGCCGGCGCGGTTGCGCATCTTGACGTATTCGCAAGTGGGCTTGCCGACGTACACTTGCCGCGGACGCACAATCCGCCCCTTCGGAGTGGAGGCGACCTCCCTCCAATGGGCTATCCACCCCGGCATTCTGCCTATTGCAAACATGACCGTAAACATGTCGAGCGGCATTCCTATCGCCTTCAGGATTATTCCGCTGTAAAAATCGACATTGGGGTAGAGGTTTCTGTCTATGAAGTACGGGTCGCTCCTCGCTTTTTCTTCGAGCTTTAGGGCGATGTCCAAAAGGGGATCCTTGAACTTGACCACGCTCAATACCTTTTCCGCCGCCGCGCGCAGAATTTTCGCGCGGGGGTCGTAGGTCTTGTAGAGGCGGTGACCGAATCCCATGAGTTTGGTTTCGCCCCTCTTGGCCATCTCTATGAATTTTGTGCCGTCGTCGCCGGACTTGCGGATTTCCTCCATCATCTGAATGACGCGCATGTTCGCCCCGCCGTGCAACGGCCCCCAGAGCGCGCACACGCCCGCCGAAACCGACGCAAACAGATTCGCCCCGCTGCTGGCCACCATGCGGACGGTTGAAGTGGAGCAGTTTTGCTCGTGGTCGGCGTGCAGGAGAAGTATCAGGTCGAGGGCCTTGGTAATGTCGTCGTGCGGATAGTATTCGTGGTACGGCTCCGTAAACATCATGTGCAGGAAGTTTTGGCTGTATCCCAAATCGCGCTTGGGGTATATCAGCGGCAGGCCGTTCTTCATTCTGTACGCCATTGCGGCTATGGTGCGAACTTTGCTCAACAGCAGGGCGGCGGCGTCGTCAAAATGCTCCAAGTCCTGCTCGCGGCGGTTGGTCACCATTTCCGGATAGTAGCAGCCCAGCGAATTTAAAAGCGACGACAGAATCGCCATCGGGTGGGCGGAAAACGGGAATCCCCCGTCGAAAAAGTGCATCATCGCCTCGTGCAGGCTCGCGTTGCGCAGAACTTTTTGGGAGAAGTCGCTCATCTGTTTGCGCGTGGGAAGCTCCCCGTATATGATGAGGTATGCCGTCTCTATGAACGTGGAGTTTTCCGCCATCACCTCAATGGGGATTCCGCGGTAGCTAAGTTTCCCCTTCTCTCCGTCGATGTAGGTTATGGAGCTTTGGACGCCGGCGGTGTTGGCGAATCCGTCGTCGAGGGTTATGTATCCGGTGGTCGAACGCAGTTTGTCTATATTGACGGCCTTTTCGCCCTCTGTGCCCTGTACTACGGGAAATTCGTATTCCTTTCCTCCGAGAATGAATTTTGCTTTTTCTGTTTCTGTCATGATAAATTTTGTCGGGTGGAGATTACCTTCAAGGAACTCTTAGAATCTGAAATAGAGGGGCGAAGTGCAATAAAAAAGTTGCGCGCCCGCCGGGTTCCGCGCCGGCTGCGGAAGATTGCGCGTCAACGCCGCGACCGCGCAGCGCTACGACACGGCCTCTAAAAAGTTTGCGTAGAGCTTCAGCCCCTCGGACTGGCTCTTTTCGGGGTGGAATTGGCAGGCCACAAGCTTTCCGCGCGCGACGGCCGACACAAAGGTTTTCCCGCCGTATTCGGTGGTGCCGAATACGAGCTCCTTGTCCGGCGTCTCCGCGCAGTAGCTGTGGACGAAGTAGAATTGCGCGCGCGCGTCCACGCCTTTGAGAATCAGCTTGCGAAATTCGCCGTCCGCAAAAAATTCCACGTTGTTCCAGCCCATGTGCGGAACTTTGTATTCGCGCGGCGGCCGCAACCTTTCGACGGTTCCCCTGAATATTCCGAGGCACGGGCAGTCGCCCTCTTCCGAGTATTCAAACAGCGCCTGCAATCCGAGGCATATTCCGAAAAACGGCTTGTCCTCGTCTATCCATCGGCGGATTTTGTCGGAAAATCCGGAGGAGTTGAGCAGCCTCATCGCGTCGGTTATTGCGCCCTGCCCGGGGAATACGAGAATGTCGTCCTCGCAAATTTCTTCGGGCGTCCCGACGAGGCGCGCGTCTGCTCCCGCGCGCTGCCACGCCCGCAGGACGCTCATGAGATTTCCCATGCCGTAGTCTATTACGGCGGCTTTCTTTAGCTTTTGCATTTTTTTTGTCGTCGGAATTTTTATCGGGCGATGTCTCTTTGCCGTGCGAAGTTTTGCATAGCGGTGCGGCGCGCTTTCTGCCGGGCGGTCCGGCGCGCGCCGCGGAATTTTTGCTTTCTTTCGGCAATGGGCGCAAGCGCCCCTTTCCCCGCGTCTTCTCCCGCGCTCGCGCGCCGCCGTCCTAAATTGCGCCTTTTGTTGTCGGAATATTATTTCCCCTGCGCGGGTCTTTTGCAACGGACATTGCGAGCGCCTTTGAAAAGCACTTGAACGCGGCTTCGGCTATGTGGTGAGGCTCGTCGCCGTATTCGAGCTTTATGTGCAGGTTTGCGCCGGCCTCGTTTGCGAAGGCCTGGAAGAATTCGCGGCACAGCGACACGTTGAAGTCGCGCACGCGAGCGTCGGAATCCCCGATGTCGCACACTAATATGGGGCGATTGCACAGGTCTATGGCCGCGCGCACGAGGGTCTC
>CALXMX010000189.1 GCA_944389575.1 uncultured Opitutales bacterium
AGAAAAAACAAAGGCGGACAAATTTAATAAATAATAAAAAATGGCGGGAAAAATTTTTCGGCTAAAACCTTTTAATTATTTGCGCGGAAATAGCGAATCATCTAACGGACTGCAAGCCGTAGGTCGCCGGGGATTTGAACCCCGAACCAATTGCTTAAAAGGCAACTGCTCTACCATTGAGCTAGCGACCCCGTACAATAAAGCGCATTAACCTACGCAAGCCCCCCCTGTTGGCAAGCTTTTTTTTCAACATTCCCCCTGCGAATATCCCCGCGCGAAAAGGGCCGCGCAATCAAAGCGCCGCCCGCCGCAAAGCGAATTTTCAAAACCTTTCGCGATTTTATCGAAAGCGATAAAATCCAGGGTTGAAACAGCCGGCGTCGCCGCGCCCGGCCAGAAGGCCAGAGTCCAGATCAAACCGCCGCCCACGCCGAAATCAAGCCACAAAAGGGAATAAGACCCGCATTTTAAAAATTTAAATTTTAAAACTTTTTTCGCAATCCCCGCAATTTTCAAAACCTTTCGCGGGAACGCGCGCGATTGTGTCCGCGGGCGCCCCGCGCCGAACCCCACGTCTCCGCGCCGAGCCCCGCGCGGCGCAAAACGAAAACCGCCAGCCCCTATGCGAACGACTGCACCACGTAGTAGAGCGCGTTGACGGCCACGCCCGTAATCGCCGCGGCGCAAAGATCGTCCAGCACGATGCCCGCTCCGCCGCCGATATCCTGAAGCTTTGAGACGAACGCCGGCTTGCGTATGTCGAGAATGCGGAATATCGCAAAGCCTATCACCAACCAAATCCCGTTGTAAGACGACGTGCAAATCGGCGCGAAGCACAACGGCATCGCCACGAACTCGTCGAGGTTTACCATGCCCGGATCGCGCTCGCCCAGCTCTCTTTCGGCGACGTCGCAGACCGCCGCGGCCAGATACGCGAACACCGCCACAAACAGCAGAAACGCCACAATGTTAAGCTGCGAAAAAAACATGCAGTAAAACAGGACGCCCAACGCCGAGCCCCACGTTCCCGGGGCCTTCAGCGTGCCCAATCCCCACAGCGTGCTCCAGCAAACGGCGAGGTCTGGATTTATCTTGTCGGCCCACGGATAGAATTTGTCTTTGAGCATAATTCCAACTTTCTATTCTTTTAACAGGTTTGAATATTTGATTGCGTACCCCGCGCCTGACAATATCGAAAGCAGGGTTGAAATAGCCAGCGTCGCCGCGCCCGACCAGAAGGCCAGAGTCCAGATCAAACCGCCGCCCGCGCCGAAATCAAGCTTGAGCGCGTGCGCAAAAATAAACGCCCCGAGCGAATACATCTGAAAGGCCGCCTTGTACTTCCCGAGCCGCTCGGCCGCAATCACAACCCCGTTGACGGAGGCTATCATGCGGATTCCGCTCACGACAAACTCGCGCGAAATCGAAATTATCGCGCAAAAGAGCGCCGGTATCGTAAAGTCCCCGAACAGCCCGAACGCAAAGAGCGCCATGAAAAACGAGACGACCATGATTTTGTCGCAGAGGCTGTCCATATATTTGCCGAAGGTCGTCACAATGTTGCAGCGGCGCGCTATGTAGCCGTCGAAAAAGTCGGAGACGCCGGCAATCACATACACAACAAACGCCGCGGACGCCATGAAAGCCGCATCGTCAAAACACAGCATAACCACCGCGGAAAACGCAAAGACCGTGCGCAACACCGTTATTAGGTTGGGCAGATTCATCGGCCGAAAAGTGTTGCCAAAATTGCTAAAATTACAAGTCTATTTGCAACTTCTTTTTCGATGAGACAGGAAAAAATCGCAATTTATCCGGGCACTTTCGATCCGGTGACGTTGGGGCATATGGATATTCTCAATCGGGCGCTGAGAATGTTCGACAAAGTGATAGTCGCAGTAGCGGCAAACCCCGGCAAGAATCCGCTCTTCGATTTTGAGACGCGCACGAGGCTCGTCGAGGAGAACGTCAAAAACATTCCGCGCGTCTGCGTGGCGCCAATGAGCGGACTGACGGTCGACTTCGCAAAAGACGCGGGCGCAATAGCCCTGATTCGCGGCCTTCGCGCGGTGTCCGACTTTGAGTTTGAATTCCAGCTCGCGCAGATGAACAGGCACCTGAACGCGGATATCGAAACCGTGTTTCTGATGCCGTCGCCGAAGTATTTTTACACGAGCTCTACAATCATAAAACAGGTGTCGGAATACTCGCCCGAGCGCGTCAAAAAATTCATTCCCGACAACGTGCTTGAACTTATGAAATCCCGCGGAATATTGAGGTAGCCGCACCCGGCAAATTTATTCGCGGGGCCGTTTCGCCGCTAAGCCCTTGCACAAAGCCCTTTCAGCTCCCCGCTCAAGCGCGTTCCTGTAAAACTGTTCTGCAGGTTCCCCGCGCAAACCCGCTCTGCGAATCCGCCTCGCGCGGCGCCCGCTTTGGCGGCGCGCCCGTCCCATTGCGGGCGAATCCGCCCAGCCGCAAGTTCGTTTAAAATCTCCGCAAAAATCCGGCGGCGGGGAAGCTGAAAACTTGGCAACGTAAAAAGCGGCGCGGAAAGATAGCTCCTATAAAAAAGCTCTATCGAAATGCGCTGGACGGTCGAAAGGGCATGCGCTACCGCCTCTTGCCACCCGCCGCTCAAATAGCGCAAAAACACGAACTCCCGGACGCATGCGAAGGCGCATTTTTTCGGACAGCCCCTCATTAGCCGTAATGCAAACGCGCAAGAAAGCGGCGCCCGCCAATGTTGCAATGCGCGCCAATGCGGCAATATAGCCAAGCGACAGCGCGCGCGTCAATACGTGCCGCGGATTCTCGCAAGGGCCTTTTGAGCTTCCTCATTGCCCTTTTTCGCCGCGCTCCTGATTAGCTCGACGCCCTTGAGGACGTTCTTTTCCACGCCTATTCCGTTGTAATAGCACGCGCCGAGATTCCCCTCCGCCTGGGCGTCTCCCTTTTGCGCGGCAAGCGTAAGGTACTTTATGGCCTCCTCCACATTTCTGTCGGCTCCCACGGCGTTTATGTAGCAGGTGCCCAAATTGCTCTGCGCGGCGACATCGCCCTTGTCGGCGGCCGGCTTCAGCCACCTTATTGCCTCCGACGGATTTTTCTGCGTCCCCCTTCCGGCGAGATAGCAAAAACCGAGATTGCTCTGCGCGGCGATATTCCCCTGGAGCGCGGCACGCCTGTACCATTCTATTGCTCCGGACGGATTCTCCGCACAGCCGCGGCCGTTGAGCAGGCAGTCGCCCAAATTGTTCTGGGCAATCGCATAGCCCTGCGCGGCAGACTTCGCGTACCACTCGACTGCCGCCGGCGGATTTGCCTCCGTGCCCCAGCCGTTCATCAGGCAGACGCCGAGGTTGTTTTGAGCCTCCGCATTGCCGCCGCGAGCGGCCATAGTAAGCCACTTTACGCCCTCCGCCAAATCGTTCACAACGCCCAATCCCTGCAAATACGCCATTCCCAGAGCGGCCTGCGCGGGAACGTATCCGTTTTTGGCGGACTTTTCAAACCACTTTACAGCGGCGTAGTCGTCCGGAGTGCGCCCGAATCCGCGGGAGTAAAACACGCCCAAGTGATTTTGGGCCATCGCATTGACGCCCGCGGCCTCCGAAAACAAATTAAAGGCCTCGTCGACGTTTTTCGGCGCCCCCCGCCCCTCCAACCGGGCGCGCCCCAGCGACACTTTCGCGCGAACACACCCCCCGTCGGCGGCTTTTTTAAAGAGTTTAACGGCGCCTTCCGCGTCCGGCCGAGCCCCCCGCCCGGAGTACTTGCAGACGCCGACCATATTCGACGCGCAGGCCAGCCCCGCCGCCGCAGCCTTTTCAAACATTCCGAATGCCGCCTTCTCGTCCTTTGAAATTCCGCGCCCGTCCAGCAGGCAAATTCCCAAGCCGTAC
>CALXMX010000190.1 GCA_944389575.1 uncultured Opitutales bacterium
CCTACGCGGCCTACATAGGCGCGCCGAAGAATCTGGCGGGCAACAAATACCTTTTGAAATGCCAGCCCGACAGGCAGCTGGCGGATCTCGAATCGCGCGGGAGGCTCGTCTCCGTGCGGACGGCGGACGGAATGTCGAAGCTCGCCGTGCTCGTCCCGTCGAATTTGGACGTGAATATTTCCGCAAACAGGCGGTATGCGATGGTGGTGAAAATAGACCCCGCCGGCCGCGTGATCGCCGAGTCTGTGGAGAAGTATTAGGAGGCCGGAATGAATATATTGGGAATGAATATATTGAATGGCAAAACGGTTGCAGTTTCGCTTGCGTTGAGCTGTTGCGCGCTCTGCGCGCAGAATGTGAGCATGTTTGAGGGAATGAACATGCCGTCCGTCTCCCAGCCGGCTCAGGCGGCCGGCGCAAACGCCCAGGAAGCCCAGGCCGCGCCCCGGGGGATTTTTGAAAGCGCGACCGTCGATAAGAATATCGACAAGATATTCGACGTTAAGAGCGACTCCTTCGACACCGACAGCGGCATGCTGAATTGGAAGGGCAAAAATTTTAATATCGGCGACAGCAAGCTCGTGCGCGCGCGCTTCGAGAGATACCTCTCCATGACCACCGACGCCAAGGAGTTCAACGCCTACCAGGGCATACTCGCCGAGATAACCTCGCTGCTTGCGGCCTCGAACGAGGACCTGTCGGACAAGACTATCCGCCACGCGTGGAGCAGGCTTTACGACGCCGCGGAATATCCGTTCGACGGGGATTCGTGCCTGCTGATAGCCAACTGCGTCTATACGTCATGGCGAATGAAGGAGGAGTACGCGGGGGCGAAGAAAAACGAGCTTGACGACATTTTGAAGGTTAAGGAGGACAAGTTTCTCCTGAAGTCGCATTCGGTGTACGGCGAGAACGCCGCGCGCGAGTTTAACTCGGGGCGCTCCACCGCGCAGATGAAAATAAAGACTCCGGAATTTCACGCGGCGGAGATAGCGTACAGGACGGTGGAGCTTCAGGAGAGCAGGGCCAAGCTTCTCAAGAGCGAGGCTGCGAGGGAGGCCGTCGCGCTGAAGGCCGTTTTGCAGTACCAGTCGCAGCTGGTGCTGTTTTTGACGGAGCGCAAATTTCAGGCCGCGCAGCTGGCGTCGATGTTTTACCGCCACATCTACCGCGGCAACGCGCAGGCGTTGCAAGTGGGGCAGAAGGAGCTTGCCCAAATGGTGCCGCTTTCCCAGTTCACGCCGAATGTCGACCTGCTCGAGGGCATAGCCAACGACGCCCGCTCCGATGTGCGCGACGGCATGAACGCCGTCAATTCGCTTTACGATTCGGGCGAGCGCTTCGGCGCGCTGGAACGCTTGCAGGAGACGTTTGTCTTGGGCGAATTCGATCCGCTTTTGTACTCCTTCGACCCCGCTAAAAGGAAGGTTTTGCACCGCATTTACAGGGACGCGGCCACGATAAAGAGGCTCTCGGAGTCGCGCGATTGGGGGGGCATAGAGGAGGTTCTGGAGCGCATGAAAACCGACGCCCCCGACTTTCCCGCGACCGAAATTCTCTCTAAAGTCCGTACCGCGCAGCGCGCGAGCGACATGCACCTTTTGGCCGCCAAGCAGGCCGCCGCAAAGGGGGATTCCGAAAGCGTCAAGCAGTCCATTTCCGAGGCCATGAAACTCTGGCCGCTCAATCCGAAAATCGAGACGCTCAACAACGAGCTTGTCGGCTTGTCCATGGGCACCACGCTGTACGAGAAGAAATTTGACGAGCTTCTTGCAAAAAACAATTTCCGCGACATCGCCGCCGAGGCTCCGGAGTTCGGAATAGTCCTTCGGCAGGACGCGGAGAGGCTGGCGAAACTGCGCGAAATAGTGCTGAAGGTCGGGCGCATAGACGCGCTTATCGCGCAGGCCAAGGAGATGGAAAAGCAGAAGAATCCCTACTTTGCGTGGGACATTTTGGAAAACGCGCGCGCAGTTGACGCTAACGACGCGGCGTTGGCGAGGGCGCAGGCGGAGCTGGCTCCGGAAGTTTCAGACTACGTGAAGGCGCTCAACAGCGCGAAAAAGGCGGAGCAGTCGGGCGACTACGCGTGCGCGCTGAATTATTACCTCGCCGCGCAGCAGATATTTCCCGCTTCTCAGGCCTGCCGGCTCGGCATAGAGCGCACCGCGCCGCTGTACTACAAATAACAAGCCGATGCGGGGAAGTTTGCAGTTCGTCCTTTATGCGCTGCGCATGGGGCTGTCTTGCGCCCTTTTTTTCATTTTCGGCGCGCTTTGCGCGTTTTTTTGGCTGGCGTTTTTTGCGCCAGCCGCCTTCGAGGCGGAGCCGCTGTCGGAGACCTCTCCGGAGCTTAGAGATTTTTTGGACTCGAATCGGGAGCGGATTGTTCTGGATTCGGACGGGCTGTCGAAGGGCGTCGGCGGTTTGGTGGCCCATGGCTCAAATTCCTTTGCCGCGCCGCCCGCGCTCAAAATTCTCGACTGCGGCGAGATTGCAGTGTGTATACCGGTAATCCATGCAAGCCTAACGAATGCGCGCGCGTACTCGCTGGCGTTTTGCATAGACGCGGATTTTCGGCTCGCGCGGGCCTACTTCGGGGCGGCGCGCATTCCGCTTTTTTTCGCGCGCAAATGGGCTGAAGAGATGCTTTCCCACTACGCAAAGTCGGGGCGTATCGGGGAAATCGTCGCTTTGCTTGGCTCCAAAATTAAGTTGAAGATTGCCGGCAATAGAGCATACATAGAGAAATGCGATTTGCAATAGCCGCAGTTTTTGCGCTCATGTGCGCGGCGGGCGCAGTGTGCGCGCCGGCGGCCGAAATGACTTTGGCCGAAAAAATCGCGCTTGCCAAAAAGGTCGCAGACGATGCGGCTGCGGGCAAAATCGAGTCCGGAATGGTGGTCGATTCTACGCTCAATCTCGGCGAAATAATAAAGCGATATCGGGAGAGCGAGGCTCCTGCGCCGGTGGGCGAGGAGCTTTCGGCCGCGATGGAAAGTTCGCTGGAAGATTCGGAAGGCGGCAGTTCTGACGGGGGCGCAAGCGGAGATTCACCTAAGAGCGCAAATGGGGTTCCCGAGGTTGGCGGGACGCCGCCTGCGCAATCTGAATCTGTCGCGCCGAAGGGGGCAGACGGAGTTCCTTCAAAATCGGGAGTGAAAACCGAAACTTTGAAGTCGGGGGCGGAAGCGTTGAGCGCGGAACAGGAGTCTGGTGTCGTTGGCTCAAGACCGGAAAAGAAAGTCGCCGATGCCGGCAAAGCTTCGGGCGTTGCGCCTGCGCAGAGCGAATCCCCAAAGCGTGCCGGCGGCGGGCGGAGGTCTGAAATTTTGCCTGCCGCAGACGGGCGCCCCGCCGCTACCGCGTCCGGCCGGCCCCGCGCCGGGAGCGAAGCGGCCCCGACAAAGGCGGTTGAAAACTTTGCGGATGAGCCCGTGGTGGAAAGAATTCCGGATTCCGAAAAGGCTCCGGCGCCCGGTGTCGGCGCGCCCGCCGCAGAGCGCGCCGAATCTTTTGAAAAGGAAGGTGCGCCGCCCGCTTCGGCTCCGCGTTCGGGCGGAAGGGCGAATGCGGCGGAATCCGAAGCGGAGGTCGAATCCATATCGGCGGGGCAAATGCCTTCCGGCGCGCCGACTGATAGCTCCGACGTTCCCGCGGTGGAGCCGATTCCCACGGAGGAGGAGCCGGACGTTCCAAAGCCGATTCCTCCAAAGAGCGAAAAACTCTTGCCGGTTGACACGTCGAAAAATTTTGTGAACGGCTTTTACGTGGGCGATTCCGCGGATTCTAAAGGCGGCGGAATCGACGTTTCGCAGCTTCCGAAAAAACAGATAAGCGAATTTAAAAATTCCCTTTTTAAGATATACGGGGAGGATTTTGTAGCGGTCAACCAGTGCGCGGAGGTCGCGAAGGATTGCGCGGAGCTTGCGGCGGGCTTCTTCTCAAAGACCGGCGAGCTTGGCGGGATTCGTCCGGTCGAGCTTCGCGTGCTGTCCGCGTCCGACTCCGCGCAGCTGACCGGCGCGAAGATTATGGACAACGGCGAGGTAATTCTCTCGGCGCTCTGGTGCGAAAGGCTGGATTTCGACCTGTTCTGCCGTCTGCTTTCGGGCGGCGCGCTGAGGAGCATCGCTTTTTCGGCGGCGGGCGCGGAGGGCGTAAAAAATCTTCCCTATTGGCTGGAGCTGGCTTTCGAGGGGGCGCTGGAACAAAAGGCCCGATTCGGGGTCGCGCGCGACATGGCGCGGCTTGCGGACGCGAATCCGCCGCGCCTTCCCGAGTCGGTATTTTCGTTTGAACGCGGAAAAATTGAAAATTTCGAGCTCGCCCGCGCGCACGCCTATTGGAATTTGGAGGCGCTTCGCGAGATTCTCGGCGCGGGATTTCCCGACTTCTTCTCGGCGTTGCTGATTGATAAAAAATCTCCCGAGGCCGCGGTGGATTCCATTTGCGGCGCGCTGAAAGTGTCGAAGGACGAATTCTATTCGCGCTGGAGGTGCGTGGTCACCGGTCTGATTTGCTCCAGGTTGGGCGGTATTCAGACGATGGAGACGACGAGGGCGGAAATAGTCAGATACGCCGTTTTTCCCCACATGCGCGAGGACGGAACGACGGAGGGTCTGGCGGGAATGTCGCTCTTTGAAATGCGGGAGGACCCCGACGTCAGAAACGCGGTCGAATTGAGAATATTCGAGCTGAAGGTTGCGCTTTCGCGTTCAAATTCCGTCTATCACAACGCGCTCGTCGCGCTCGGCCGCAGTTTTGAGGCCCTTCTTGACGACGACGAAGACATGTATGCTTCTGGCTTGACAGATTTTGCCAATGAGCTTAAAACGTCCGACAAAATTGCCGATAAAGTGCGGCAGTTGATGCTCGCTCCGTCTCCGGAGGATTACCAATCTAAGGAAGAAAGCGGTAGGGTTTCGCCCCGGAAAACGGGCGCGAACTCCGATTAAACTTAACCATTGGAAATCGATTTAAAATATGAATAATGTTTTGGCATTCGGCATAGGCTATCAGGAGCTTATCCTTATATTGATAGTTTTTCTCCTTCTTTTCGGGGCAAAGAGGCTTCCCGAACTTGCGAGGGGATTGGGCAAGTCTATTCGCGAGTTTAAAAAGGCCACGACCGAGATAGAGGACAATATCCGCGAGGCGATGGACGAAGAGGAAAAAAAGAGCGTGCAGGCGAACAATGCCGAGAAGTCGGAGCCTTCCGCGCCCGCCCAGAACTCCGAGGAAAAATAAAGTTAAATATTTTTCGCGTTTTAATTTTGCGGACGCCGTTTTGCGGCGTCCGTTTTTTTGCGCAAGGCGTCCGTCCAATTTGCGTTTCTTCTCTCGCGCGGGGCGCGGTTAGCGCGTTTTTTTGGGGGGTGGGTTATACGCATGCGCCCGAGCGGCGGTTGTAAAATCTTCGGGGGTTATAAATCTTCGTGGAATTGTCCGATTTACAAAATGGGATTTTTACAGAATGGGACTTTTTGCAAAAAATGGCAAAACTATCATTCCGGCCGCAACGGCGTGGGAGGAAAAATTCTTTTGCGCGCCGCCGTCCGTCCGGTCGGCGTTAATAAGGACTCGCGAAGGGAAGGGTTATTTTTCGGATTTTAGTTTGGAGTAGATATCCAGCAATTTTTTGAAATCGTCGTCTCGCGAACCTGAGTCTATGACAAATTCAAACTCCGCATCGCGCCGGAGTTCCTCTTGCGCCGTTTTCATTCTGCGCTCGATGTCCTCCTCCGATTCCGTTCCGCGGTTTGCCAGACGGCGGCGCAGCTCGCCTATGGAGGGCGGCCTGATGAACACCGAATGCAGCCTCTCTCCGATTAGAGGCTCGCGCGAGGCTATTTGGCGCCAAGTTTGTGCGCCCTGAACGTCTATTATCAAAACTATGTCCTTGCCGGATTCGAGCAGGCCGAGTATCTCGCGCTTACTCGTTCCGTAATAGCGGTCGTGCACTTTTGCGAATTCGTAAAACTCGCCGTTTTCAATCGCTCTTTCAAAATCCCGCGCGCTTAGAAAGTAGTAGTCGATTCCCTCTTTTTCGCTCCCTCTGGGAGGCCTGGACGTCGTGGTTATCGCGCGGCGGATTTTCCCGTTTGAATGGGCTATCAGACGTTCGGCGACGGTATTTTTTCCGCTTCCGGCCGGTCCGCTAATTACGAGTATCAGCCCCTTGAGCATGGCAAAAGTTTCGGCGTTGCGTTCTTCAGTACATCAGCGACGCGCATATCAGCGCCGCAAAGAGTGCCGCAAAGAGTGCCGCGCACGCTTTTGTGCGGCGCCCGGAGGCGAAAATCCATTCGAGAATGTCGCGCATTCTGTACGGAAGCGTTCCGATGTAGAGCGCGAAAACGACAATCAGATACGATACGCTAACTAACAGCAGGCGCGAGGGCGGCTCCTGCATGAATGCAGAGTCGATGAACGCGCGGCAGCTTAGAAGCGCGATTATCGCCGCTCCCCTTACGGATAGGAAATCCGGCAGATATTTGAACGCAAGCAGCCCCGCGCCGCCGAACAGGACTATCAATATCCCTTTTATGTCGCCGAAGTCCGCCTCTCCAAGCTGCGATAGCAGGTAGACAAACCAGAGCGTCGCCGCTCCGAATGTGACGTACGATGCGGTCTTGCTGCGCAGGAAGCGCATGGAGCATTTTCTTGCCGCGTCGGGGCGGGCAAAGAGCGCGAACGCCGCGACTGCGAATACGGCGGCAAGAATGTATGTGGAAGCGTAGAGATTCATTCTTTATTCGCGCGCGCTTCGGCTTTCAAAGCGCGCGCCGGCGTTCATTGGGCTTTTTTGAGCGGCTTGCCCTCGAGCTCTCCCGTCAGCGATTCCAGAAATTTTACGATGCACTCGACGTCGTTCGAGCTTAGCGTTTTTCCCCGCTGATACTTCGCCATCACTGACACCGCGTTCTTGAGCGACTGCGTTGAGCCGTCGTGGAAATACGGGGCGGTCAGGGCCACGTTGCGCAGCGTGGGCGTCTTAAATTTGTGCATGTCGCGCTCGTCGTTTGTGAAGGACTTCAGGCCGGTGTCGTCTATTTTCCCAACGTTGCCCCTGTCGGCGAAGTAGTTGCGCTTTAGCCCCATATATTCAAAAGTCTGCCCGCCGAGATTTTGGCCGGCGTGGCATATGGCGCAGTTGTGGAGCTTGAACAGCTCGTATCCGCGGATCTGGTCGGCGGTGAGGGCGGATTTGTCTCCGCGCAGGTATTTGTCGAACGGGCTGTTCGGGGTGATGAGGGTCTTTTCAAATTGGGCGATTGCGTCGGTGATATTTTTTTCCGTAAAGCCGTCCGGGTAGACCGCCTCGAACTGCTTTTTGAATGCGGCGTCGGCGGAGAGCCTCTTGGCGATTTCCTCCCACGAAACGCCGTCCATTTCGACGGGGTTCATCGGCGGTCCGCCGGCCTGCTCGGCCAGATCCGCCGCGCGGCCGTTCCAGAACTGGCGCTTGTTGAAGGCCGCGTTGTAAACTGTCGGCGCATTGATTTCGCCCTTTTGCTTGCGTATTCCGACGGAAGTCTGAAGCCCGTCGACGCCGCCCTTTTCAAGCGGGTGGCATGTGGCGCATGATACGGTGTTGTCGCCCGAAAGCGCGGTGTGGTGGTAGAGTATTTGGCCGAGCTTGACCTTTTCGGCCTCGACTTCCAATTTTTCCGGAATGGGCCATACGGGTTCGTTCGCAAACTCCTTCGCCACGCCGGAATTTTTGTTCAGCCTGCCGCGTTCGGAGGCTATCCATTTCATGAGTATTTCGCGCCCGTTCGCCGACATCTTTCTGTTCGCGTGAACGGCGACAAATGCGAAGGGCGGCATTGTTCCGGCGTTTACCGCGTGCTCTATCTTTGCCAGTATTGTCTCGTTTACAGGTTTCCCTTCGGCTATTTCCCTCATCGTCGGGCCTATGTCGAAGCTTTTGAGGCCCTCACTCATGTCGGATTTCACGAGGCTGCCGACGAGCGGTATGCTTGCGTAGAAGGGCGGCTTTGCGGCTTTGTCGTGGCAGAGCACGCAGCCGGTTTGTTCCAATATAAATACGGCTTTCTGGTTTTCCGGAATGTCGGGAATCTTTACCAGATTGCATGCGAAGAAGTACCACGCCGCCCACAGGACGGCGAATAGCGCGATTAGTGCGAGAATTTTTTTCATGTTTTGAAAAGCGTGGAAATGTCTTGCCGGAATAATTCTTCCGTATTGGAAAATTCAAAATACATTGGGCCGCCGATAACAAGCAAATTCGGAAACAAAATGCGGCGCACCCAACCGGGGCGCGCCGCTTTCAAATAGCCGCGGGGCGGAATGGGGCGGGGCTATTTCCCTATGGGCTCAAAGTCGCTTTTATTCCCCCAGCCGCGCTTGCCGTTCGAGGTTTCGAGGTACAGAAAGTCTCCGCGGCTCTTGCGGATTTTCGCCAGCTGCCCGTCGGCCAGTATGGCGCACACCGGAGCTTCGGGGGCCGGAGAAATTCTCAGCGAAGGCGCTTCGCCCACGGCGACGGCCCTGTTTGCAAACGCGCGCCAGCTGAATATCCCCGCAATCGACACGCACATGGTTATTGCGCAGACTATCGCCAGGAACGCGAGCGCGGCCGAGCGCTTTCCGTAGAGTGGGGGAATCGCTATCAGCAATACCGTTCCCCAAAACGCCGCCAGCGCCAGCGCCGTCCACTCTCCTTCCGAAAGTTCCGCCAGCGCCGTTTGCGCAATTCCCATCTGCGGAATTTCCAGCGCGCCGTCTTTTGCCAGCGTCTCTAAATTGGCCGACGCCTCCCTCAGCCTCGGATTCGCGTATATTGCGCGCAGATAGTACAGCTCCGCCAGCGACAGCTTGCCGACTTTCGCGCAGGCGTTCGCCGTGTTGTAAAAAAGCTCCGCCGAGCCTCCGCCCTTTTTTGCGGCCTCCAGATAATTTTCCAGCGCGGCCGGATAATCCGCCCTGTTGTAGGCCGAATTTCCAAGCTTGAAATATTCCTGCGCGGTTTGCGCACTCGCCGCCGCGAAGGGCGCACAGAGGGCGCACAGCATTCCCATAGCAGTCAGAAGGCGTTTCATCATGTCAGTTTTGGCTTTTCCGCGCCATGGCGTTTATTTTTTTGAGTTCGCCGAACAGGGATTTCAGGTCGGAGGCCGAGAGCTCGACGGGGGCGAAATCCGCGGCGTCGGACCCCTCGAATATGCGCGCGCACGCGTTCAGCGCGGATTCGTCCGCGCCCCTTTGGGCCAGTATCTTTTCGGCCTCCTTTGAGAGCATTGCGCGCGGGTCGAAATCCGAGTGCGCGGCAAGCGAGTATTGGAGGCTCTCTTTGGCGGCCTTGAAGAAGGCACCGGCGTTCCCCGCTTCCGCGGCGGTTCCGGCCGCCTTTAATTTTGCGTCGGCTTCGCGCATGCATTCGGTGAATTTTGCAAACGCCGGATCGCTTTCAAGGCGGAGTTTCCTGCGGCGCGAAACTACGAAGAGCGCTATTGCAATCAGCGCCGCCGCCTGCGCGCCCCAGAATATTCCGGACGAAAGGAGCCCGCGCGCCGCCGCAGGCGATCCCTGCGGCGCCTCGACGATTTTTTCAAACGCCGGCTCGTTGGATTTTTGCGCCTCCTTTTCAATCCTTCTGGACCTCCCGCTCGGAGCGACGCTCACTTCCATCTGAGGAGTTTTCAGCGTGACGTATTTTGAGTCCAGCGGGTCGAAGTATGAGAACGTCACCGCCGGCGCGGCCTTCAAATCGGCCTTTTGCGGGACGACGGAGAAGCTGAAGGTTTTTACCCCGATGTATCCCATGCCGTTGCTCTCGTCCGTGAAGGAGGATTTGGGCTTGTAAGTTTTCCAATCGGGCGATTTTTCCACGGACGGGGCTCCGATTCTGGCGAAGTTTCCGGAGCCGACCACCGGCACCGTTATTATGCACGGATCGCCCACGGTGAGGGCGTCCGTGTCGAGCGACGCCTTGCCGAGCGAGAACTTTCCTATCGCCCCGCCGAAGTTTTCGGGCTTGCCCTCGTCGGGAAGGGGGAGCACCCCTATTTTAGTATCCGGGGTTGCGACTTCAAATTTCAGCGGCTGGCGCATTCCGAACGACGGAAACATGTCGCCGAACGACATGCTCATCATGTCGCTTATGCTCACATTGCGCATGAATATCCCCTCGGCCGAAAATTCCAGCGAGTACGTCCCCACTTTGAGCGGCGTGATTATCATGTCGTACACAAGCTGGATTTTTTGCGAGTCCGCCGACAGCTCCTCCGAGGGCTTACCCAGCGGCGTGCATTCAAACGCGTCGGCCTCTTTCGGCTGCGGTATGAACTGCTGGAGCTGCAGGCCGTTTTCCGGAAGCGACTTGTCCATTGAAAACACGAGGCGGCAGGGCACGGATTCGCCGACGTATATCTTGTCTTTCGGCAGCTTGAGCTCCAGCGATATTTTGTCGCGCAGCGACGCGTCGAATGAATGCTGTTGCTGGCGCTGGCGTATTTGGCGCTGGCGGAACATCGTCTGCATGGGGCTTGCAAAGGCGTCGTCGTCGGGAATCGCGGGAGCCTGCGGGGCGTCGGCGGACACTTTCAGAACGGACGCGGGAATTGAGTACTCCTGGCCGCCCAGTTTGATCTTCCATTCGGGAATCGTGTACGTCCCCTCCTTTCCGGCCAAAATCGTGAAGGTGTAGCTCGTGGAGCGCGACATTTCCGAGTTGTTGACTATGATGTTTTGCCCCGAGCGCTGGCCCACTATCTGCAGCCCCGAGGGAATCGGAATGTCGGCGGGCGACACGCGCCCGGAAATGTCCTTTAGCGTCACCGTGTAGTCGGCGGTTGAGCCGGGGCGTATGTGCGCCGGCACGAAGCCCGACGAATCGACTTGCGCCGGCAAAACGCCCGGCAGGAATGCCGCTCCCGCAAGAATTAATATGGATATAGGCTTTTTCATTTACCAGTCCTTGTAAGTTTTTTCTTCATACCGGCGGCGCTGCTCGCCGAATCCGGAGTGCGGCAGGCTTTTTTCGTCCGCCTTCAGCGCGTCGAGCAGCTGCCGGGCCTCCGCGCGCGACATTGCGCCGGCGGCCTTTCTGTAATTTTCCCCGGCCTTATCGTCTTTGGCTTCCGTTCCGGCCTCGACCTGCCTGAGCTGTCTGTTGTCGGCGGGGGCGGCCTGTTCGTCGCGCCGCTCGCCGCTTTCTTCGCCCTGTTGGGCTTGATTGTCTTTTGGATTGTCCGCGTTTTTCTCCTCGCGAGGCGCGCCGCTGTCTATGGCCTGCTCGTCCTTGTTTTGATCGCTGTTGTCGTTTTGGCGGGAGTCGGAGCCGGGCTTTTGTTCGCGGCTGTCGGAGCCTTTGGAGGCGTCTTGCTTTTGATTGTCCTCGCTTTTTTCGGAGTCCGTTTTTTGTCCGTCCTTATCCTTGTCCTGTTGGTTCTGTTGCTGTTGTTGGTCCTGGCCCTGTTGGCCTTGTTGATTCTGCTTATCCTGCTGATTTTGCTGCTGGTCTTTATTTTGATTCTGCTGCTGTTGATCCTGATTCTGTTGGCTTTGGCTTTGCTGCTGGTTTTGGTCTTGATTTTGTTGGTTCTGCTGGTTCTGATTCTGCTGATTTTGCTGATTCTGATTCTGCTGATTCTGATTCTGCTGATTCTGGTTTTGCTGATTCTGGTTTTGCTGGTTTTGTTGATTCTGATTCTGTTGGTTTTGATTTTGGTCGTCCCGCAGAAGTTTTTTAAGCTCTTCCTTTATTTTTTTCAGGTTTCCCACGGCCGCGCGCACATCGCCGTTTTGGTCGGTAAACGCGCTTAAAGCGTTTTGCAAAATATCGGTTTCGGAATTGAGATTTTTCTGCGCGGATTTGGCGGTGGCGAGATTCTTTTTTGCCTTTGCGTACTCCGGATCGATGGCGAGCGCGCTGTTGAGGCTCTTGATCGAGCTGTCCAAAGAGGCGGCTGCCGCGGCAATAGTTCCTATATTTTCCGATATGGATTTTTGGGCCTCGTCCGCCGACTTTTCCGCGGCCTCGCACTGCGAAATTCCCTGCTTGAGGCGCTCTTGGAATTGCTTGTCGCGCAGGG